>JAJCXP010000183.1 GCA_029263375.1 Acidobacteriota bacterium | reverse complement strand
CGGCGGCGGTGGTGTGCGGCCGCAGCTGCGCGACCACGCCGCTGTCGAGCCATCGGTACTCGCCCTCACGGCGTGGCGCTCGCCCCGAGACCTTGGTGTAGCCGAGCGCCTCGAACTCACGGCTGAGTGCCTGCGGCGTCGTGGCCGAGCCCAACCAGAGCTGAACCGGATGACCGTAGAGACGCGAAGGACGCTGCGCCGCGACCTCTTTGAACCGGTCGCCTGCCTGCAAGAATGGCCAGACCAGCCAGAAGAGCGCGGCCAGAGCGGCCAACGGACCGAGCGTCCAGATCAGCCGGCGGCGGGTGCTCGAAGCTCCACCACGAGAGCCACGCGCCTTTTTCTTCGGTGCCCGCTTGCGGACTTTGCGCACCATCGGTCGCGGCATGGAGTCGACTAGGCTTCCTTCTACGGTCGGTTCGACGTCGGCTTGACGTCGATCAGTGCAACATTCGGGCCACGGGCGCTCACGATGCTATCCTTCGCGGCCGCATGATCTCGGTTTCCGGCCTGGCCAAGGCCTTCGGCTCTCAGAGCCTGTTCAGCGACGTCGCTTTCCAGCTCAACCCTGGTGAGCGCTACGGCCTCGTGGGCGCCAACGGCTCGGGCAAGTCGACGCTCCTGCGCGTCCTCGCCGGCGACGAGCTGCCGAGCGACGGCACGGTTTCGGTCGCCAAGCGACTGCAGCTCGGCGTCCTGCGCCAGGACCAGTTCACCTACGAGGACGAGCCGATCCTCGAGGTCGTCCTGGCGGGCAACGAAGAGCTGTGGCGGGCGATCAGCGAGAAGGAGGAGCTGCTCGCGGTCGCCGATCAGACCTTCGACGGCGACCGCTACGCCGAGCTCGAGGAGATCGTGCTCAAGCACGACGGCTACACCGCCGAGGCGCGCGCGGCCGAGATTCTCGAGGGGCTCGGGATTCCTGCCGAGGCCCACCGGCGGCCGCTGTCGACGCTCTCGGGCGGCTTCAAGCTGCGCGTGCTGCTGGCGCAGGTGCTGGCAGCGAGCCCCGACGCACTGTTGCTCGACGAGCCCACCAACCATCTGGACATCCTGTCGATCCGCTGGCTCGAGAAGTTCCTCCAGGAGTACAGCGGCGTGGTGGTGGTGATCTCCCACGACCATCGCTTTCTCGACAACGTCAGCACCCACATCCTCGACGTGGACTACGAGACGGTGATGCTCTACACCGGCAACTACTCCGACTTCGCGCGCGCCAAGAAAGCCGAGCGCGAGCGCAAGGAGAAAGAGATCGCCAAGCGCGAGAAGGAGATCGCGCACCACAAGCAGTTCGTCGAGCGGTTCAAGGCCAAGGCGACCAAGGCGCGGCAGGCGAAGAGCAAGCAGAAGCAGATGGACCGGATCGTCATCGAGCGCCTGCCGCAGACCTCACGCCGCTACCCGACCTTCAAGTTCAATCAGCGGCGCCCGAGCGGCAAGGACGTGCTGATGCTCGATGGCATCTCCAAGGCGTTCGGCGACAACCAGGTGCTCGAGGACATCTCGCTGACGATCCGTCGCGAGGACCGGGTGGCGATCATCGGCCCGAACGGCATCGGCAAGTCGACCCTGCTCAAGATCGCCATGGGCGAGCTCGAGGCCGACTCCGGTACCGCCGAGTGGGGGTACGAGGCGCATCCGGGCTACTTCGCACAGGATCATCGCAGCGCCCTGACGACCGACAAGCAGAGCGTCGAGGCGTGGCTCTGGGAGAGCTGCCCCGGCGAGCCGATCGGCTTCGTGCGCGGGAATCTGGGACAGGTGCTGTTCACCGGCGACGACGTCGAAAAGCGCCTCGGCAGCCTCTCCGGCGGCGAGGCGGCGCGCCTGATCTTCGCCCAGCTGTCGATCCAGCAGCCGAACGTCCTGGTGCTCGACGAGCCGACCAACCATCTGGATCTCGAATCGATCGAGGCGCTGGTCAAGGGCCTGCGCAAGTACGACGGCACCCTGCTGCTGGTTTCCCACGATCGCTGGTTCGTGTCGCGCCTTGCGACCCGCGTGATCGAGGTCAGTGCGACCGGCATCCGCGACTACCTCGGAAGCTACGAGGAGTACGTCGCCCACTGCGGCGACGACCATCTCGACCTCGAGGCGGTGGCGCTCAAGGCGCGGCGGGACAAGCGCAAGACCAAGGCGAAGCAGAAGGCCGGCTACAAGGGCGCCTCGCAGGACCGGAAGGCACAGCAGCGCCTGACCAAGGACCGCGACCGGCTGACCACCGAGATCGAGCAGGCCGAGAAGCGCGTCAACGAGATCAACGAGATCTTCTGCGACCCGACCTACTTCGAGAAGACGGCGCGCAAGGAGGTCGGCAAGCTCGAGCAGGAGCAGAAGAAGCTGACCGCCGAGATCGAGGAGAAGATGGCGGAGTGGGAGCGGGTCGAGAAAGCGCTGGGCGAGCTCTAGCCGGCCCTAGTCCGAGCCCTCGACCGGATTCTTGACCTGGTCGAGCTGCTCGCCGAGCTCCGGCGTCTGGCGAGCCTGGACCACGATCAGGACTACCAGTGCCGCCAGTAGCACCCCGCCGGCGATCAGGGCGTTCCGGGTGGCGCGCTTCGCCTTCTTCGCCTCCCACAGAGTCGCGGGCCGGATGCCGCGGATCAGGAAGACCAGAATCGCCGCCATCATCAGGCAGAGCAGGTTGGTCGCCACCAACTCGGCGGCGAGCAGCGCCCGTTGCGGTTCGCCGGCGCCGAAGAGCAGGCCGGTGACCACGGCAGGCGGCAACAGAGCGACCGCGACCATGACGCCGATCAGGGCCGAGCTGGCCCCTGAGGTCATGCTGAGCGCGCCGGCAGCTCCCGCGGCCAGCGCCAGGGCGAGGTCCGCGAGGTGGACCGCCGAGCGCGACTCGATCTCCCCGACCTCCGGATCGACCGGCAGGACCCAGCCCAGCAGGCCGGAGATGGCGAGCACCAGCAGCAGACCGAACACCGCCGACTTGAACGCCGTCCGCGCCAGCTCGCGATCGCCAAGGGTCGCCGAAAGCGCCAACGCCATGTTCGGGCCGAGTAGCGGCGCGATCACCATCGCGCTCAGGACGATCACCGGGCTGTCTCGCATCAGCCCGACCGCGGCAACCACCGTCGACAGCGCGACCATGGCCAGAAACGTCGGCGTGAAGCGCGCGGTCTCGAGCGAATCCGTGTAGAGCTCCTCACGGTTGAGCCGGGCGGCATTCGCCTTCCTGGCGATGCTGTCCTCTTTCTCCTTCGGTCGCGGCAGGGTGGCCTCGGCCTGCATCAGCACGACGCGGAAGTCGTCGAGCGACTCGAAGCGCTGTTCGAGGTCGTCGAGTATCGGTTCAGAGCTGCCGGTCGAGACCAGCACCCGCAGCAGCTTGCCGTCGCCGTCGAGGGGCTCGGTCCAGATGCCGTGGATGTCGAAGTCGCTCTCGCCCAGTTCGTCGCGAACCCGCTCGGCCTCCTTGGCCGGCAGGTAGATCTCGATCATGCGGAGAGCCATGATCGGATTGTATGGGCTACCGCGCTTCGCCGCCGGTCAACCCGCGGGCAAGGGCGCGAACAGCGCGGACACCGGGACCCGCAGGTCGAGCAACCGGAGCGCGGTCAACTCATCGCCGTCGAGCAGGACCTCGCGACTCAGATAACCGTCGCCTGCCGGCTCGCGGCACACCTCGACCGCGCGCTTGCGCAGGTGCACGATCCAGTACTCCGGGATCCCGGCACGAGCATAGAGCTTCAGCTTGAGCGACCGATCCTGCCGGAGCGTCGTGTCCGACACTTCGATCAGAACGAACGCGGCGCCGGAAGAAGGAAGCGCCTCTTCGTAGTAGTCCCCACGCGGCTCGAAGAGGCCCAGGTCTGGCTCCGGGACCGAGTACTCGCTCAGGTCCATCGAGTTCTGAACGCTGACCAGGGCTCGCTCGCCCACTTCCTGCATCAGGACGCGGGTCAGACGATTGACACAGGCGGCGTGGCGCGAGCCTGCCGCCGCCGCTTCGAACACGTCGCCGTCCAGGAGCTCGACTCGCTCCTCGGGGCGCAGCACCCCGTAGTCGATCATCGAGTGGACCTCGGCGGCTCTGAAGCGCCGCTTGGTCAGCGTCGTCATCGCTTCGCCCTTCAGAAAACGCCCGGGGGCGCGCTTGGAGTATATCGGCATCACCGTCTGAGACGGGAATGCGAGCGCCCTCCTGGCAGGCAGGTAGTCGGGAGGGGGTGAACACTCGGCCTACGCCGGCAGACGACCGCTCAGCGCCGTTTGGCGGGGATCTTCTGGGCGAAGACCAGCTGGTCCTTGACGCGCGTGAAGCCGAGACTTTCGTAGAACAGCGGTGCGTCGGCGCGGACGACATTGGTCCGCACCCTGAGAGTCCGGTAGCCGCGCTCGTTTGCCCACTTGAGAGCCGCATCCACCAGCCTTCGGCCCACCCCTTGTCGCCGCGCCTCCTCCTGAACGACCAGTCCGCCGAGCTCGGCGAAGAACGTGGCCTCGAGCCGCTTGACGCCGACGACGTGGATCCAGCCGACCAGCTGATCTTCCATCCGGGCCGCGAAGACCGCGTGATTGTCGTCGCCGAGGATCGCGGCCAGGCGCCGCTCCAACTCGCCGGCACTGACCTCGTAGCCGAGCTCGCCAGTGAGATCGGCGATCGTCGAGGCGTCCGATGGACGGGCGGGAACGATGGCTACGTAGGTCACGGCCGCTGCCAGCATAGTCTTCAACGCAGCTTCGACGCCAGTGCTTTCGCGGCAGCGGTGAGGTCCGGCTCGCGGTAGAGGCTGGTGCCGAACAGGAAGATCGTGTCCGGCCCGTAGCGGTCGACCCAGTCACCGATCCGTCGACCGTCGATGCCGCCGCCGGGCACCGGGAAGGCGGGCAGGCAGCCGGCGAGCGGACGACGCAGGCGATCGTTGATCGCCAGACAGTCGTGCCGGTCGAGGACGAACCGACCGCCGACGTTCGGGTAGATCACGCCGTCGCAGCCGATCAGCCGGAAGATCTCGCCGAGCAGCAGCTCGGGCGCAATGCCGTGATCGGCGGCGAAGTAGCTGCCGGCCAGCGCCGGGTGCCCCAGGATGGCGAGCTCGGACGTGTCGGCGAGCGTGCGCACGACGTCGAGGCCGAGGATCATCGGGCTCATCATCGCGCCCCGGCAGCCGGCGCGGCGGATCTGACTAAGACGCGGCCGCAGCTCGCCGAGACCCCCGGTCAGATTGGGAAAGTAGAGCGTCGAGCCACCGGTCTCCCGGTTCGCCGCGGTCACGGCCTCCTGGCACAACGCCAGCCGTTCCTCGAACGGCGCCCAGCTCTGGTCGGCGAGCGAGTGATCGTCTTTGACGATATCGACGCCGGCGAGCGCCAGCCGCCGGCAGAGGTCCGCCAACTCGCGCGCCGACAGTCCGAGCGGCTTGACGGCCGCGCACAGCAGCGGCCGCTCGTTTTCGACACCACACATGCGTCGAAGGCCCTCGACGCCGTGGCGCGGCCCGGGCAGCAGCTCCAGCACGCTCTCGGGCCAATCGATCGCCTCGACCCTGATGCCGCTCTTCATCGAGACGTTGCCGAAGATCAGATTCAGAAGCTGCGGCAGCTCCCCTCCGATCGCCTCGGGCGAGTACGAGATCCGGGCGATCCACGCGTTGCCCTCCTCGTCGACCTCCTCAACCCGCCCGACGACCCGGCCGAGGATCTCCGGTGACAGGCACTCCTCCGGCAGCTCGACGGTCTGCTCGAGGGCGATCTCGCCGGCCTTCGCCGCGGGACTCTGGCCGTCATCGCACCTGAGGCGATAGTGGATCGTCAGGCGATCGCTCATCTAATGGCCCAGGATAGCCGGAAAATGGGACCGAACCCATCGGAACTCGCCCCGAGCCGTCACGCGAACCGCGTTCGCACAACGACCCGGGGCGCGGGAACACCAGATGGACAGTCGCTAGTCGACGACCTGTCTAACCCTGGAACTGCTCCGGCAGTCTCCTCGCACGACGGCTTGGAGGTAGACCGTGCGGCCCGAGAAGCTCGCCGGCAGCGACAGCTGGACGACTGCCGAGCCGCTGGCGTCGACGACCGCTCGTCCGATCCGCCGCGCTGCGGCCAGATCGAGGTCGGTGTCAGCGCAACCGGGAGCCACGGAGTGGCCGGGCTGCGTCGAGACGAAGAACGAAATTCGGTCTCCGGGCGTGTGCCAGCGTGCTTCGAGAGTGTTCAGCCCGCCGGCCACGCCCGGATCGAGCGGGCCGAGGAACAGGGTGTTGACGGCCACCTCGTCGACAACCGGTGCTGACCCTGGATCGAGCGTCATCCGGTACTGAAGGTAGCGCGCGGCCGGATCGATCAGCTCGCCGAGATCGGACCCGGGCTCCGGGACCGGGATGAACGTACCCAGGAACTCCGGATTGTCACCCGCCCGCACCTCGACCGTCGGCGCGCCGGGACCGGTCGCCTGCCAGCCGATCACCCCCCAGTCCGGCTCCGTGCCGCCGTCGAGAACCGAGCTGGTCAGCTCGCCCCCCGGGCCGTCCTCGGTCAACTCGTAGACCCGGAGCTGCTGCTCGCGCGGGAAGAGGGTGTGCTCGTTGGCGACCGCCGCTTCGAGCCTGCCGTCGCCGTCGGTGTCGCCGCCGGCGATCCAGGTCAGGCCCTGGGGCAGCTCCCGGATCAGACGGGTCTCCCAGACCGAACCGTCTCCGGCCGTGTTCTCGATCCACCAGGCTTCATTGTCGATGCTGCCAAAGCTGGTGGCGGCGAGCGCATCGAGGTCGCCGTCGCCCTCTACGTCACGCAGCTCCAAGACCCGGACATGGACCAGGGTGGCGACGGTCTGTACGTTCCAGGTTGCCGCCCGACCCAGGTTCTCCCAGAGGATCACCGCACCGCCGAGCAGCCCGCCGCCCAGGAGATCCAGATCGCCGTCACCATCCAGGTCGCCGACATCGACGTAGCCCGAGCCCGAGAAGCTGCCCGGGATCTGGTGCAGCTCGAACGCGGCCGCGCCGCCCAGGTTCTCGAACCAATGATGGTTGCTGAACCCAAAGCTGGCCATGCTGGCAGCCAGGATATCGAGGTCGCCGTCCTGATCCAGGTCGACGAGATGGGTCTCGGAGACGTTCGGAAGATCGTCGTCCACCGAGTGCTCCAACCAGCTGTCGCCCACGCCGTCGAGATTCTCGAACCAGACGACATCGGCGTCCTGTTCGAAGACGCCGCTCGCCAGCTCGGAGCCGCCCACGAGGTCGGCATCGCCATCGCCGTCCAGGTCACCGACATCGATCCAGTTGGCGCCCCAGTAGAGCTCGCCGACCAGATGCTGCTCCCAGGCGGAGCCGTCGCCACGCAGATTCTCGAACCAGGCAAAACGGCCATTGCGGGTCTCCGGCGGGGGCGGCGGCGGGTCCGCGATGCCGTAGTAGGCCGCGGCGGCGATGTCGAGGTCGCCGTCGCCGTCCACGTCGGCAGCGGTGAGGTAGTCGGCGCCGTAGAAGTCCTCGGAGACGATCCGCTGGCTCCAGCTACCGTCGGCCTCGAGCTTCCAGAGGAAGATCGACCCGGTGTTGAGGTCGGTCACCGGATGGGAGCTCACCACCTCGTCCGCGCCGTCGGCGTCGAAGTCGCCCACCGCCACCTGGCGGGGCCCTCCGGGGTTGTCCGCGATGATCGACTCGACCGGCGCCGGCAGGAGGTCACCTGCCAGGCTCAACCTGCCGGGAAGCGTCCGCCACGACACCCCGGAGGACGAGTCGAAGGTGGAGCCCCACTCGATAACCGGACCGGCGGCACCCGGTCCACCCGACCAGTCGTCCTGCACCTCACCGCCGGTCTGGGCCGTGGCCGCGCTCGCCCCGACCAGCGCGACGCATGCAAACACCGGCGCGACGAATCCCTGAAGAATCTTGTTCATTGCACTCTCCCATTGTCTCGAGCTCGACTCGAGCCAACTCTGTTGACGCCCGGGTCTCGCAACCCGAGCCTACGGTTTCTTGGCGATCGAGCCGCGAGCGCACCACTTTGGCGGGCACGGTGTCTCGGCCAGATCGACGACACCTCATGTACGGGAATGCATGGGAGCCAGTTCAATGCCGAGCTCTCGGGAAGCAGGGACCGGAACCCATGTCTCCCGCGCTCCCCTAGATGGGTACCTGTCCCTATTCTCTGGCGATAGGAATCAGACGCTGAAGTAGCGGGCGTCCGGATGGTGGAAGACCAGCGCCGAAACGCTCGCTTCCGGACTCATCATGTCGCCTTCGGTGAGCTCGACGCCGACGTCGGTCGGGGCGAGGAGCTCGAACAGGAGCCGCTGGCCTTCGAGGTCCGGGCAGGCCGGGTAGCCGAAG
>JAJCXP010000182.1 GCA_029263375.1 Acidobacteriota bacterium | reverse complement strand
GGCGCGTGCGGTGCCGCTTTCGGAGACCCGCTCTTCGAGCGGAACAGCCGCGCCACGGCCTTGACCAGAAACCACGCACCAACAATGACCACCCAGGCCCAATCGCTTAGATCCAGCATCGTTGCCCCATTGTACGCTCTCGCGCCCTGGGCGCGATCGCCGACCCGGTCGGGCTAGCCGACCGCAGTCTTGACCAGCAGGATGGCGATCGAGTCGTCGCCGATCTCGACGCTGTGGGCGCCCTCTGGGGCCGATTCCGCGCGCTCGAGCGCGACCGCGAGAACCTCTTGCGAGATGTAGTCGCGGTACGCCTCGACCGATTCGGCGACCTCGGCGTCGGCGGCGTAGGTCAGCTCGATCCGGTCTTCTACGTTGAGGTCGATCTGTTTGCGCAGATCCTGGATCTTGCGCACCAGGTCGCGCACGAAACCCTCGCGGCGCAGCTCGTCGGTGAGCTCGGTCACGAGCGCCACGAAGTAGCCGTCGCCCTCGGCGATCTCGAACCCTGCGGCCGCCGTCTTCTGCGTCAGGACCTCCTCGGGTTCGACCTCGAAGGACTCGCCGTCCAGATTGATCTCGAGCGGGCCCGCTTTGAGTCGCGCTTCGAGCTCGCGCTCCGGAAGCGCGGCGACCGCCTCCTGGACGGCGTTGAAGTGCCGCTTGTACTTGCGCTTCGAGATCCGGCCGTCGAGTCGTACGGAGTAGTCGTAGAGCCCCTCCGCCGAGTCGACGAAGGTGACCGCCTTGACGTTGAGCTCGTCGAGGATCGTCGGCACGAACGTCTCCAGCCGCTCTCTCAGATCGGTGTCCGCGAGCGCGACCCGCATCTCGGCCAGCGGCTGGCGCACTTTGATCCCGGCCTTGTTGCGCGCCGCGTGCCCCTGCTCGACGATCGCCAGGACGGCGTCCATCGCGATCAGCAGTGGCTCGTCGGCCTCGAAGGCGCTCGGGTCGGGAAAGTCGGTCAGATGCACGCTCACCGGCGCCGAGGCGTCGTAGTGGCGCACCAGCTCCTGGTACATCGCTTCGGTCACGAACGGCACGATCGGTGCGAGCAGCTGGGTGAACGTCGACAGACACTCCCAGAGCGTCTGGTAGGCGGCAAGCTTGTCGGCCTCGTCGTCGTTCTTCCAGATCCGACGCCGGCTGCGACGCAGGTACCAACGCGACAGGTCGTCGATGAACGACAGCACGTCGCGCATGAACAGGTGGACACTGAAGCCCTGATAGTTGCGATGGGCGCTCTCGACCAATTTGGCGAGCCGGCTCAGGATCCAGCGATCGAGATCGGAGCGTCGGTCGAGCGGCACGTCGGTCGCGGTGGGGTCGAAGCCGTCGATGCGCGCGTAGGTCAGGAAGAACTGGTAGACATTCCAGAGCACCAGGAACTCGCGCCGAGCCTGGTGGATCGGGTCGGTCCCGAACCAGAGGTCGTGATCGGGATTGTGGGCGGCGTAGAGCCAGCGCATCGGATCGGCGCCCTGTTCGGAAGCCGCCTGGTTGAACTCGATCGCGTTGCCCTTCGACTTGTGCATCTCCTCGCCATGCTGATCCTTCATCAGCCGGTAGCCGAACATCAGCTTGAAGGGCGGGCGGTTCTCCATCACGGTGCCCATCGCGAGGACCGAATAGAACCAGTTACGAAACTGTCCGGGGAAGCTCTCCGAGATCCAGTCGGCCGGGAACCAGCGCTCCCAATAGTCGCGATCGGTGTTGTAGCCCAGGGTCGAGAACGGCACGATGCCGGCGTCGAGCCACGGATTGCCGACGTCCGGGATGCGCGACACCGGCTCGCCACACGCCGAACAGGCGATCTTGACCGCGTCTACCCAAGGCCGGTGCGGTGTGTTGCCCTCGAACTCCTGCCAGCCTTCGATCGCCCGCTCGCGCAGCTCCTCACGGCTGCCGATGACGTCGAAGTGCCCGCAGTCGCATTTGTAGATCGGCAGCGCCAGGCCCCAGTAGCGCTTCTTGGAGATCATCCAGTCGTGCATGTTGTGGAGCCACTCGATCTCGAGCTGACGGCCGACAGCGGGAACCCAGTCGGTCTGCTCGGTGACCGCGATGATCTCCTTGCGTAGCCCCGACGGCGGGTCGTTGTCGCCCATCGCGATGTACCACTCGTCGACCAGCCGAAACAGCAGCGGGGTCTTGCAGCGCCAGCAGATCGGGTAGTTGTGGGTGTAGTCCTCCGCCCGGTAGAGCAAGCCCTTCTCGCGCAGCGACTCGATGATCTCCTCGGTGACCTCGGACGCGTGCTTGCCGGTGAACGGCCCGAAGCCGTCGTGGAAGATGCCGCTCTCGTTGATCGGCCCGATCACCGCCAGCTCGAACTCCTTGCCCAGGTCGTAGTCCTCCTTGCCGCAGCCGGGCGCGATGTGGACGATGCCGGTGCCCTCTTCGGCGCTGACCTCCTTCCAGAAGATCACCCGGTGGCCGACGCCCGCCTGCGCCTCGAGCTCGTCGAACGGTCCGTCGTAGGTGATGTCGGCGAGCTCCGAGCCGGTCAGCTCGGCGAGGACCTCGACGTCGCCCTGACCCGCGGTGACCGCTTCGAGTCGCCCCTTGATGACGTAGTAGACGCCGTCGCCCTGGCGAAAGCGCACGTAGGTCTCCTCCGGGTGCACCGCGGCCGCGATGTTGGAGGTGAGCGTCCACGGGGTGGTGGTCCAGACCAGCAGGTATTCGTTCTCGCGGCCGTGTACGGGCAGGCGGACGGTCGGCGAGAGGTGGGTCAGGGCCGGACGCTCTTCGCTCGAGATCTCGTGCTGCGAGATGCCGGTGCCGCAGCGTGGGCACCACGGCATGGCGTCGTTGCCGTGGTAGAGGAAGCCGCGCTCGTGGCACTTCTTGAGGAACAACCAGATGGTGTAGTTGTTCTCCTCCGACATCGTGAAGTAGGAGTTGTCCCAGTCCATCCAGTAGCCGAGGCGAATCGACTGATCGGTCTGGATCGCCGCGAACTTGAGCACTCGTTCCTTGCACTTCTCGACGAATTTGTCGATTCCGTACGACTCGATGTCGCGCTTCGACTTGAAGCCGAGCTCCTTCTCGACCTCCACCTCGACCCAGAGGCCCTGGCAGTCGAAGCCGTTCTGGTAGCGCAGCTCGCGCCCGTTCATGGCGAAGTAGCGCTGGAAGAGATCCTTGTACGTCCGACCCCAGGCGTGGTGCACGCCCATCGGGTTGTTGGCGGTGATCGGCCCGTCGAGGAACGACCAGGC
>JAJCXP010000181.1 GCA_029263375.1 Acidobacteriota bacterium | reverse complement strand
ACGCCGCCGTAGGTCGGCGCGCTGTTGCCGGTGATCGTCGTGTGGATCAGGTCGATGCCGTAGTCCGGGGGGTAGACACCGTAGTAGCCGCTCACCAGGTCGCGAATGCCGCCCGCAAGTCGGTCGGCGCTATTGCCCGAGACCGTGCTGTTGACCAGGCTGTTATTCGTGTTCGACGAGAAGTTGATGCCGCCGCCGTCCCAACCGGCGTGGTTGCCCGAGACGGTGGTGCCTTCGATCGCCAGGTCCGAGTACCAGCTCAGGTAAATGCCGCCGCCGAAGCCGTCGGTCACGTTGTCGGCGATCGTGCTGTTGATCAGAGTCGCGGTGTCGGCTTCGATCTCGATGCCGCCACCGGCGCTAGCGGCGCCCGCGCCGATCGCCTGGTTGCCGACCACTGTCAGGCTCTCCATCGAGAACTCGCGCATGTCCACGCGCAGGCCGCCGCCGCGCTCGGCCACCCCGTTTCTCACCGTCAGGTTCGCGACTCCGCCGATCGCCGAGAACGAATCGAACTCGAGAATCCGGAACTCGGGAGCGCCGTCGTCCCGGCGGACCTCGAAGCCCTGGCCGTCGATCGTCACTGCCGTCGTGATGATGGGAAGAGCGCTGGTCAGAGAGATGTCGCCGGTGAGCAGGATCAGATCGGCCCCCGACCCCGCCGGGCAGCCGCCGGTGGCCTGGTTCGTATTGGCCGAGATGATCGCATCCGCAAGCGAGCAGTCGCCCTCGACGACGATCGTCGCCGGCGTCAGCGGCGAACCCGCCAAGAGCGCCAAGAGCGCCAGGCTGGCCAGCCGGCGCCCTCCTGATCGCACGTCGGTGAACGGCAACGGCTGATGCCTCCTTGAGAGACCAGAGACTTGATGATCCAAGAGCGGGCACGCTATCAGAGCCCGGAGATCGACTCATGCGCGCCTGTCGATTCGGGAGCATGCGCTCGGCTGAATACGACGGCGTCTCCGCCAGGACAGGAGTCGGTCCCGTTTTGTTGACTCGTCGAGCGGTCAGGCAGACTTGACGCCTGCCTTCTTCGCCACCCGGCAGAGCCCCGGCCCCTTAGTCCACCGGCTCGTCCGGCTCACCTGCTGATGGGCCGCGCTTCTACGCCGCCGAGCCGTTGACCACGATCCGAACCCGGTCTCCCGCGGCCACCACCGCCGTTGTCTAGGGAACCGTGCCGAGCGAGGAGATCCGGATCCGGTCTCCCGCGTTGACCGTCAAGCCTCCAGCCACGCAATCCCAACTCGGCCCGGTGGCGAGGTTCAGGCCGACGCTCAGGCCGGTGGTCGCGTTGCGACACAAGGCCCGGTCCGCAGACAGTCCGATGACGGTTCCGCCTGCTCCATCGATCGCCTCGCCCTGGACGGACTGACTGATGACGTCACCCGCGGTGACGACGAGGCCCTGCGCCTCGCAATCCCAGCTGTCCGCCCCGGCCGCGAGCGCGAAGCTGACGACGGAGCCCGTGGTGCGGTTGCTACACGACACGTTGACTCCTCGAACGTCGCTCAGCGAGCCCCCCACCGGCGCCGCCCCGAGCTCGACCGCGCCGCTGTCGCACAAAGCGTCTCGCGCGAAGCCGCGCTGGTCGGTACCGATTCCGCAGGCACCGCCCGCGTCGATGGCGACACTGCCGGGCAGGAGTGCGTGCGTGAGGGTCGGGCCGCCGTTGTTGGCCAGCGTATCGTCGAAATCGACACCAGAGATGACCGGCGAGGCGCCCAGGCAGGTGCCGTCGTCGTCGAAGTTCCCGCCCTGGTCGGTCTGATCACCCATACAGTTGCCGCCGGCGTTGTCAGCGATCAGCGTGTTGGTGAGATTTACTTGGGTGTAGTACCCCTTGGGCGTCGGACTGAGGAACGTGGGGTAGACGTAGACGCCGCCACCCTCCGACGCGGCGTTGCCGACCACCGTCGTGTTGATCAGAGTCATGTCGCCGGAGTAGAACTGGTTGTAGAGACCGCCACCCTTGTCGCCGGCGACGTTGCCCGAAATGGTGCTGTTAACGATTACGGTGTAGTTGTGCATCACGTTGTAGAAGCCGCCGCCATCGTCGCTCGCGACGTTTCCCGAGATCGTCGAGCTCTCGATCAGGGCGTAGGCGCCGAGACCGCTGTAGACGCCACCGCCGTCGAGCGCCGTGTTGTCGGAGATCGTGCTCTCGTTCAGCGACAGCGTGCTGAGGTTGACGCCGGCGTAGATGCCGCCGCCGCGCGCGGTCGCCTCGTTGCCGGTAATGGTCGTGTTCTGGAGCGTCAGGGCCGAAGAGTCGGCGAAGATCCCGGCACCATCGTCCGCCGCGCCGTTGGTGATGCGGATGTCACGCATCTCCACGTCGCCACTCACGTCGAGTTCGAAGATCCGGAAGTCGGGCGCACCCGCATCGCGGCCGACGGTATGGTTGTTGCCATCGAACATCGTCTCTCCGGCCACAATCGGCAGTGCAGACGTCAGCAAAACGTCACCGGTGAGCTCGATCGTGTCGAGACCCGAGCCCGCCGGACAGCCGCCCGTGGCGGAATCGGTGTTGGCAGCCGTAATGGCGTCGGCGAGCGAGCAGCCACCCGTGACGGTGATCGTCGCCGTGCTCAACGGTTGCGTCAAAACGAAGACTCCCGCCATGAGGATCGACCACGCGCGCATCGCGCGCTTTTCACGTAGTTTCGAAATTCTCCCCGCCATGAATCCCCCGCCGCGATCGGCTCTCGTTCGTGCTGCGCTCTAGAACTTGGGTTTTCTCACTATAGCGACTGGTTCCGACCTCGCGCCAATTGAAATATCCCAATGTCGCCATGAGAAGACAGGAGCTCGAGTCTCGGCTGAGTGCCCCGGGTCGTCCAGGCGCGTACGGACGGACGGCCGGCGGCTTAGGCGCGAGCCGTGCCCCGGAAGATCGTGTGGATGCGATCGCCCGCGCTCACCACCAGGCCGGCCGCGGGGCCGGCGGGAGCCCGCGCCGACGACCGCTAGTTGACCGGTTCTGTTGGCTCGACGTCGCCGTCGCCGTCGCCGTCGCCGTCATCAGCCTCGTCGTCGCGATCGACGATGGTCGCCACGGCCACCAGGCGGTCGTCCCCGTCGAGGTCCATCAGCTTGACGCCCTGCGTCGAGCGGCCGATCACGCGCACGCCTTCGACGGCGATGCGGATGATCTTGCCCTCCTGGGTGATCAACATCATGCCGTCGTCGGGCTTGACCTGCTTGGCGCTGATCACCGCGCCGGTCTTGTCGGAGACCTTGAGATTGATGATTCCCAGGCCGCCACGCGTCTGTAGCCGGTACTGCTCCACCGCGGTGCGCTTGCCGTAGGCGTTCTCGGCCATCGATAGGATCTCGCCGCCGTCTTCGTGCAGCGTCGCCATCGCCACCACTCGATCTCCCTTGCGCAGTTTGATGCCACGTACGCCGCGGGTGGCGCGCCCCATCGGGCGGGCATCGCTCTCGCGGAAGCGGATCGCGTAGCCCTTGGTGGTCGCCAGCAGGATGGTCGCTTCGCTCGGTGTCGTGTGGACGTCGAGTAGGCGGTCGCCCTTGTCGATGTTGATGGCGATGATGCCGCCGCTGCGCGGATGCGAGTAGGCCGACAGCTCAGTCTTCTTGATCGTGCCGTTCTCGGTGGCGAAGATCAGGAACAGCTCGTCGCTGAACTCGCGCACGGCAACGGTAGTCGCCAGCTTCTCGCTCTTGTCGAGGTTGAGCAGGTTGACGATCGCCTTGCCGCGCGCCGCCGGCCCGACCTGCGGAATCTCGTGGACCTTCAGCCAGTGCACGCGGCCGCTCTCGGTGAACACCAGGATGTAGCTGTGGGCCGAGGCGACGTAGAGGTGCTCCACGAAGTCGCCGTCCTTGGTCTGCATGCCGCGCCGGCCCTTGCCGCCGCGATGCTGCGCTCGGTAGAGCGACAGCGGCGAGCGCTTGACGTAGCCCGAATTGGAGACCGTGATCACCATGTCCTCGTCGGCGATCATGTCTTCGATCGAGATCTCATGGGTCTCGGGGATGATCTCGGTGCGCCGCGGATCGCCGTAGGTCTCGAGAATCTCGCCGAGCTCGCGGCGGATCTCCTCGAGCACCAGCCGGTCGGAGCCTAGAATCGCGCGCAGCTTCTCGACCAGCAGCATGAGCTCCTTGAACTCGGTCACGACCTTGTCGCGCTCGAGGCCGGTCAGCTTCTGGAGGCGCATCTCGAGGATCGCCTGCGCCTGGAGGTCGCTGAGAGCGAAGTTCCCGATCAACTGCTCGCGCGCTTCGGCGGGGGTCTGGCTGGCGCGAATCGTGGCGATCACCTCGTCGAGATGATCGAGCGCCTTGAGGATGCCTTCGAGGATGTGGGCCCGAGCTTCGGCCTTGGCGAGGTCGAACCGGGTTCTCCGGATGACCACCGTCTTGCGATGGTTCAGGAAGTGATCCAGGAGCTCGCGCAGGGTCAGGATGCGCGGCTGGTTGTCGACGATCGCCAGCATGATCATCCCGAAGGTGGACTGCATCGGCGTCATCTTGTAGAGCTGGTTCAAGATGATCTCGGGCAGCTCGCCCCTGCGGATGTCGACCACGACGCGGATGCCGTCCCGGTCCGACTCGTCGCGCAGATCGGTGATGCCGTCGATCTTCTTGTCGCGCACCAGGCCTGCGATCCGCTCCAGCAGCCTCGCCTTGTTGACCTGAAACGGCAGCTCGGTGACGATGATCGATTGGCGGTCGCCGCGGCGACTCTCGATGCCCGCCTTGGCGCGCACCTGAATCGTGCCGCGACCGGTGTTGTAGGCGGTGCGGATCCCCTCCAGACCGTGGATGAAGCCGGCGGTCGGAAAGTCGGGGCCCGGAATGTGGGTCATGAGCTCGTTGACCGTCGCCTCCGGGTTTTCGATCAGGTGGATCAGCCCGTTGACGACCTCGGCGAGGTTGTGCGGTGGAATGTTGGTCGCCATACCGACGGCGATGCCAGTGGAGCCGTTGAGCAGCAGATTGGGAACCCGCGCCGGCAGCACGGTCGGCTCCTGCATCGAGCCGTCGTAGTTCTCGACCCAGTCGACCGTCTGCTTGCCGATGTCCTCCTTGAGCATCTCTTCGGCGAGCTTGGTGAGTCGCACCTCGGTGTATCGCATCGCCGCCGGGGTGTCGCCGTCGATCGATCCGAAGTTTCCCTGGCCGTCCACCAGCATGTAGCGCATCGAGAAGTCCTGCGCCATGCGCACGACGGTGTCGTAGATCGGCGAGTCGCCGTGCGGGTGGTACTTACCCATGACGTCGCCGACGATGCGCGCCGACTTCTTGTACGCCTTGCTCGACGTGTTGCCGGACTCCCACATGCCGTACAACACGCGGCGGTGCACCGGCTTGAGACCGTCGCGGACATCAGGTAGCGCGCGCCCAACGATCACGCTCATCGCGTAATCGATGTAGCTGCGCTTCATTTCATCTTCGATGTCCACCGGTGCCGGTGGCTGCTCCCCCTCGAGCGGGAGTATCGGATCGTGATCGGCCATATCGGGTGTTCTCGCTAGGAAGCGGTGCTCTAGATGTCCAGGTTGGTGACGTTGAGGGCGTTGTTCTCGATGAACTCACGGCGTGGCGGCACCTGGTCGCCCATCAGGACGGTGAAGATCTCGTCGGCGCCGACGTCATCGCCGATCTCGACGCGCAACAACCGGCGGCGCGCGGGGTCCATCGTCGTACTCCAGAGCTGCTCGGCGTTCATCTCTCCGAGACCCTTGTAGCGTTGGATCGACAGCCCCTTGCGGGCGGCCGCGTAGAGCGTGTCGAGGAGCTCGTCCAGGCTGTCCGCGGTCGTGGTCTCGCCGTCCCTGGTGAACGCGAACTCGGTTGCCTTGAGCGCCTCGAGGCCGGTCTTGTTGCGCGCCATCGCCCGGTACTCGGCGGTCGACAGCAGGGCCCAATCGAAGCGAACAGTGCGCTCGACGCCGTCCCTACGGCTGAGGAAACCGATCTTCAGGCCGCCGTGCTCCTCATCGGCCTCGACCTCGACCTTGTGGAAGCCGGACGCCTCGATGATTCCAGCGATCCGTTCGACAAGCTCCCGATTCGCGAGCGCGCCGCGATCGGTCAGGCCGTTCATCAGCGCCACTCGCAACGCATCCTCGGGAAAACCACGCGACGAGAGCTTCTCGAGGTGGGCGCGGAATTCGGCCATCTGGTCGAGGAACTGGGCCAGGCGGCCGCCCTTGAAGGTCTTGCTGTCGCCATCGCTGCCCAGCTGGAGCTGCCAGACATCCTGGATCCGGTCGACCAGGAACGTGCGGTATTCGCCGTCGTCCTTGAGGTAGGTCTCCTTACGACCCTCGCCGATCTTGTAGAGCGGCGGCTGGGCGATGTAGAGGTGCCCGCGCTCGATCACCTCGCGCATCTGGCGGAAGAAGAAGGTCAGGATCAGCGTGCGGATGTGGCTGCCGTCGACGTCCGCGTCGCACATGATGATCAGCTTGTGGTAGCGCAGCTTCGAGACGTCGAAGTCGTCGCTGCCGATGCCGGTGCCGAGCGCCGAGATCAAGGTCTTGATCTCCTCGGACTGGAGCATCTTGTCGAAGCGCGCCTTCTCGACGTTGAGGATCTTCCCCTTGAGCGGCAGGATGGCCTGGAACTTCCGGTCGCGCCCCTGCTTGGCGGTGCCGCCGGCGGACTCACCCTCGACCAGGTAGAGCTCCGCGAACTCGGGATTGCGCTCCGAGCAGTCGGCCAGCTTGCCGGGCAGATTGGAGGCGTCGAGCGCGCCCTTTCGCCGGGTCAGGTCGCGCGCCTCGCGGGCCGCCGCGCGCGCCCGCGCCGCCTCGACCGTCTTGGCGACGATCTTCTTGGCGATCGGCGGGTTCTCTTCCAGGAAGTTGCCCAGGCGCTCGTTGACAACCTGTTCGACCCAGCCCTTGATCTCGGACGAGACCAGCTTGTCCTTGGTCTGGCTCGAGAACTTGGGGTCGAGCAGTTTGACCGAGACCACCGCAGTCAGACCCTCGCGGACATCGTCGCCTGAGATCTTCACCTTCGCGTTCTTGATCAGTCCCGACGACGTCGCGTAGGCGTTCACCGTCCGGGTCAGCGCCGACTTCAGACCGGACAGATGGGAACCGCCGTCGCGGTTCTTGATCGTGTTGGTGAAGCAGTAGCTCTGCTCCTGATAGCCGTCGTTCCACTGCAGCGCGACCTCGACCCGCTCCTCGCCTTCCCCTTCGTCGCGGGCGTCTTCAAGATGGATCGGCGCCTTGTGCAGCGCGGTCTTGTTGCGATTCAGGTGCTTGACGAAGCTCTGGATGCCGCCGGCGTAGGAGAACTCGGCCTGCTTATCGGTGCGCTCGTCGGTCAGGACGATCCGTACGCCCCGATTCAGGAACGCCAGCTCGCGCAACCGCTGCACCAGGATCTCGAAGTGAAAATGGGTGTCGGCGAAGATCTCCGAGTCCGGGTAGAACGTCACCTTGGTGCCGGTCTCGGTCGACTTGCCGATCGCCTCGATCGACTTCTCCGGTATGCCGCGGTGGAAGACCTGGTGCCAGAGCTTGCCGTCGCGCTTGATCTCGAGCTCGAGCGTCTCCGACAGCGCGTTCACGACCGACACGCCGACTCCGTGCAGGCCGCCCGACACCTTGTACGAGTTGCTGTCGAACTTTCCGCCCGAATGCAGCTCAGTCATGATGACCTCGGCCGCGGAGCGACCCTCGCCCTTGTGCATGTCGACCGGTATGCCCCGGCCGTCGTCCTCTACCGAAACCGACTCGTCGCTGCGGATATTGACCAGGACCCGAGAGGCGTAGCTCGCCTGCGCCTCGTCGATCGAGTTGTCCACCAACTCGAAAACCATGTGGTGCAGACCGGTGCCATCATCGGTGTCACCGATGTACATGCCCGGCCGCTTACGAACGGCCTCGAGTCCCTTGAGGACCTTGATGTTGTCGGCGGTATAGGTCGGAGGATTGGAAACAGCCAAGGTTCTAGACCCCCTTAAGCCTCGAGTCGCACACCCGCTCGGGCGCTCGCGCGGATACGCCCCGCGCTACAGCTCCCCCACTCCGGGCTCTGGAATCGCCTATCTCGTACTTCCAAAAGTGTTCTCTGGAATGCCCCATGAGTCACCTGTGATCGGTGCCGTTCGAGGGGCTGACTGGAACGTCCCGAAGTATATCATCGGGAGCGTCGAAAGCAAGGATATAAGATGATTAGAATCAGTTACTTAAGCGAGGTGCCGGCAGCGAGTTTTCCACAGGTGATGATCCAGCTGGATTCGATCCCGAACGGCTCCCAGACCGAGCCTCGATTCGACGTCACGAAGACCTGCTCGAACGGCGCGAAGAACGCCCACGCGGCCGCCAACCGACGACCGTCGAGCTCAGCGTCCAGGTCGTCCAGTAGCAGCACGGGGGTGCGGCTCGAGGCCGCCAGTAGGCGCGCTCGCGCGGCTGTGATCGCCAGTCCAAGCAGCTTGCGCTCGCCAGCGGAGACCACCTTGCGAGCGGCGTGGCCGCCCCAGTTGATCTCGAGCTCGTCGCGGTGTGGGCCAACCAAGGGCGAGCGGCGATCGATCTCACTCTCCCGCGCAGCATCGATTGCGGCCAGGGTCGCCTCTACCCCCTGGCCTCCGGAGGACGGCGACGGCCGGTAGGTCAGCGAGATCGACGGCAACTCGAGGGTGCTCTCGTCGAGGACGGCGTCCAGCTCCGCCGCGAGCGCCTCTACATGTGCCCGACGCTTGGCTATGAGGTCGTCGGCGGCACGCGCCAGCACCTCGTTCCAGGTACCGATCTCGGAGCCGCCACGGGCCAACAGTCCGCGCTTCTGATCGAGCGCCCTGCGGTATCGCGCCAGGGAGTCGATTGCGGCAGGTCTCAGCCCCACGACTCCGCGATCCATCAGGCGCCGGCGAGCGATCGGTGCGCCCGCGATCCATTCGAGGTCGGCGGCGGTCCAGCTGACGACCGGCAGAATCGCCAAGTGCTCTTTGAGGGTCGCCGGGCCGCCGTTCACGCGGCGCCTGAGCCCGTCGGCTCCCAGGCCGATCTCGATCTCCGCGCTCCCGTCGACGACCGCCTCGCCGCCGAGCAGAAAACCGTCTTCGCCGTGACGGATGCAGTCGGCCAGGCGTGAGGCCCGGAAGCTGCGCGTGGTCGCCAGAACGTAGAGCGCTTCGAGCAGACTGGTCTTACCAGCGCCGTTGTCGCCCAGCAGCAGGTGTGAGCCGCCCGACGGCTGCCAGGAGAGCTCCTCGAGATTTCGGAAGTTGCGACTGAAGAGGCGGGTGAGCAACCTAGACGCGCATCGGCATGATGACGCACAGGTAGCGCTGATCACTTCCCTCGACCGGGAAGCCGACGCACTGCGTGTTCTCGTCCTTGAGCTCGAAGCGCACCTGATCGGTGTCCAGCGCCGACAGAAACTGGTTCATGTAGTCGGGGTTGATACCGACCCTGAGCTCGCCGCCGTCGTACTCGCACTCGACCTCTTCCACCGCTTCGCCCAGATCGGGATTGGCAGCCGAGATCATCAACTTGCCGCTGGAGAAACTCATCCGCACCGCGCGGGCCCGATCGCCGGTTAGCAGGGCCACTCGTTGGACCGCCTCGGCCAACAACTTTCGATCGAACACGGCCTGCTTGTCGTTGTCCTTCGAGATCACGCGCTCGTAGTCCGGGAAGGTACCTTCGAGGATCCGGCAGATCAGCTCTCGACGTCCGAGCTGAAACGACAGGTGATGGTCGCTGCGGCGGAACGAGATCGTTTCGTCGCCTTCGAACCGCATCAGCTCCTGGAGCGCTTTGCGCGGCACCAGGACGCCGTCCGCGGCGGTGCCGCCCTCGAGACTGTTCTCGATCAGCGCCAGGCGGTGGCCGTCGGTGGCGACCATCTCCATGGCGCCATCCTTGAAACCGAGCAGCGCACCGTTGAGCTGAAACCTCGATTCCTCGGTCGATACCGCGAAGATGATCCTCGAGATCATCCGCTTGACGGCCGCGAACGGAATCTCGACCGCACCGTCCTCCGGCACGCTCGGCAGAGTCGGAAAGTCCTCCGGCGAGAGGCCGTTTATCTTGAATCGAGAGTTGCCGGCGGCGATGCCGAGGCGCTTGTCGTCCTCGAGCACCAGATGGACCTCGTCACCGTCGACCGCACGGATGATCTCCACGAACTTCCGCGCCTGGACGGCGATACCGCCTTCGCCGGAGATCTCGGCTTCACACGACGTCGTCAGTGACACGTCGAGATCGGTGGCCGCCATGTTGAAGCGGTCGCCCGCCGAGGTCAGGAGGATGTGTGAGAGCACCGGAATCGTCGTTCGACGCTCCACGATCCC
>JAJCXP010000180.1 GCA_029263375.1 Acidobacteriota bacterium | reverse complement strand
ACGCGTTCGAGCTCTCCGCGCAGACATCCGCGAGTGAGGGCGATCCGGCGTTCAGGATCAACGGCCGCGACCTCTGCCTGCTGCGATCGATGGGTATCGACCCTACGCGCACGCTCAAGCGCCGCCGCAAGAGCTAGCCTGGGACGCCTGACCGAGGGAAGGGCCGCAGATTCAAGTACCTACGTTCGCGCAGTCGGGGCGGGGTGAGAGGAGCGGCTAGTCCGCCAGGCGAAGGTCAGGTTGCGGCCGGCGTGCTCGCCGTCGCGACGGTAGCTGGCGAGCGCTTCGGGGTGGCAGCGTGTGCAGGTGGCCACTTTCCGTATCTCGTGGACCCCGCGCTCGCGTAGCTGGCAGGTGATCGACGCGTGCAGATCGAGGCGCGGCTTGGCGTTCGGGCGCTCGACCCGCGCCGCGGCGCCGCTCGCGCGCACCACGCGCTCGGCGACCTCGGGTCCGACCTCGTAGCAGCAGGGTCCGATGGCTGGTCCGAGCCACGCCATCGTCTGCTCGGGCGCTCCTAGCTCGTCGAGAGCCTTGGTCACGATCGCGCTGGCGATGCCGCGCCAGCCGGCGTGAATCACGGCCAGGCGTTCGCCGGCGGCCAGGACGACCGGTACGCAATCGGCGGTGGTGATCGACAGGACCAGGCCGGCGCGGCCGGTGATCAGAGCGTCCCCCTCGCCGCAGTCGCCGGGGGCGGCGTCGAGGGCGCGATCGGAGTGGACCTGGCGCGCCCAGGCCAGCTCCAGCTCAACTTCGCCGAGAGTCGCCAGGACGGCGCTCCGATCCCGGCTGGGGCCGCGCCCGACGAATCTGACCTCGATCGCGCCCTTACTGTCCGAGGCCAGCCAGTGCTGCTCCGGGTGGGTGGGGGCGACGAGGCGCATTCTCCGAAGGATAGAAAAAGGGACCGAGGCTGTGTGAGCCCCGGTCCCGGATAGTCGTGCGTGAGCGGAGCTCTAGAAGTTGTACGCGAGCCCGATCGCACCGATGAACGGATTGAGATCGAGGTCGGTGCCCGGGCCGCTGGCGGATACGTCCATCAAGCGCCCGGAAGCGTGGAACGCCCAGCCTTTGGCGCCGAACGGCACGTCCACTCCCAATTGCAATCCGAGCAGAACCTCGTCGTCGAAGTTGCGACTCTGGGAGCCTACGGTTCCGCCGAGGTTAAAGGTGGCATCGCTCAACTGCGCCAGGCCCACGAAAGCGCCGACGTACACGTCCGCGCGCTTGTCCGGCGTCAGGTGCAGATTTGGACCGATGGTCAACGCCAGGAACTCCTCGTCAGCCGAGGCCATCAGCCACTCGGTGAGTGAATCGTAGACCAGGACCGCGTCGGCCTCGGCGTATAGGACCGCGGCCTCGATACCCCAGCGTGAGCTGGGCCGGTACTCGGCGCTTGCGCCGAAGCCCGTGCCGCCGCCAACCGTGAGGTTCGTCCGCTCGCTGAAGTCGACCGCGACCGTGTCCGACGAGTCGCCATCGGTGTTCATCCGGAGAGGGAACGCGCGAAGGGTCCAGCGCGAGTCCCGATCAGGCCTGGTCTTGACCATCGGTTCCGGCTCGACAACCGGCGGCGGCGGCGGTGGCGGCGGTGGTGGTGGTGGCGGCGGTGGCGGCGCTACCGAGCGCTCGGGCGCTGCCGGCGGTGCCGGCTTGGGTTTGGCGACCGTCTCCGTGGTGGACCCGGCGAACGCGAGGTTCGCGCAGATCTTCGGGATGATGAAGGTCTCCGTCGTTCGACGCACGGAGTCGCCGAGGTCCTCCTCGTCGACCAACAACACCTGGAAGGCTGGGTAGGACCTGGAGGTTGCCAGGCAGTAGGGACCGCGGCCGACGGCGACCTTGCCGTTGGAGCGGAAGATCATCCAGTCGACGACATCGCCACGGTCGAGCTGTGTCTCCGTGACGCCCTGGCCGCTGCGCAGCGCCTGCATGAGGTCGTCGGTGCGATCGGAGAGGCCCTTGCGATCCATGATCGAGTGGACCTCCGGGAGAATCGATTCGAGGTAGGTGGCCATGGCCTCACGGCTCTCGATCGGTCCGCTCGAAACCGGGCTGATTCCGAGTACGTGGATCTTCTTCATCCCGCTGTCGAGGCAGGACTCGTCATTGTCGGCGAAGGCGGGGTCGGAAGTCGTGGCGAGAGTGCAGATCAGAGCCAAGACCCCGGCTAGGATCCAGACGGATCTTCCCGCGGCCTTAACGGTGGTGGTAAACATTCAATCCTCCAAAGAGCCAAGAAGTCGATCCTGAAGTTGGAACGACAGATGCCAGTGTAGCACCAGGAAGCTGCGCCCAGTGGGCGATTTTGGCCACCCGTGACGGTCGCTTGTCGCTACCTGCGGGCCGGAGCCCGGTCGGTGCGAACGAGAAAGGGGCCGCTTGCGCGGCCCCTGAGATCGTCCACCTGGGAGAGTCCTCAGAAGGAGCTGGGCGGTGGTCCGCCCGGCAGATCCTTGAGCTGCTCCTTGATCGCCTCCTGCTCGGCCTGCAACCGCTCGAGCTGGGCGTTCTCAGCCTCGGTCTTGATGTTGTGCTGCATGATGTCGCGGTTCTCCTGAGCGCGCTGGGCGCTGGCGGAGTCGCCCGCCTGGTTGTAGGCCAGGATGGCGTCGTCGAACTTCTTCTGCTTCTCGTACACGAACGCCAACTGCTTCCAGACCCGCTGCTTGTCGCTGGTGGCTCGCGCCTTGTCGAGCGACTGCTTGAGGTTCGACTCGGCGCCC
Organism: Acidobacteriota bacterium; assembly: GCA_029263375.1. GTDB lineage: Bacteria > Acidobacteriota > Thermoanaerobaculia > Multivoradales > JAHEKO01 > JAHEKO01. Next base: position 3,971 of record JAJCXP010000180.1, on the reverse strand, counting down.
TTGTACTGCTGCTTGGCGGTGTAGGCGCTGCCGATGTAGAACTCGGGCAGCCAGTCGCTCGTCTTGAGGCCGGCGGCGCGGTTCAGGTTCTGGATCGCGCCGTCGTAGTCCTTGGCTCCCAGCTCCGCCTCGGCCAGCAGCATGACGTTGTCGTAGGTGGGACTGGCTCCGACCACGACCTTGGCGGCCTTGATCGCCTTCTGGTAGTACGCGACCTTGCTGTTGCCGCCGACCGTGCGGCCCTTGTGGCTGAGCACCTTGGCGTAGGCGCTCTGGATCGCGGTGTCGGAGGGCGCCAGCCGTGCGGCCTTCTCGAGCGCGCCGAGCGCCGTATCGAGCTCGTTCTGGTTGTAGGCGGCGGTTCCGTACTGGAACTGCGCCTGGGCGTCGTTGGGCTTGGCCTGAGCGATCTTCCTGAACTCGATCAGCGCCTGGCCGGACTGGCCGCTCTTGGAGAGCGCCACGGCCTTGAGCTCCGACAGCAGAGACTGGGCGTCGGCGGGTAGCGCCGAGGTCTCGATCTTCGAGAGGAAGCCGATCGCGTCGCCGTAGCGGCCCGCGGCTACGTATGCCTGTCCGAGACGTAGTTGGATGTTCGGGTTGCTCTGGTCCAGGTCGTACGCCTTGCGCAGGTGGGTGATCGCTTCGCGGGTCTGGTCCAGCTTGATGTAGGTCCAGCCGAGCATCATGTGACCGCCTGCCCAGTCGGGCTTGCTATCGGTCAGCGCCTTGAACTCCGTGGCGGCGGTGTTCCAGTCCTCGGCCTTGAACGCAGCCAGACCTTCCGGCCAACCGGCTTCAACCAGGCACGGCGTCCCAACCAGGAGAATTGCGGCAAGTGTCAGTATCCATCGCTTGGTATTCATTGTGACTCTCCTTTTCTTCTAACCGTCGCCGGCCTTCGTTGACGCGGTCTTTTCTGCTGTTACGTGTTCTGCAAGTCGTGTGCCGCCACCGGGATCGAGCTCCTCCCAGCCGGCCAGCGACTCGAGGAAGCTGCGCGCCTGATTGGGTCCGCGGGTGACCGAAACGGCCTTCTCCGCGGTCCTGATCTGATCGATCAGCTGTTCGACTCCGGGCTCCGCGTGGGCGTTGGCGGTTTCGCGATCGAGCGCGGCCTCGATCTCGCGCGGCAGCGTGGTGGAGCCGACGATCGAGGTGACCTCGTCGCGGATCCGACGCGCGAGCGTACTCCGACCATCATCGGTCATCATCTGCAGCCGCTCGACCGGGATCGCCCTCAGGTTCTCAGCCAGAGCGAGCAGGCCGCTCGTGATCAGGCCGTAGACGACTTTGGCGGTCTCGAAGCCGCTCGAGCCGACGGCGTGAGCTATGTCTTCGATCGAGCGCCGCTCATCGGTCTTGCGAATCACCGACCATTCGGCCGGGCTCAGGGTGATGGTGGCGCCACCACCGTCTTCGGTGAACACCGGCACCAACCGGGTCGAGGGGACACGCTTCGACAGCACCTTCCACTCGTCGATCCGGCGCGCGGCCTCCATCAGGAGGCTGGTGTTCGACTGGGTGATGGTCTTTTCGACCTCCACCTCGTCAGGCGAGAAGACGAACTCGCCATCGGTCCAGATAGCGAGCTCGTAAACCGCCTCTTCACCCTCCATCTGGCCGAGGAGGGCGTGGACGATCTGTCCTTTCGACAGGTAGATCTTGCCGGTGTCGCGCTCGTTCTTGATCGTGAACTTGCCGGTCTTGCCGGAAACCGCAACCAATTGCAGTATGTCGGGAAGAGGCAGCTCTGCGAGCGACCCCTGAAACGCCATCGATCGACTACTGCAGTTGGAAGTTGACCGTCAGGTTGTAGATCACGGCAACCGGTTTGCCGTTTAGCGTCGCCGGCTTGAAAGTCCACCTTGCCACCGCATCGGCTGCAGCCTGATCGAGCCCCATCGGCAAGCCTTTGAGCACCTTTACGTTGGTGACCTTGCCCTGCTTGTCGATGATCGCCTCGACGATAACCACACCCTGGATGCGCGCCTTGCGGGCGATCTCGGTGTATTGAGGCGACGGGAAGAACACCTTTTCAGGCGGCTTGACGTCGCCGCCGACGCGGATCGGACCGGTCGGCTCGTCGGGAGGCGGACCCTCGGGAATGCCGAAGATGATGTCGGTGTCCGGCATCTCGATGTCGGGCTCGATATCTTCCGGAAGCCTGATCGGCTCCGGCTCGTCGGGCGTCGGATCGGGAATCGGCACCTTCTTCGCCTTCGGCTTGGGGATCTCCTGCTGCTGCTTGGGTGGCGGCGGCTTGAAGCGCACCTGCTTGACGACGTAGACCTTCTTCTTCTGCTCTTCCCGAGCCTCGGCGAGCTGCTCCGGCAGGTTGACCGCGAAGAAGATGACATGCAGCACGATGGCGATCGCTACGGCCATGCGAGTGAGCTTGCGATCCTCGTCGTACTCCTCCGCGAAGGTTTCGAAGTCGCCGGCGACCAGGTCTTCCTTGTCGAGCTTGGCCTTTGCGGTGGTCTTTGCTTTGCTGTTCGGTTCTTCAGCCATGGCGGCCTCCTAGTACCAGAACATCTCGATCTCGCGTTGAGTCGGAATCGATACGTTCTTCACCTCGATGCCGATCTTGTCTTTGGCTTGGCGGATCTCGTCGAAGACGGCGACCATGTATCCGTACTCGGTGGCCTCCAAGGGCCGGATGATCACCGGCTTCATGGCGTTCCGCTCGAGCTTCGGCTTCAGATACTCGAGAATGTCACCTATCTCCATCCGCTTCTGGTCGACCATCAGCACGCCGCCGGGCTGAATCTCGATCAGGACCGCCTCTTCCTTCTCGACCAGCGGCTGCTCTTTGTCTTCTTGCGGCAAGGAGAAGTCGAGCCCGCGGGTCGCTGCGAAGGTGGTCGTAACCATGAAGTAGATGATCAGCAGGAAGGCGATGTCCGCCATCGACGATGTCGGAATCTCTGGATCCGCGTGGTCTTTCTTGAGTTTCATCGCGACTCCTAGGTGGCCGGAGCGTCGACCGTCTCCTGCTCGGAGAGCAGGTAGATAACCTCGGCCTTGGCCTGTTTCAGGGCATCGATCACCCTGTCGACATATCGGTAGGGGACATTCTTGTCAGCCTTGAGCACGAACGGCTTGCTCGGGTCGGCCGCCACGACTCCGGCGGCGAACGACAGCACCTCTTCCGGTCCGGGGACCGGGACGCTGATCTCTTCACCGCTCGAGACGCGGATCTGCCCCGACTCGGTCACCGAGATGTAAGCGGCCTTCTTGGGAATCTCGAAGCGCAGATCCGTCTTCGGCAGGGTGACCGTCGTCTTGTCGACCTCGAACGAGATCGTGACCATGAAGAAGATGATCAGCAGGAAGGCGATATCCGCCATCGAGGCGGTCGGAATTCCCTGGTTCTGCGTCGATCGGGGTTTGATCCTCATGTTGTCTTCTCCAAGATCTCGTCTCTCGCTCTGACGCTCGCTCTATGAACCGGACGGCTTGCTGGGCGCCGCCGCGGCTTGGTCGGGAGAGATACCGGAGCGCTCCATCTCACCGAACGTCTCGAGCAGCATGTTCGACGACGTCTCGATGTCGCGCACGAACTTGTTGATGCGGCTCATGAAGTAGTTGTAGGCGAGCTGAACCGGGATCGCGACGAACAGACCGGCGGCGGTGGTGATCAGCGCCTCCGAGATACCCGCGGCGACCAGGCCCGGGTTCGAGAGTCCCGCCTCGGCGAGAGCCTCGAACGACTTGATCATTCCGGCGACCGTTCCGAAGAAGCCGAGCAGCGGCGCCACGTTGGCGATACTGGCCAGCCAGACGAGATTCTTCTCGAGCCGACCCATTTCATAGAGGGCGGCGTTCTCGATGGTCTTTTCGACGTCCTCGCGCGGCTGTCCGAACTTGAGGAGACCCGCCTTGAGGATGGATGCGACCGGACCCCGATACTCCTCGCAGGTCTTGATCGCGGCTTGGATCGAGCGGTTGACGATGAGCGCCTTGCG
>JAJCXP010000179.1 GCA_029263375.1 Acidobacteriota bacterium | reverse complement strand
CTGGCTGGCTGGCGCCGCGCTCGTCGGGGTCGCCGTGTTCTTCTGGAGCGGACGGCTGTCGGTTCGCCGCGACGGGTAGAGCGCGTCAGGAGGGATCGGGGCTCGGACTGAGGCCGCCCGTGCCGCCGGCGGTTCTGCGATGCCCGTGCGGGGCGCTCTCTCGACTTCGTTGGCCGCCGCTCAGGTGGCGAGCGCCGCCAGCTCGGGCGGGTAGAGCGGGAAGCGCTCGCAGAGCTTGCCGACGCGCCCGCGCACGGCCTCGAGCGATTCTTCGTTCTCGGGATCCTTGAGTACCGCGTCAATCAGCTCGGCGATCTGTGCCATCTCCGGCTCGAGCATGGCCCGGGTGGTCACCGCCGGCGTGCCGATACGGACGCCGGAAGCCACCAGCGGCGGATTCTGATCGTAGGGGATGGTGTTCTTGTTGGCCGTGATCGCGGCGCGGTCGAGCGCTTCTTCCGCTAGCTTGCCGGTCAACCCCGCGGCGGCCACGTCGACCAGGAACACATGGTTGTCGGTGCCGCCGGAGACGATGCGGTAACCGCGCTCCTGGAGCGCGCGCGCGAGGGTGCTGGCATTGGCGACGATCTGACGCTGATATCCCTTGAAGTCGTCACTCAAGGCTTCCTTGAAGGCCACGGCCTTGGCGGCGATCACGTGCATCAACGGCCCGCCCTGCATGCCAGGGAAGACCGCGCGGTTGATCTCCTTGCGGAACTTCTTCCGGCACATGATGAGGCCGCCGCGCGGACCGCGCAGGGTCTTATGGGTGGTCGAGGTCACGAAGTCACAGTGCGGCACCGGCGATGGATGCAGGCCGGCGGCGACCAGGCCCGCGATGTGGGCGATGTCGGCCATGAGCAGGGCGCCGACCTCGTCGGCGATCTCGCGGAAACGTTCGAAATCGATCACCCGGCTGTAGGCGCTGGCGCCGCAGACGATCAACTTCGGGCGCTCTGCGCGGGCGACTTCGGCCACCTGGTCGTAGTCGATTCGCTCCGAGTCCTTGTCGACTCCGTAGGCTACGACCTTGAAGTCGCGACCCGAGTACGACAGCGGATGGCCGTGCGTGAGGTGACCGCCCGAGGACAGGTCCATGCCCATCAGCGTGTCGCCGGGCTCGAGCATGGCGAAGTAGACGGCGGCGTTCGCCTGGGTGCCGCTGTGCGGCTGGACGTTGGCGTGCTCGGCGCCGAAGATCTCTTTCACCCGATCGATCGCCAGCCGCTCGGCGACATCGACGAACTCGCAGCCGCCGTAGTAGCGCCGCCCGGGATAGCCCTCGGCGTACTTGTTGGTGAGAATCGAGCCGGCGGCTTCGAGCACCGCCCGGCTGACGAAGTTCTCCGAGGCGATCAGCTCGAGACCGCTGTTCTGCCGACCCAGCTCGTTGCTGATGGCGTCGAAGAGTTCTGGGTCTGCGGCCGTCAGCGCACGCCGGTCGATCATCGCCTACTCTTCGGAGTCGTCCTTCACCGCGGCTTTCTTAGCCGTGGTCTTCTTCTTAGCCGTGGTCTTCTTCTTGGCCACGGCCTTCTTCTTGGCGGTGGTCTTTTTCTTGGCCGCCGTCTTCTTCTTCGCGGTGGTCTTCTTAGCCGCGGTCTTCTTTTTTGCCGCCGTCTTCTTCTTGGCGGCGGTCTTCTTTTTTGCCGGCTCGGCCGCCTCGGTCGACGCCTCGTCCGCCGCGGCCTTCTTCTTGGCCGACGTCGTGGCGCGCTTCTTGGACGCCTTCGGGCGCTTTGAGTCGACCTTCTTCATCACCTCGCGGCGCTGGGCCCGGAGGCGTTCCTGTCGGCGCTTGCGCCGTCGTCGCAGTTGTCGGTCCTTCTCGCGCATCTACTCTCCTCGGTTCGGTGCCAGTCGGCCAGAACCCCACAGAATGTCGGCACTCCTACCGCCTCGACTGGACGCTGAGGATGCCCGACCCGGCGTCAGCCTGTCAAGGAGCACACGGCGAGGCGAGCCGGCCGGCCGAGCGCCGGTGGTCGTGCCTCAGAGCGGGATGTTGCCGTGTTTTTTTGGCGGCACTCGCTGGCGCTTGCCGGCCAACTGACGCAGGGCACGGACGATCTGCGGCCGAGTCTCGCTCGGCGCGATGACGGCGTCGATGAAGCCGCGCTCGGCGGCGATGAACGGATTCGAGAACTTCTCTCGGTACTCGGCGACCTTCTCGGAGCGCAGCCGCGGCGCGTCGTCGCCGGCGTCCTGAAGCTCGCGCCGGTAGAGCACGTTGACCGCACCCTCGGGTCCCATGACCGCGATCTCGGCGTTCGGATAGGCCAGGTTGACGTCGGTGCGCAGGTGCTTGCTCGACATGACGCAGTAGGCGCCGCCGTACGCCTTGCGGGTGATGACGGTGATCTTGGGGACCGTCGCCTCGGCGAAGGCGTAGAGCAGCTTGGCGCCGTGCTTGATGATGCCGCCAAACTCCTGCTTGGTGCCGGGCAGGAAGCCGGGCACGTCCTCGAACGTCACCAGGGGGATGTTGAACGCGTCGCAGAAACGTACGAAGCGCGCAGCCTTGAGCGAAGCGTCGATGTCGAGCACGCCGGCGAGGAAAGCCGGCTGGTTGGCGACGATGCCGACGCTCTGATTGGCGAAGCGGGCGAAGCCGACCACGATGTTGCGGGCGTAGTCCGCCTGCACCTCCATGAAGCCGCCGTCGTCCACCACCGTCTCGATCAGCCGCTTGATGTCGTACGGCTTATTGGGATCCTTCGGCACCAGCGTGTCGAGTGATTCGTCGCTGCGGTCCGGCGGGTCGCTGCTGACGCCCCGCGGCGGGTCCTCCAGGTTGTTGCTCGGCAGATAGGAGAGCAGCTCGCGGATCGCCAGCAGGCAGGCGGCGTCGTTGGCGACCGTGAAGTGACTGACGCCGCTCCGGGCCGAGTGGGTCGCGGCTCCACCCAGCTCCTCCATGCTCACGTCCTCGTGCGTCACCGTACGGATGACATCGGGGCCGGTCACGAACATGTAGCTGGTGCCCTCGACCATGAACACGAAGTCGGTGATCGCCGGCGAGTAGACCGCACCGCCTGCGCACGGCCCCATGATCGCGCTGATCTGCGGCACGACACCCGACGCCAGGGTGTTGCGCAGAAAGATGTCGGCGTAGCCGCCGAGCGAGGCGACGCCCTCCTGAATGCGGGCGCCGCCCGAGTCGTTCAGACCGATCAGAGGCGCGCCGTTCTCGACCGCGAGGTCCATCACCTTGCAGATCTTGCGAGCGTTGGTCTCCGACAGGGAGCCACCGAAGACCGTGAAGTCCTGAGCGAAAACATAGGCCATCCGGTTGTCGAGGGTGCCGTAGCCGCACACGACCCCGTCACCGGGAACGGTCTTGGCCTCCATCCCGAAGTCGCGACACCGGTGGGTGACCAGGGCGTCGATCTCGACGAAAGAGCCCGGGTCGAGCAATAAGTCGATACGCTCACGCGCGGTCAGCTTGCCGGCGGCGTGTTGGCGCTCGATGCGGTCCGATCCGCCGCCCTCCTCGGCGGCGGCTAGGCGTGCCGCCAGCTCGCGGCGGGGGGAATCGTCTGCCGCTTTCGGGTCATCGTTCATCGCTATGGGTTCCTATCATATGAAAGGATTTTCGGTGTGAGCTTCGCGTCGATCGAGACCCTCCCCATCGCCCGCAGTCTGGCGCAGATCGCGGACCATGAGGACGATCTCGCCGAGGTCTACCTCGAGCGGATCGAGGAGATCGGAGTCGCCGAGGGGCGCTGGTCGCCGGGGCTGTCGGTGCGGCGCGAACAGGGCTTCGCGGTGCGCCTGGTGCGCGGCGACACGACCTGGCTGGCGGCCCGCGATGGCTTCGATGGCGAGCAGTTCGCCGCTGCGCTGCGTCAGGCAGCGCGTGCCCTGCCGACGGCGAGCTATACGATTCCCCGGCTCGAGGTACCGCCGGTCGAGGCGCCGATCAGCGCTCCAGAGGTGCTCGAATTCGACAGCCTGGTACGCCGGGCCGTGAGTCGCCACCACGTCGCCTTTCCGCTCCGTATCGATAGCCGGCGGCACCGTCGGGAGATCCAGATCGTCGGCACGCGGCTGGTGCCCGAGACCCAGGCGGAGCTCTACTACAGCTGCCGGATCGAGCTCCCCTGGGGCGTTCACGGGGCGGTGCTGTCGGCGCTCGATAGAGACGCCGCCGAACAACTGGCGGTGAGTCTGGTCGAGCGCTTCCGAGGCAGCAAGGCGTCGGCGGTGGAGGCCGGGGCCTACCCCGTGGTGCTCGGTCCCGCCGCGGCTGCGGTGTTCCTGCACGAAGCGGTGGCGCACGCTCTCGAGACCGACACGCTGAGTCTCGAGGGCCCGCCGGAAGCCGCCATCGGGCTCGAGCTGGGCAGCTCCGAGCTGAGCGTGCTCGACGATCCCGGCGGCGCGCCGTCGGCGGTGCGTCGCGACACCGACGACGAGGGCATGCCGGTCGTCAGACGGTGGCTGCTGCTCGACGGCCAGGTGCGTCAACCGCTGGCCGATCGGCTCGCGGCACGCACTTCGGACGAGCTCATCCCGGGCGCCGGTCGGCGCTCGAACCGCTACCTGCCGCCGGTGCCGCGCTCCACGCACCTCGAGCTACTACCCGGCGAGAATAGCGAGGCGCAGCTTCTGGAACGGTGTGAGGGGGGCCTCTACCTGCCGGAGGCGACGAGCGGCTCGCTCGACCCTCACACCGGTGAGTTCCGCGTCCGGGTGCCGTACGGTCGCCGGATCGAAGGCGGTCGGCTGGGCGGGGTGGTGGGTGGCGTCGAGATCTCCGGGAGGGTGGCGGCGCTGCTCGGTGCCGTGAGCGGGGTCGGTTCCGAAGCCGTGGCGACCGGCGCCGGCTGGTGCGCCAAGGGTGGGCAACGCATGCCGGTCTGGGCCACGACTCCGCCACTGGCGTTGGCCGATGTCGAGGTCCGATCGTGAGTGTGCCGCGACGGCGCTTCGAAGAGCTCACATCGAGCCTGGCCAAAGCAGGGCTCGAGGATGTCGAGCTCTATACGAAAGAGGGTCGCTCGCGGCGCATCGAGCTGGTGCCTTCGAGCCGCCCGGGCCGACGTGTCGAACAGGGCCTCGAGGTACGCAGCGAAGAGGCCGGCTGGGCCGTTCGTGCGGGCGGCCGGCGCGGCTCGATCTTCACCTGTGGCACCGGGACGCCGCCGGCCGACGGGCCGTGGCCCGACGCGCGCGGGGAGCCGCTGCAGCTGCCTCCCCTGCGTCAGCCGCCCACGCCGCGTGTCGAGGCGACGCTGGCGCCACTGATTGTCGAGAGCGAGGCGCTCGGCCGGCTCGAGCGCTTCGAACGGGCCCTAGCCGAGGAGGTGCCGGGCGCCCGGCTCGTGCGCGCGGTGGTCGACGACGGTCTCAGCGAGGCTCGGCTCCGGTCCACCCGCGGCATCGATTGCGTGCAGAGAAATCGAGCCGCCGCACTCTTACTCGAAGTGGTCTCAGGCGACGTTCGCCGCGCCGCGCAGCTGGCCGCACGCGCGGCCGTCGAGTTCGACTTCGAGGCCCAGGCACGTCGCTTCGCCACCCTGCTGACTCTCGGTCGAGAGCCCTCTGCGGAGACCTCTGGA
>JAJCXP010000178.1 GCA_029263375.1 Acidobacteriota bacterium | reverse complement strand
CCTCACGGTCCAACCTTCATCCTTGGCGACCTCGCCGAGATTCCAACACTGGTGCACGAGCCACACGGCGCGGCCATCTGTCTCGGTAACGCCCTTCCCCACCTCGACGACGACGCGCTCGTCTCGAGTCTAGAGGGGTGGGCCGGAAGCCTGTTGCCCGAAGGGCGGCTGATTCTTCAGATCCTCAACTACGAGCGCATCCTGGGACAGAAGATCCGCCACCTGCCTCTCAACTTCCGCGACGACCCGGACAGTGATGGAGAGATCGCGTTCCTACGCCTGATGACGCCGGACGGGGACAAACACGTGCTGTTCCATCCAACCACGCTCCGGCTGCGGCCGGGCCACGAGCCCGCCCTCGAAATCTCGGCCACGCGGGAGGTGAGACTGCGGGCGTGGACGCTACCGCAGCTCGGCCAGCGGCTCGAAGCCGCCGGCTTCTCGATCGAGGCGACCTACGGCGACATGACCGAGGGGCCGTACCGGTCGGACAGCTCGTCCGATCTGGTGATCGTCGCTATCAGACGGGCCGGCTGACTCCGTAAGACGGTCCGGGCGGCACATTCGAGGGCGGCGGGGAGGCCGAAGACCGGACTCACAGCGCCCCTACAGAAACTGGCTCTCAGGGGCACCGGCTTCGGAGAGCTTGTTGCTTGCGCTTGGGACTCGGAAGGCGGCCTCGCGGGCACGGGCGGACAGCGACGGACTACTGTGCCACCGGAATGACAACAAGTCGCGGGCGAAGTTGCGGCTCGCTGTGCCCGGACGAATAGAACTCCGCCCAGCGATTGGAACCATCTGGCGGGTTCAGGACGATGCCGTAGTTCTCGTAGGTGCCAGCCTTCCAGGCATTGTAGAGGTCCGTGATGTCAATCCGGTACCTTTCGCCAACTACAGGCTGGGGTAGGTCACGGATGAATTCCGTGTCGGGCCGATCTGCCCACCAAAGACGTTCCAGGTCACTCCCAGAACCTGCTAGTCGCCAGTCCCAGTCCTCTATGGCTCTTCTCAGCGTGATGGGAGTCACGACGCCGCTTCGCGTCTGGTACATCTGGAGTTCTACGTAAGCTTCGGCTGCAACACTTGGCAGCCCCCTCAAATCGAATTGGAGGAGGGCCCAGTAAAGGTCGCCCCAGCCGCCGACTACCAGGGCCTCGTTGTCGAGCCCCCCTCCGGGTCCTCCACCGCCGTCGCAATAGCAAAAGACGCTCGTGGTCCAGATGTCCTTGCCGACTTCACCAGGAGCGTTCTGCCTGAGATAGCGAACTCTGGGTTCGGTACTCGCGTGGATCGGTGGGCATTCCGTCCAGACGTACCGAGAGCCGCAATCTGCGGGGTATCGACCGCTGGCGAGCGTGTCCTCGATATCGTAGGGGTCCGTTTTGTTCAGGGCGTACCCGCCTCGGTCCACCTCGAAGTGAAGGTGGACTCCGACGCCAATGCCCGTTTGCCCGGCTGTGGCGAGCTTCTGTCCTCGCAGGACCGGCATCCAGGCCGAGAAGTCACCGGCTTCGATATCGGCCTTGACGCCAGCCAGAGCCCTGAAGGGGGTCACCCAGGAGCCGCGCTCGACATGAGCGGAGAGCGTGAAGTAGTGCAAACCGTCGCTCGCGAACTCGTGCCTCACGAAGATGAAGTAGCCGTATCCGCCTGGGGACCGAGAAGCTACGGCAATGCCGTCGGCAGCCGCCAAGATCTCGAAAGCCTCGCCGTTGGGACGCGCATAGTCGACGCCCTTGTGGCAGCGGTCGCCGAACTCCTCGCACCAGAACGGGCCTGGTTCGTCGTAGACCCAGCCCTCGGTGATCTCGACACCAGCCGAGTCCCTGAATGGCAGCGTCAGGAATTGCTCGGCTGCACTGCCTACTGCTGAGAGCAAGGACAGAAGCAGGATCGACGCCAAGACCCGCAGAGGCAATTGACCAATTCCGATGTGACAACGCGCCGTTTGAATGCACATCCAGAAACCTCCACTGGGTTGTTGAGAGCGGTCACCATTATACGCCATCGCACTGCCTGAGCTGGCGCACTCTCTAGTGACCTGACCCCCGTTTCCGCGCAGTGGGGATGAGAGTTTTCCAGCGAGTTAGACCTCGGTACCGCCTCTCGGGTGGGAGGGGGAATCAGTGAAATGGGCGGGGCGGAGGTCGCTTCGAGCGACCGGAGCCCCGCCCCCTTGGCAAAGACAGCCGGCGGCAGCTGGCCGAGCGAGCTGTGCGGTCGCACCTGGTTGTAGTCGAGCCGCCAGGTCGCGACCTTGAGCCGCGCATCGCGCAGGCTCGTAAATCAGTGCTGGTTCAAGCACTCGTCGCGAAACCTGTCGTTGAAGCTTTCGACGAAGCAGTTTTCGATTGGCTTGCCTGGGCGGATGAGATCGAGCTGGATGCCGCGCTGGTACGCCCAAGCGTCGAGGGCTCGGCCGGCAAACTCCGGCTCGTTGTCCAGGATACGTGGGACATGACTCGGAAGGCGCCCTCACCCTGTCTCCGCGTAGTCTCCGTGCAATCACCACAAAGCATGGAGGTCAGCATGAGACAGGATGAGAGGCACCAAGGAACTGGACGTGGGTTTCGAACGACTGGCCGCGGGGCACACGAAGAAGCGTATTCGCAAGTCGCCGGCCCGGGCAATCTACTAGACTAGTTCAGTCCGTTACCAAGAGGAGGATGTCGCAATGAGGAGTCTCTTGGGCCTCGTGGCCCTGGCTATCATGGGGTGTGCAACTGCCTACGGCCCACAGAGCTTTAGCGGCGGATACTCGGAAGTTCAGCTCAACAATCGAGTCTATGAAGTGACCTTCAGCGGAAACGGCTTCACCAGCGCCAAGACTGTCCAGAACAACCTGCTACGGCGTTGCGCCGAGCTTGCACAAAGGGGAGGCTTCCCTTACTTCCTCCTGATCGACCGAGACAGCGCAGAGAACATCTCGACTATCCATACGAACCAGCCGACGACAACCACCACCACCGGAACCGTGTCGGGAGGAACCTACTATGGGACCTCGCGAACGACTGCAGCCCCTGCCCCGATTCGCGTTTCCAAATACTCGGGGACGGCCGTCATCTTCTTGTTGATGGCATCGGAGTTGGATGATCTAGAGCCTGCGCAGGCGGCCTCTGTTGTGGATACGGGCTTGCTTCTCAGGCAGATCGCGCCCCGGTAATTATCCTGGGGCACCATCCCTAGCTGTCGGCCCACCCTAGTGGGGCCTAGTCCGCTCGGCTATCCGAGTACCTGTGAGCGGTGCGGTTTCGAGCGCGGCCTAGTTTTCACTTCCGATGTTCCGTCCTTCCGGAGGTTGCCCCCTCGCCCCGCCGAGGGCTCTCAAAACCTAGCAGCGACCCCGAACTTGTCGGCTCGGGCCGAGCCCGCAAGATCCCCCTCCAGAGTCCTCTCCGTGGGTCCGGAGGCACTCGGCGGCGCCTCGCACGGGACAGCCAAACCGCACCGCCGGCCTACCCCTTGCCTACCCGCTCCGGGCGCAGGCCCGCGCGACACCGCCTGAGTTTCTTCTAAGCGACTTGAAACAGGAGGGTTGAAATTGGTGAGCCGCCAGGGACTCGAACCCCGAACCCGCAGATTAAGAGTCTGCTGCTCTGCCAGTTGAGCTAGCGGCCCGACCAGTCGCGGATTATACGGCCCCCGGAGGGCGGCGGCTACCCCGCAACTCGCGATCGCTCTAGCGTCGCCCGCTTCGCCTGGGTCGCAGAAACTGCCCGACAACCTCGTCGAACCTACGCACCCACACATGCAGGCACTCGGCGCGATCCGCAGCGCAGCTCGGCCGCGCCGAGTCTTCGGACTCTCTCGTCCGGCGGCCGATCGGTCGCGACGGGCCGAGCGGCCGTCCCTGGCGCTTGAACGGGCGTGAGAAGACGTCGCGCCCGTGACGGCCGACCGAGTCCGCCTCCTCCCAGGAGGCGACGAAGCGACCGCTCTTTTCATTGAATCCTAGCGCCATGCCGAAGAGTTGGTCGGCGGCGCGCACCAGCCTCGGGCGTGTCATCCGCGCGTTGGCCTCGAGCGTTCGGCTGAGGAACATCGGCTGACTCTCCAGACACTCGTCGCGCCAGGTCACCAACCAGCGCTCAGCGACGGAGCTCGCGGCTACCGCTGGCCAGGAAATGCAACCCTCGGGGCCTACCGCGAAGACCAGGTCGCCGTCGGAGCCCGAGCGCAGAGGCTCGGTCACGAAGCGGCCGAATATCGTCGTGCGCCCCTCGCTCCAGACGATCAGGAACGCCTCAGCGACCGAGCTGTAGGCGACGTCTCCGCCATTGCGGATGGAGCCGCGCTGACGACTCGGCAGCTCCTTCCCCGGCCGGCCGCGAACGTCTACGAACCGCGCCCGGACGCGCTCGCAGTCCGGGCTGCGATTGTTCACGGCGGTGCCCGACCAGGCGACCAGCCAGCGATCGGTGGCGTTGCTGTAGTCGACCCCGAAGAGATGCGCGTCGCAGAGGTCGTCCGGAGAGATACGAAACGCTTCCGCGAGTGGCTCTCCCTCCGACGACAGGAGCCGACCGAAGAGAGTGCGCCGATTGGGCTCCAGGACCTCCCACACCGCCAGGTAGGTGCCGTCGGTTGCCGGGGGTGCGATCCGGGCCTCGATGAGGTTGCCGGGTTCCTCCGCGACCATCCGCACGGGCCCGAGCTCGACTCCCTCCGCGGTACTCCTGACGGCTCGTGCCTCGACGGCTCCGGAACTCTGACTCCACCATACGGTCAGGTAGTCCACTCGTTGACGGTCGTGGGCGACACCGACCCCGGAGACGCTGGAGGAAGCACCCCGCACAACCTCGAACTCGCGCGCCGCCGCGCTGGCCGAAACGAGGAGCAGGCAGATCAACGCCGGTATCGGCGCTCGCTTGGACCAGCTCATGGGTTTGCTTGGAAAAGCCTAGCAGACCAGCGGCGCCGGGCACCTCCTGTGGGCTTCTACCCGCCCTGGACGAAACGAACGATCTCGAGCCGGTCGCCGTCAGACAGCCGCGTCTCGGCGTAAGTTGCGCGCTTGACGATCTCGCCGTTGTACTCCACGGCGACGGTCCGGGGATCGAAGCCCAGGTCGGCGAGGTACTCGGCGACGGTCTTCTGGGCGTTGAGGTTGCGAGGCTCGCCGTTGACGGTCAGATTCATGGGAGTTGCTGAGCCCTACCTACCCAGCGCGGGCCAGGTAGCCACGGAGATGGTGCCGCGCCTGCTTGGCCCACCACGGCCATTGGTGCGACACGTCGTGACCCCAGAGATCGAGCTCGTGGCTGATCCTCTTTGCCCGCAGCAGGCTCGCGAGGCGTTGGGTGTCCTCGATGTTGCCGTCCTCCCACTTGCCCTGGCCGCAGACGAGATCCAGATGTGTGTGGCTGCGGACCTGCTCGAGGTACTCGCCCTCGATGCCCGGCACGTAGGAGATCGGGCTGTTGAAGTAGACATCGTCATTCATGAAACCGTCGGTCATCCAGGTCGCGTCGTAGCGGCCGCTCATGCACAGTG
>JAJCXP010000177.1 GCA_029263375.1 Acidobacteriota bacterium | reverse complement strand
CGACCAGATTCTCGAACTCCCGCAGTGAGGAGACGCGCGCCTTGCGCAGGCCGACCCGGTCCTTGCCGACCGGCTGGTTCTCGGGTCCGCTGGCGCCGATCGCCAGGAGGGTGCCCCAGACGTGGCCGCAGGCCGCGCCGCTGGCGAACCGGCGGCAGCCGCAGTGGGCGTGCAGAACTCGTTTCGACGGTACGAGTCGCCAGTCGAGCCCGACTTGATACACGTCCCCCTTAGGGTCGCTTACGTTGGCCCGTGCTCGGCTGCCATCGACGTCTAGCTCTACGAAGTCTTCACGCCAGAGAGCCTCTCCGTGCTGGCGGTCGTCTTCCGCGAAATGAGAGCTGCTACGCCGATGAAGCGGGATAGGTTGGGTCGCGGCGCCTGGAGGTCGCGGCCTCCTAGGTCGTCTGCGCCGGCGTCCGCGAGGGGCTTGCCCCTCGGTCCTCGCCGTCACCATGCGGGGCCATGGTAGCAGGAACTCCGATCGGCCGCAGCAACTTCTCTATTCGGGCTGCGATCGCGCGCCGATGCTGCGCCACAGCCAGAGTGCGTAGGCCCCGTTGAGGGCCAGCCCGACGAAGCCGACCTCGGGTCCGAAGATCGACGTTTGCTCGACACCGAGCGCCCCGACCTTGGTTCCGAAGGCGAACAGAGCGTAGTTGATTCCGTTCCAGACGCCGTGGCTGACGCTGGCGACGACGATCGACCCGGAGACCATCCGCAGCATGCCCCAGATGAGGCCGAGCAGAGTGGCGTTGACCAGATAGACGGGTATCTGAGCCGGCGGCAGGTCGAAGCCGGTCTCCAGTGAGACACCTGTGACGTGCCAGAGTGAGAACGCGATGCTGGTCCAGAGCAGCGTCCGGCCGTCAGTGAGGCCGCCGCGCTTCAGCGCGCCCCACAGCCAGCCGCGGAAGAACCCCTCCTCGGTGATGATCGTGACCAGGATGGTGGAGGCGCCCCCGGCGAGCAGGTTGAGCCAGAAGTGGCGCCAGTTGGTGTCGTCGAGGTTCACCGCGCCGGCCGCGAACGCCACCAGAGTGGCGGCTCCGAGCACTACCAATGGATAGAGGATCGCCTGCGCATGGTGCTCTCGTCGGCCGAGCCGAAAGCCGACCTCCGTCTTACTCAGCCGCTGGAGATACCAGAACAGGAACATCAACGGACAGAGTGGCAACGCGCTGAAGACGCTGTAGCCGGTGGCGTCCATCGCGCCGGTGATCGCGATCGCCACGGTGGAACCCAGAATGGCGAACGCCACGCCTCGCTTCATGCTGGTAGTACGCAGCGACCGGAGGGTTGTTCCAGCGCGACGCTACCTCCCGGATGCCCTGCCCGAGGCATCCGGGAGGATCTTGGTCGAGCAGGTTACTCGCTGTTGGTGAAGCACCACGGACGCGTGGAGCGGTCCTCGCCCGCGTGCCGGCCGAGCGGATCACCGCCCGGGTCGGGATCCAGGAAGCTCACCGGCTGAGGTCCGGCGACCAGGGGGCCCGTGGGGTTGAGTCCCATGTTGATGCCGCACGCGTCGTCCGGGTCGCCATCGGGCTGGAGCGAGACGCCGTTGCCGCTATCGTCGCACTCGACCAACAGCATCCAGTCGAGATCTCCGGTCGGCACCTCCTGTGGTTGAAACGCGATCGAGAAGGTGCGGATGAAGCTCGTCGGATCGGGATCGATCTGGCCGAAGGCGAACGTCCGGTTGAACCTGGGACTGCCGGGGCGGCGCAGTCCGTCCCGGCAGTCGAAGGCGACGACGCGGGCGGCGTAGTTGGAGCAGGTCTTCTCGATCCGGTGCTGCCAGGCGAACTGGATGTTCGGGTCGGCAGGGCTGAACGAATACTGCTCGAGCTCGACCTCGACGCTGGTGGTCCAGCAGTCTTGAAGAGAGTTCGCAGGTACACCCGCGAGCGCGACGGCGGGCAGGGTGAAACAGATTGTCGCGGTTGCCAGGAACTGTGAGATACGCATCTTCTACTAACTCGTACTTTCCGGGTCGCGTCCGGCATCGGATCATGCCGGGTCATGGGTGGAACGGCCAAGTGTGGCGGTCTCGAGGGTTGCTGTTCTGGAAAGTAGGAGCGCCCTGAGTGCGAAGATCAATCGGTTCATGGGATGAAAAACCCGCTGAACGGCGTAAGCGACCGCCTGGTCGCGCGCAAGGGCGAGGGGCTCGATCCGCGGTCGTGGGCGCGCGGCGCTAGCTCCCTGCCGTTCCAGGCACAAAGCGCTCCGGCTCGGCCTCGAATTGATCGACGCAGTTCTGGGACGCGAACGCGTACAGCCTTCCCTCATGAACGGCGAACCGACTCGGATTGATCGGCGCTCCGGCGATCACCGGGCAGGAGGTGTTCTGGAATGCGTAGCGCTCCGGGTCGGCCGCGAACCTTGTTCGGGTCGGCTCGCTCACGAACCGGTAGGTGAAGTCGTCGCGGACCATGAAGATTTTCGGCTTGCCGAACTCGGCATGGCCATCGACCAGGAGGACCGGATCGAGACCGTCGAGCGCCAGCCGCGCCGCAGGCGGAGGGGTGTCGGCCCCCGCGGGCTGCGACTCGACAGCCGCATTCGAGACGAAGTCCGTGCCGTGCGGAGCCACCTCGGCCAGCAACGGGTAGAACTGGATGAACACGTTGTCGTGTGCGGCATGCTCGGTATGGCAGCTGTTGCACCTGCCGGAGTCGATGACCTGGGCGCGGGCGCTCAGGCCGTTGCGGCCCCCGAAGCCGTAGTAGCTCCAGGTGTCGTGAGCCCGCGAGTCCTTGACCGCCATCTCGATCGTCGCGAGGTCGGCGGCGAAGCGCCCCTGGCGCTGCGGCAGGACCCCCTCGCCGGTGGGGTGCAGCAGCAGGGCCAGCATGGTGCCGTCGCGGAACTCTCCGGTGCGCTCGAAGTGTCGATAGGCGGTCGGCTCCATCAGGGTCTCGTGAAACATCTCCGAGCCGCCGCCTTCGCTGTAGCCGAGCCCGAGCGAGGCGCCGATGAACACCCACTGCCGCCAGTCGGCGGGCAGTAGGAACTCGCCGTCGTCGTAGACCGGCATCGGTACCTCGCCCGGCGCCGGCTGAGATGCCGCCGGGCCGAGCAGCACGGCCGAGGCGACGACCAGAGTGAGCAGTGCGAGGGCGGGCTGCACCGCGTGAAAGCGTCGGATGGGTCGATTCATGGTGCCTCCGATCGTGACGTCGGTCAGCGTTGCCGATGAGAGTCCCCGCTCGAGCGGCCGCGATCAAGTGGTTTGCCGCCAGGAGCTTCGCCGCGCAGGGAATCGGTGCACTGGGCCGGTGAAGCGGTGACCTGCTCAGGGAGGACTTCACTCGCCGCGCGGAGGCGCGGTTCGCCGGTCGTGCGCGTCGGTTCGCTGCAGCTCCGAACGGATCGCTGCGCCCGGCTTGAATCGGTGGCTCGAGGTGGCTACTGTGGATCAGTCTTTTGGGCGCCCCATGAACGAGCAGTCGCCACAGGCCGACCTCGACTCGACGCCGCTGCGCTGGCTGGTTGGC
>JAJCXP010000176.1 GCA_029263375.1 Acidobacteriota bacterium | reverse complement strand
CGATCTTCCACATCGACATGTTCGTGACCCCGACCGGCGTCATCGGCGAGTCCGGCAAGGAGATCGTGCTCTTCGGAGCGCCGAACGAGT
The DNA here is from genome assembly GCA_029263375.1 of Acidobacteriota bacterium. Taxonomy (GTDB): domain Bacteria; phylum Acidobacteriota; class Thermoanaerobaculia; order Multivoradales; family JAHEKO01; genus JAHEKO01. Next base: position 6,324 of record JAJCXP010000176.1, on the reverse strand, counting down.
ACACGGCCGAAGAGCGTCGACGCCTGCCCGACTTTTCCTTCTCCGAGTATTACGATCCGGTGCGCGAGCAGCTCTCAGAGCACTTCGAGATCCACCCGCTGCCGCTCGTGCCGCAGTTCAGCAAGATGGACGGCAACACCTGGTTCTACCACCTGACCTGGAACAACGCCGTGGTCGAGAACTACACCCACGACGGTGAGGTCAAGCGTGTGGTCTATCTGCCGACCTACGAACAGGACGCCAAGAGGATCGGACTCGATCCGGGCCTCCGCAAGGAGTTCGACACCGAGGCGATCCGACGTTGGCGGAACGTCGGCTTCGAGGTCAGGCGGCTGGACGGCCAGGAGGATCTCGCGCACAGCTTCGGCGCTGTTCATTGCATGACCAAGGTGATGCGCCGCTCGCACTACGCGCGCAACTGGCTGGCATCGAGCGAAGAGCCAACCAGCAGGACCGATGGCGGCGGCTCGTCGAGCAGTCGCAGCAACGAGTAGCCGACGCCGGCGCGGCCCAGCATCAGTGATGGGTCGAGCACCGCACTCCGGGGCTCGGCGGCCTGCGCCAGCTGATTCCGGCACACGCGCTCCGCCAGCTCCCGGTACGCCGGCTCACCGCGGGTTCTCGCCGCGACCAGAGCAACCTCGACCAAGCCGCTCCAGCCGTGGCAGAGGCACCCTTCAGAGGCGCGTCCGGTGGCCAGTCGCTCTAGCCGCCCCAGCGTCGCCTCCAGACCAGCGCGGGCCGAGACCTGGCAGGCATCGCCGGTCTCACCGAGCGTCAACGCACGCAGCCTGGAGAGCGCGATCCCAGCGGCGCCGTGACACCAGGCGATCGGGTATCTGGAACCCGGCGGCGCGTCGACCCGGAAGTCCGGCCAGCCGCCATGGCGCGCATCGAACAGCTCGTCCTCGTAGGCGAAAGCCGCACGGGCGGTCTCGAGGAGCGCCGGGCGATCACTCGTGCGCTGGAGCTCGAGCAGCGCCAGACCGAGCCCGGCGGCGCCATGCGAGAGCCCGGTCAGAGGCTGCGCGCCCGCGTTGCTACCCATGACCCGAGCGTTCTCCCAACGGCACCCACCGGCGTCCCGGGTCGCGGCGCTCACGATCTCGTCGCCCAGCCGCACGGCCGCGTCGAGGCTGCGGGGATCTCCAGTCGATCTGAACCGCGCGAGGAGCGCCAGGATCGCACCGGCGGCACCGCTGAGCAGATCCAGCTTGTGTCGATCGCCGATCGCGGCCAGGCAGTGTGTGTAGAGCTCCTCCGACCGGGCGGCCCACGACGCCGAGCCGGTCAGCCTCGCGACCCGACGGCCCACCCATGCGATTCCCAGACTACCGGTGTAGAAGCTCAGCGGGGCGAGCCGACTCGGCTCGCGCGCGACCCCCTCGAACGCCTGTTCGAGAGCGGCGAGGGCGGTCTTCTCGAGCAGCTCTTCCGGAGCTCGCGAGTGGAGCTCGGCCAGAAACAGGGCGACCCCCGACGTGCCACTGTAGAGGCTGCCACCGAGCGCGGTCACGACCCGCTCGAGGCGCCCGGGAGAGTCCGGGGCGCTGGTCCATCCCGGAGCCAGCCAACCGCAGCGCCCCTCATGCCAGTGGGCCGCACGGCAGATCTTCCGGCCGATGGCGAGAGCACGCTCGAGCGGCTGCCAGCTCTTCTCGGCTGCGGCTGAACGTTCCTCCGCCGGGTTCGAGACGGTCCTCCGGGGCTCGGGCAGTGGCCGATACTCCATCGCGCTCCGCTCCGCGAGGTGCGGCGCCAGGGGATCCAGGCCGACGTCTCGGAACGAGTCCGCGATCGCCGACGCCCGGGACTCCGGCGAGTCGACCCCCGACTCGAACGCCTGCAAGAGAGCGCGCGCCACCAATCGGCAACGATGCTCACCGAAGCTCTGGCCGTCGGGCGCGTCTTCGGCCAGGCCGAGGCCATCCGCCAGGCGCAGGGTCATCAGCGGTGTGCGCGGCTCGAGCCACGTGCGAACCGCGCTGTGGATCTCGCCCACGAGTGGCTCCAACCGGCGATAGTGCCGTCCATGCACGTAGAGCACGCCGGAATCGGGACGACGGTAGGCGGAGGGCCGGGAGAGCATCTTGAAGCGAAACGGGATCGCGGCCCTGTTCAGGGTTCCGGTCAGCGCGCGCATGAGGGCGACCGAACCCGCCAGCCGCACGTGCCAGTAGAGGCGCAGGAACCCACCGCCGGCCTGGGTTTGCTCCTCGGCGTCACCAATCGCCAGGTAGTAGCCAGCCTGAAAGTCCTGCATCTCCTTGCCGACCCGCAACCGGCAAGCTCGACCGGGAACGATCTCCCCCCGCTCGACTCGGACCCAGCGCTCGGAGGCCCAGAGCTCCAGGACACCGGTCCGGACCACGATCCGGCCGTCGGCATCCCGTCGGACGATCTCCCAGTCCGAGTCCCAGGTACCGTGTCCTGCGTTGGCCGCCGAAAGCCGGCCGATATGCGCCTGCCGCTCGGCGGCGCTCGAAGGCCCCTCGCTCGCGATCGGCAGGCGCACGTAATAGCGACGGTAGAGGCGATCGCTGAGCGCATCGATCAACATCCTGGGTGACAGGTCGCCGCCCGAGAGACGATGACGGCGTCCGTCGAGCTCATAGCTGTCGGCTGCCACTACCCGGCCCAGCGACGCCAGAGCCGTGAGATCGGCGTGGACCAGAGGTCGGCCCGATCTCATTCCTCGAGCCCGTAGAGATCGAGCCCACCCTCCGGCTCGGTCAGCAACCGGTCGGCCAGCTGCAGGAGCAGGGTCGTACGCACCGTCATGCGATCTCGAGCGCGCGACCACTCGTAGGCGCTCTGGATCAGGATGGCGCCCGAATAGGCGACCGCCCTGAGCAGCCGCGCTCGCGCTTCGCGATCGTCGAGCTCCGCCGCGTAGCTCCGCCACAGAGCTCGGGCACCCGCCCTGACGATGGCCAGCGGCACTTTCGATTCCGCGACTCGCGCCTCGGGCGACAGCCCCTTGTCGGCGGGAAGACCGCGCACCCAGAGCAGCAGGAACTCCTGGAGCGCCCCGGCCGGGTCCCATGCCGGGTCGCCGAGTTGAACGGTCTCCCAGTCGACCAGATGGACCGCGCGCTCGCTCGCACGATCGTCGACCAGCACGTTGCCCGATCTCACGTCGCCGTGAATCACGGACGTGGGCGACCAGGCCGCCGACAGCTCGTCCAGGCGCTCCCGGAGCTTGCCCTCGCGTTGAACGATACGGAAGAAACGCCGTCGCGCCGGTGACAGGCGGTTGAGCATCACCGGAACCGGCCGATGGAGCCCGAGGGCGATCGGCGGCTTCGAGCCGAGCCAGCTCAGGCGGGAGTCGCCGGCGAGTCCGGGAAGCGGCAGGGTCCGATGGAGGGTCGCCAGGTGCCGGCCCAGGTTCTCGGCGTAGGGTGGCAGGTCGACCGGGTCGACCCGCCACAACGGTCGGTGACCTCGCAGGAGCTCGAACGCCAGGAGCGGCTCGTCGGGCTCGTAGAGACACAGCCGGGGCAGGAACGCTCGGACCTCGAGCGCGAGGTGCTCTTCCAGACAGAACGAGTGGAAGCGCGCCTCCTCGGTGAGGAGTTGCCGACCGGCGCCGGGCTCCGGGCGCTTGATCAGATAACCCGGGCCGTCACGACGCTCGACGCGCAGGTTGCGGTTCCGACCCGACGCATCGGCGATCGTGAGATCACCCCCGGCGATCGCGGCGGCATCCAGCAGCCCGCGCTCGATCAGCAGTGGAATCGAATCGACGACGTCAGGGCGCAGGCCGGAGCTCCCCCAGCCATGGGCGCTCAGGCCCTAGTATTCGGTACCGGAATCCTGCGGACAGCACATCGGACTGCGGCTCGAACCATCGGACTCCGCTTCGTCGTCCTTGTCCGGACAGCACATCGGGCTGCGGCTCGAACCATCGGACTCCGCGTCGTCGTCCCTGTCCGGACAGCACATCGGGCTGCGGCTCGAACCGCCGGACTCCGCTTCGTCGTCCTTGTCTGGACAGCACATCGGGCTGCGACTCGAACCGTCGGCGCTCTCTCCGGCGTCGTCCTCTGCGAACAGCTTCCCGAACGCGTAGCGGAGATGTCGATCCGCGATCTCCCCACTCAGAAACCGAGCTCCGTCAGCGATACTCTCGGGCTCTCTCAGCATGATTACCCTCCTTCGACTTTCGACGCTCTCACCACCGCCGTTGAGCACAGCGGCACACCCATTAATTTTCTTGCGAACTACATCGATCGTAGCACGTGGGTAGGCTCATCCAGGGTGCGCGAGGCCGGCCGAGCGCACCAACTCCGTGAAGACCTCTTCCGACCATCCACGCTCCAGGAGCTCCTCGACGATCGGCCGCGCTTCGTCGGTCCGCCCCAGAAGCAGCAGCGCGGTGACGTGGGTATCGAGCCACGCTGCGTTGCGCGAACTGCGCGTCACCGGCTCGATCACCTCGACCGCCCGCTGCCACTCCTGCCGCGCCGACTCCCGCTGCCCGAGCTTCTGCCAGGCGCGACCGATCTGAACGTGGCTCCAGCCGAGTCGATTCAGCACCGCGGCGTCGGCGGAATCGACGTCGAATCGCTGTCGGTAGGTCGCGTTCGCGGCCTGATAGCGCGCCAGGGCGTCGGCGAACCGACCCTGCTCGAAGTTGATGTCGCCGATCTTCTCGTCGCTGTGGGCGACCCAATGCTGCCAGCGGTAGTTCCCAGGATCGAGCTCGCTCAGCTGGACCCGCAGTCTGCGCGCCTCGAGATGGAATCTCAGCGCCTCCTTGTCACGCTCCTGCCCCTCGGCCGCATACCCGATCCACTCGTGAATGCCGGCGTAGAGCGCCAGCCACTCGGTGCTCAGCGGATCGTGCTCGGTGAGTCGGCGAAAGATCCTGCGTGCCTCCTCGTAGTGCACACGCGCCTCCGCGTGCTGTTCCTGTCGGTAGTAGACCGCGCCGATGCCCTTCTCGAGCTCAGCCATCTCGAACGGCCAGACCATGTTGGACGGGTCCTGAACCGCGAGGCCGCGGTAGATATCGAGCGCCGAGACCAACAGCTCGAGCGCCGCCGGCGCCTCCCCCTCCTCGCGCAGCGCCCGCCCGACCCGAGCTCGGCTGCGGGCCAGCGCCACTTGCCACTCCCGGTTGCCCGGCTCCGCCGCCGACACCTGCTCGTGAAGAGCGTTCGCCTTCTCGAACCAGCCGAGCGCCGGCTCCCAATCGCCCTGATCGCCGTGGACGAGCCCCATCTCGGTCAGCGCTTCGGCGGCTCCCAGCTGGTACTCGGGCGCGGCAGCCTCCGTCTGCAACGCCTCGAAGATCTCGAGCGACAAACCCAGCGACGCGGCGGCCGCGAGCGGGTCGCCGCTGCGTGCCTGCGCGCGGCCGAGGTTCAGGTAAGCCGTCCCGAGGTCCGACCGCAACCTCGAGTCGTCGGGCTCCTGTGCGGAGAGAGCGGCGACCATCTCCAGCGACCGCTGAAACGAGGCCAGCGCCTCGACCGAATCGCCCTTGCCCAGGAGGACAGCGCCGATGTTCGATTGAGACATCGCTCGGCGCCGCAAGGTGCCGGGCGTCGGATCCTCGTCCGCAGTCGAAGCGAAGTACTCCTGAGACTTGCGCGCCACCTGCTCGAGGATGTCCAGCCGCCCGATCGGCTCGAGGCTGTCGCGCAGGTCGAGCAACATGAAGTCGATCAGATCCTCGGCCTGGTGCCGCCGCTGCTCCGCCACGGACCGCGCCGACACGGCGATCGCGCGCTCCCGTCTCAGATCGAGCGTGTACTTGAGCCCGCCGGCCACAATCACCGCCAGCCCGGCGGCCACCGCCAGCCGGCGCAACCGACGCTTCGGCTTGTCGAGGATCCACTCCAGCCGATGAACCGCGGTCGCCGCGGTCGGCCGCGAGGCGGGCGCCATCGCTGTCAGCTGGCTGATCAGCCCCGCGACATCCTTGTCGACGCCGTAGAGAGGTAGTCTCCGGCCCTCGGCGACCAGCTTCAAGAGCTTGCTCAACGATTCTGTCTCGTCGTAGGGCAAGCGCTCGGTGAAGAGATGCTGCAGGAGGAGGCCGAATGCGTAGATGTCGCACGCCGTCGTCGGCGTCTCGCCACGCGCCTGCTCCGGGCTCATGAAGTGCGGGGTTCCGACCACCCGGCCCTTCTTCGTGTCCAGCGAAATGACCTTCGGAGCGCTCGCTTCGTCGACCTCGAAATCGAGCGTGATTCCCGCTCGCGAGAAGTCGGCCGAGTTCAACGAATTCGAGTCGTGAGCGCTCGGCAGTTCGCTGCTCGGCACCCGCTCGTCGGCCGATCGCGCGAGCCCGAAGTCGAGCACCTTGACCTC
>JAJCXP010000175.1 GCA_029263375.1 Acidobacteriota bacterium | reverse complement strand
CAACCGGCGGCAGCGACGTAACCCAGAGGCGGCCCCCCCACCCAAGTGCAAGAACAGGCCGCCGACCCCTGGACGGCTACCCCACCTTGTCTTCACCACCCTCACGGTGACCACCTTTCAACTCAACTCACAAACCGTCGGTGTTCCGAACCAGCTGCCGGAAGTATCGAATCGCCAGATCCACGCTTTCGACGCTCACCCGTTCGTCCGTCCCGTGCACCCGCCCCATGTCATCGCCGCCGATGAAGACCGGCAGGAATCGAAAGACGTTCCGCGAGCGGCTGGCGTAGTACTTGGCGTCGGTGCCGCCGGTCACCAGATAGGGCGTGATGAGCACCTCTTCGCCCGGCAGTACCTCGCGGAGGGTGCGGCCGATCATCTTGAAGGCTGGGCCCTCGACGTCCGACATCGGGGTCGGATCCTGACCGAGGTTGAAGGCGACACCCACCTCGATACGCTCGTCGGCGACGATCTCGCGTACCCGGGTCGTCACGCTGTCGACCGTCTCGCCTGGCAGGATCCGGAAGTTGACCACCGCGCGGGCGTTGATCGGCAGCACGTTGTCCTTGATGCCGGCGTTGAACATCGTCGCCGCCGTCGTCGTGCGCAGCGACGCGGCGCCGCCGTTCGAGCTCGACATGCCCTTCTTGACCAGCGGTGCGGTGAGCCAGAGGTTGGCCATCAGCAGACGTCTCGACAGCGGCAGCTCCGGGCCGATGAACTCGAACATGCTGCGTGTGGCGCCGTCTATACGCATCGGAAACGGGTTGTCCTCGAGCCGGGTGATCGCCCGGCCGAGGATGCCGATCGCGGTGCTCTTCGGCGGCGTCGACGAGTGTCCGCCCTGGGCGGTCGCGATCAGCTCGAGACTGACGTAGCCCTTCTCGGCTGCGCCGATGATCGCGGTCGTGCCGTCGACGCCTGGGACCATCCCCTGGGTGATCGCGCCACCCTCGTCGAGCACCAGCGCGTAGTCGGTGACCCGTCGAGACTCCAGCAGGCCGGCGATCTTCTGGGCGCCGTTGGCGCCCCCGACCTCCTCGTCGTGGCCGAAGGCCAGATAGATCGTCCGCTGAGGCCGATGTCCCTCGGCCAGCAGGCTCTCGGCTGCCTCGAGGATCGCGATCACCGTCGCCTTGTCGTCCAGTGCGCCGCGTCCCCAGATCCAGCCGTCGGCGATCACGCCGTCGAATGGCGGGTGGGTCCAGCGGTCCTCGGTGCCGGGGATCACCGGCACGACGTCCTGGTGCCCCATGAGGACCACCGGCGGCAGCGTCGGGTCGACGCCCCGCCAGGTGTAGAGCAGGCTGAGCTCGCCGACCGGCTCGGGCTCGAGCTGCTGATGGACGAGTGGGTAGGTCGACGCAAGCCACAGATGGAGAGCGCGGAACTCCTCGCGTGCCGGCGGAGCCGGCGGCGGTAGGGAGACCGTGCGGAACGTGAGCGCGGTTGCCAGTCGCTGCGCCGCTCCCGACGGCACCGGGTCGGCGGTGGCGCCGAGGTCGGCGGCGGGAGCGAACTCGCCCTGACGCGATCCGAACAACAGCGTGCGGACCGAAACGACGGCGATCAGAACGAGCAGCACCAGCCCCAGCAGGGCGAACAGTCGCTTCATTTCCGAGCTCCTCCTGGTCGAGCTTACCCTCCTAGCATATCGAGAGATCTGCATATAAACACATGACGACTAAGGAGTTGTGCACGTGCGAAAGCTCTGCTATGGTTTCCTCCCTTCGAAAAGGATGACCGGCGGGGGTGGGGCTTCAGGCCACCTCGAATCAGTGTCACGAGGCGAGTGCTGAAGCCGAACCCGAAAGGGTTCTGCGCAGACGCTTTGCGGGTTTTCGCTGCCCACATCGGCCTTTCCAACGAGGGGAAGGGAAAGGATGGTGGTCGCGGCGGCGTGTCCAGTCGTGCGCGATCGAGGCCTCAATAACCAGGAAGAAGGGGGACAGATGAAGAGAGTGTTTCTGATGACCTTGGCGGTGGCAGTCGCGTGTAGCGGCATGGCATTCGCCCAGAATTTCGGCACGTCCGGCTCCGGCAGCGCGCCAGTCAACTTCGCGCCGTGCGTACTCGGCCCGGACGACATCACCCAGAGCGTCGACTGCACGATCGCGCCGTTCACCGGCATCTCGTGCTCGGCCGGCGGCATCGACGCGGGTAACCAGTACCTGCGCCGTTTTTTTCTCACCGCTGACCACGCGATCGCCAGCAACTACACCGTTGACGCGGTGCAGTTCGGCGTCGAGGTCGCGGACCCGGGCGGCAGCACCTGCGCCGGCGTCCCGATGACCTTCAACACGTACAGCATCGCGATCGGTGCTCCGTTCCTGTACGCGAACATGAACCTGCTCGACTCGACGACGATCGACGGCACCGGCTCGGCCGGCACCATCGTGACCGCCGCTGTCGGCGGTACCGTCAACCCGGCGACCGATGACCTCGTGGTCGAGGTCGTGACCTGCGACAGCAGCGGCACTGGCGACTTCGCCTCGTTCTTCCCGGGCGCCAATGGCCTCGGTGAGGTCCAGCCGTCCTACATCGCGTCGGACTCGTGCTCGATCTTCGACCCGATCGCGCTGGATGACATCGGCTTCCCCGCGAACGACAACGTATTCGTCGTCGAGGGTAGCGAGGATGGCGCCGGCTGTCAGGGCGCGTTCGTCGGCAACCCGCGCATCCGCCGTCGCCCCTCGGGCGTCACGGTCGACTTCCGTCTCGATCTCACGCACCGTCGCAGCACGGTCAGCGTGCCGATCTACGCGGAGATCCAGGATCTGCAGGGCAACGCGATCGGCAACATGGAGCTCGGTCTCTACACCCTGAACATGAACGACACCGTCAGCGTGCGGGACATCCTTCGGGCTCCGAGCTCGATCGCTCCCGGCGACTACGTCCTCGTCGCTCGTATTCCGCGGATGAAGAACCTGATCGAGTTCAAGCGAATGATCACGATTCCGTAACAAGCCGATTCAACGATCGGATTCGACGCCGGGCCGCTTCGCGGCTCGGCGTTTTTTCTTTGCCGCCCGAGGTTGCAACGTCGCGCCAAGATCGGCATAGTTCGGCGACGCGCACGCGAGAGGGGAAATACGCCTGACCTCATCGAACGAGAAGGGTAAGCGTGAGCTGATCGAGCGGTTGCTTGAACGCGTACGCGAGCGGTTCGAGGAGCCGATCGCCAGCGACGTCGTAGCGTTCGTCGCCGGCTTCTACGCCGATTGCGCGCCGCGCGACCTGATCGAGTCGACGCTCGACGACCTCTACGGCGCCGCGCTCTCGGTCTGGCGGTTCGGTCAGCAGCGAGCGCCGGAAGAGGCGAAGGTGCGCGTCTACAACCCGCGCGCCGACAAGAGCGGCTGGCAGTCGTCGCACTCGGTCATCGAGGTCATCACCGACGACATGCCGTTCCTGATCGATTCGATGATCGCCGAGCTCAACCGGATCGATCTGGATGTCGTCATGCTGGTGCACCCGATCTTCACCGTCCGCCGCGACGGCGAGGGCAAGCTCCGGGAGATCGTCGACCGTCGGGCCGAGGGCCTGCGCGAGTCCTACGCTCAGATTCAGGTCAGCGAGCAGCCCGAGGCAGCCCACGAAGAGCTGCGCGATGCGCTGGCGCGCGTACTGAGCGATGTGCGCCTGGCGGTCAGTGACTGGCAACCGATGCTCGGGGAGGCGCAACGCATCGAGGCGGAGCTCGAGGAGCGGCCGCCGGCCGCGGTGGCGACCGAGGAAGTGGATGAGGCAATCGCGCTACTACGCTGGATGCGCGACGGGCGGTTCACCTTCCTCGGGTACCGACGCTACATCTTCGCGGGCACCGGCGAGGAGATGCAGGTGCGCCTCGATCCGGACGCCGGGCTGGGTTTGCTCAAGGACCCGAAGATCAAGGTCTTCGGCGGTCTGCGCGGCATCGAGCTGACCGAGGAGCAGTCGCAGTTTTTGCGCCAGAAGACGCTCCTGAGGATCACTCAGACGCTCCGGCGCTCGACCGTGCATCGAGGCGTCAGCCTCGACACCGTCGCGGTGAGCGTATTCGACGATGCCGGCGAGGTGGTCGGCGCCAAGCTCTTCATCGGGCTGTTCACATCGGAGGCGTTCGCCGACAGCCCGCGTGCGATTCCGGTACTGCGCAAGCGTGTGGCGTGGGTGTTGGAAGCCTCGGGCCTGTCGGAAGAGAGCCATAGCGCCCGTCAGCTCCAGCATGTGCTCGACAGCTATCCGCGCACCGAGCTGTTCCAGAGCACGCAGGAGGAGCTGCTCGAGATCGGCCGCGGCATTCTGCACCTTCAGGATCGGCAACGCACGGCGCTGTTCGTGCGCCATGATCCGTTCGAGCGGTTCGTCTCGTGCCTGCTCTACATGCCGCGCGATCGCTACGACACCGCGAACCGGCTCAAGGTCTCGAAGATTCTCGAGCAGGCCTATCAGGGCGAGATCGATCGGTTCTACACCCATCTGACCGACTCGCCGTTGGCCCGCCTGCACTTCGTCATCAAGACGCCGCTGCGGGACGGCAACGCGCCGCCGACGCACGAGGTCGAGGAGCGGCTGATCGAGGCGGTGCGCGCCTGGGAAGACCGGTTGACCGAAGCGCTGATCGAGCAGCACGGAGAGGCACAGGGCACCGCGCTCGCGCGCCGCTACCGCGAGGCGTTCCCGGCCGGCTACCCGAGCCAGTACAACGAGCAGCTGGCGGTGCTCGACATCGGGCGCATGGAAGAGGCGTTGCCCGACGGTTCGATGGCGATGAACCTCTACCGGCCGCCCGATGCCGGTCAGCACGAGCTCAACTTCAAGATCTACCTCACCAGCCAGCGGACTCATCTGTCCGAAGTGCTACCGATGCTCGAGAACATGGGCCTGCGGGTGATCGACGAGCGCCTGTTCGAGGTGCATCCGGCGCACAATGATCACTGCGTGTGGATCCGTGACCTGTCGATGGTCACCGAGGACCGCCGACCGATCGCGCTCTCCGATGTGCGGAGCTCGTTCCACGAGATCTTCTCGCGCGTCTGGGCGGGCGAGATGGAGAACGACAGCCTCAACAAGCTGGTGCTGATCGGTGGGCTTCAGCCGCGCGAGGTGACCCTGATTCGCGCCTACGCGAAGTACCTGAGGCAGGCGCGCATCCCCTTCAGTCAGGGCTACATGCGCCAGACGCTGGCGCGGCATCCCGAGCTGGCGCGCATGTTGGTGGACCTGTTCCTCGAGATGTTCGATCCCGACGGCGACGACGAGGCCGATCAGCGCGCGAAAGCGCTGAGCCGCGAGATCCGGCGCCGGCTCGAGCGGGTGTCGAGCCTCGATGAGGATCGGATCCTGCGGCGGTTCCTGAACGCGATCCAGTCGACCCTGCGAACCAACTACTTCCAGGTCGACGCACAGGGTGAGCTGAAGCCCTACCTGGCGATGAAGATCGATTCGCAGGCGATCGACGAGCTACCGCTGCCGAAGCCGTACCGCGAGATCCACGTCCACAGCCCGCGGCTCGAAGCCATCCATCTGCGCGGCGGCCCGGTGGCCAGGGGCGGCATTCGCTGGTCGGATCGTCGGGAGGACTTTCGCACCGAGATCCTCGGCCTGATGAAAGCTCAGATGGTCAAGAACGCGGTCATCGTGCCGGTGGGCTCGAAGGGCGGATTCGTGGTGCGCCGACCGCCGGTCGAGCGCGAGCAGCTGCAGGCCGAGGTGCGCGAGTGCTACAAGATCCTGATGCGTGGCCTGCTCGACCTGACCGACAACCTGGACGGCGACCGGGTGGTGCCGCCGCCGCGAGTGCGGCGACGGGATGGCGACGACCCCTACCTGGTGGTGGCGGCCGACAAGGGCACCGCGACCTTCTCCGATACCGCCAACGCGATCTCGACCGAGTACGGCTTCTGGCTCGACGACGCCTTCGCCTCGGGAGGCTCGGCCGGCTACGACCACAAGAAGATGGGGATCACTGCCCGCGGCGCCTGGGAGTCGGTCAAACGGCACTTCCGCGAGCTCGGCAAGGACATCCAGAATCAGGATTTCACGGTCGTCGGGGTCGGCGACATGTCGGGCGACGTGTTCGGCAACGGCATGCTTCTGTCGCAGCACATCAAGCTGATCGCCGCCTTCAACCACCTGCACATCTTCATCGACCCGAGCCCCGATCCCGAGATGGGGTGGTCCGAGCGCCGGCGGCTGTTCGAGCTGCCACGCTCGAGCTGGTCCGACTACGACGCGACGCTGATCTCGCCAGGCGGCGGCGTGTTCGATCGTCAGGCGAAATCGATCTCGACCACGCGCGAGATGCGCGAGCTGCTGGGCATCGAGGACGAAAGCCTGGAACCGAATGAGCTGATCCGCCATCTGCTCAAGACCGAGGTCGACCTGCTCTGGTTCGGGGGCATCGGAACCTACGTCAAGGCCACCCTGGAAGGCCACGCCGACGCGGACGATCGCGCGAACGACGGCGTGCGCATCGACGCCTCCGGGGTGCGTGCGGCGGTCGTCGGCGAGGGCGCGAACCTGGCCGTGACCCAGCGCGGACGGGTCGAGCTCGGACTCGGGACCTGCCGGCTCAACACCGACTCGATCGACAACTCGGCCGGGGTCGACACGTCGGATCACGAGGTCAACATCAAGATCCTCCTGCGCGGCGTCGAGGAGAACGGCGACCTGACGCGCAAGCAGCGTGACGAGCTGCTGCAGAAGATGACCTCCGAGGTCGCCGAGCTGGTCCTGCGCGACAACTATCTGCAGACACAGGCGATCACCGTGACCCACCAGCTCGGCGCACGGCTGAACGATCGGCACGGCCGCTTCATGAGCGCTCTGGAGAAGAAGGGGCGCCTGAATCGCGCCATCGAGCATCTGCCCGAGGACGACCTGCTGGCCGAGCGCTCGAGCCACGGCCAGGGACTGACGCGCCCGGAGCTGGCGGTGCTGCTTTCCTACGCCAAGCTGGATCTCAACCAGCAGCTGCTCGACTCCGACGTGCCGGACGATCTGTTCATGACGCGCGAGCTCCAACGCTACTTCCCGACTCCGATGCAGGAGCGGTTCGCGCACGCGATCCCCGGTCACCGTCTGAATCGCGAGATCGTCGCCACCGTCCTGACCAACAGCATCATCAACCGGGTCGGCATCGCCTTCATCCATGAGGTGCGGGAGCGCACCGGCAAGTCGACCGCCGACATCGCCCGGGCCTATGTCGTGAGCCGCGAGATCTTCGATCTGCGCGACCTGTGGCGCGACATCGAGTCGCTCGACAATCGGCTGCCGGCCAAGGTGCAGGCGACGATGCTGGCCGAGTGCGGCCGGACGCTCGAGCGGGCGACGGTGTGGTTCCTGCGGCTCGCCGACGGGGTCGGCGACCTCGGCGCGCGCATCGCCGAGTACCACGAGGGCGTCAACGGTATCGCCAAGGAGCTCGACAGCCTGACCAACCCGTCCGAAGCGTCGCTGATCGAGGAGCGTACGCAGGGACTTGTGGAGTTGGGAGCCGACGTCAAGTTGGCGCGCCGGGTGGTGCGCCTGCAGAGCCTGGCGCCGGCCTGCGACATCGTGCGCCTGGCGCGCTCGGGCAGCTGGCCGAGCCCGTCGGTGGCTCAGTACTATTTCGAGATCGGCTCGCGCTTCGGCTTCGACTGGGCGCGCCGGACAGCGCTACGCCTGCCGACCGACAGCGCCTGGGACAAGCTGGCGATCAATGCGATCGTCGACGATCTGTCCAGCAACCAGAGCGAGCTGACGCGGGGAGTGATGTCGAGCGTCGACGGTTCCGGACGCCACGTCTCCGAGATCGAGAACTGGGCGCGGGAGCGGAGCGCGATGGTCTCGAGCACCGATCAGCTGATCGCCGAGCTCCAGTCGGTGGCGCACCCGACGTTGGCAATGCTGGCGGTCGCCAACCGCCAGCTCAAGTCCATGAGCGAGTAGCAGGAGTCCGGTCTCGCGCGCCGTTCGCGTGCGGCTACTGCCGAATCTCGGCGTCGTCGAGCAGAAAGCTGCCGCCGATCCCGCCCTCGGAGCCCGCGGGTAGGCCGAGGCGCACCGCGTCGATGGTGGTCGTGCTGTCGAGGGTCGTGCGCGAGGCGCGGGTGCGCTTCTTCTTGACCAGAGCGACCTCGCCGTCGCTGGCGTTCGAGCCCGAGGCCTGACGCCACTCGATCCGCAACGGCACGGCTTTCTTGCGCGGCACCTGGGTCGAGCCGATCGGCTGAAGGTCGCCGCCGCTTTCGGCCGAGAGGTTGACGAAGTACTTGCTGCCGCGCTGCTCGAGCGTCAGGCTGACGACCGTCTTCTTCTTCGGGCTGACGAGGCGCGCGATCTCGACCTCGACGTCGCCCAGATCGACTTCGTTCGCTTTGAGTAAAAAGCTCGCTTCGAGACTCTTCTCGCGCGCCGGCTGGAGCGCCACCACCTGCGAGACAGTGTCTTTGCCGTCGACCGCTACCTCGAGCGCGAAGCCGCTCTTCTTAAGGCCCGGCGCGCTCGCCCCGATGTTGCCCCTGGTGCGCGACCAGCTGTCGAGACCGCCGCTCTCGAAGCCGTCCGAGAACAGCGTCGCGCTCAGGCGCGGCCGCACAATGAACAGGCCTCGGTTGATGTCGCTGATGATCACGGCGCCGCTCTTGAGGTACGGATAGACGCTCCAAGCGCCGTCGAAGCGCGCCGCGTTCGACTCCGGGTAGGTGTCGAAGAAGCCGGCCTCCATCAGCTTTGCCTTCGCCGGGTCGACGATCTCGAGGATGGTCAGCCCCTGTTGGTAGTTCGCCTGGTAGGTGAAATTGCCGCTGATGTACTGGTTGTGGTCGATCGACATGCGCGGTGAGAGATGCGCGCCGACCAGGCGCGGACTCACCAGATCGGACATGTCCCAGACGTAGGTCTTGGCGTTGTGCCCCCGCCGCTGCTCGTCGAGCTCATCGTCGACGACGAACCAGGCGTGATCCTCGGTCAGCCAACCCTGATGGGTGTAACTGCTCCCCTCGTACTCGTTGCGCGACAGCATCACGGGTGTGCTCTTGTCGGTAACGTCGACGATTGTCACCGAGTCCTCGTTCGAGGCGAAGCAGATCTCGCGCCCCTGGAAGTCCTCGTCGGGTCCGCGGTAGGTCACGCACTGCGCGTCGTGGGTGTAGCCGTCGTCGTCGAAGCAACCCGCCTCGACCGGCGAGGTCGGATTGCGGATGTCGACGATGTGCAGACCGCCCTCGCAGACGTCGGCGCCGACCACGTAGGCGTAGCCGGTCTCCTCGTTGATGACGATGTTGTGCGCCGAGCCGAACTCGCTGTAGAGCGCGTCGGCCCCGAACTCGAGCGGCGGACTGCTGATGTTGCGCAGCCGGGTCAGGTCGAAAACCTGCATGCCGTGCAGCCCCGCTGAGTCCGACACTACGAACGCGTGGTTCTGGTAGACCTTGATGTCGCGCCACGACGAGCTGCGCACCACGGTCGGCAGGTTGCCCAGGTAGACCGGGTTCTCAGGGTCGGTCATGTCGACGAAGGCGGTGCCGTTGGTGCGACCGATCAGGGCGTACTCGTTGGTGCCATCGCGCCAACCCCAGATGTCGTTGCCGTTGCCGCCGCCGATCTCGTCCAGCGGCAGGTGCGCCAGGAGGTCGACGTTCGAGCACGGAAAGATGTCGGCGAAGCCGCCCTCGCAGGCGGTCGACTGCTCGAGCGAGTAGGCGATGAACTCCTGGCTGCCGTGGCCGAGCACCGCGAGCGACTCCTGCTGCGCCGACAGGTACTCGGACTGGACCGGCACGTGGCACGCCGCGACCGGTTGCGCCAACAGTGCGACGACGAGAATGAAAGCGAAGCCGATTCTTGTAGAACTGTAGTGGGTCATTCTCTTCTTTCTCGCTTTCGTGGTTGGCCGCCGGCTATTCGAGAGCCTCGAGGGCCGCCAGCCGGGCCGCCTCGAACTCGTCGCCGGCGTTCCAGCTTGGCTTGGAATCCTGCTGAGCGATATGCAGCCCGGCACGGAAGCCGAGCACCGCGTCGTCGATCATGCCCTCGAAATTCCAGCTCTCTTCGAGCTCGTCGCTCGGCTGGTGGTAGTGCACCGCCTCCCACTCCTCGATCCGCTCCACGCCCCAGCCCGCGGGCCGGTCGACGAAGTCGGTGCCGGTGTCGAGGTAGACCGCGGGCACGCCGATGCGGGCGAAGTTGATCTGGTCGGAGCGGTAGAAAAAGCCGCGGTCCGGGAACTGGTCAGGCTTGACGGTGCGACCCTGCTCGCCGGCGTACTGGTCGATGATCGCGTCGAGTGTCGACTTGCCGTAGCCGATGTAGGTGACGTCGCGGTTCTTGCCCCAGATGTTGCCGCCGTCATAGTTCAGGTTGGCCGCCATCTTGCCCGGAGCAACCGTCGGATGCGCCCCGTAGTAGGCCGAGCCCAGGAGACCCTGCTCCTCGGCGGCGACGAAGGCGAGCAGGATCGAGCGTCGGGGACGCTCGGGCAGCTGGGTGAACGCGTCGGCGATCGCCAGCACCTGCGCGGTGCCGACCGCGTTGTCGAGCGCGCCGTTGTAGATCGTGTCGCCCTCGTCGTTCGGCGCCGAGATCCCCAGGTGGTCGTGATGCGCCGAGTAGACGACGTACTCGTCGGTGAGCTCCGGATCGCTGCCGGCAAGCACGCCGAGCACATTCGCGGTCTCGACTCGTCGGATCTGGTTGGACAGCTCGAGCGAAGTGCGAATGCCGAGCGGCACCGGCGCGAAATCGGGCGACTTGGCCGACTCACGCAGCGCGTCGAGGTCGTGACCCGCGGCCGCCATCAGCTCGCGCATCGCGTCCTCCGTGGTCCAGGCCTCGATCTGTGAGCGCGCCTCGTCGCCCGCCGGGATCTCGAACTGCTCGCCGGTCCACGAGGTCTGAACGACCTGATAGCCGTAGCCTGCGGAGGGCGTCGTGTGGATGATGATCGTGCCGATGGCGCCCATCTCGGCCGCCTTCTCGTACTTGTAGGTCCAACGTCCGTAGAGCAGACGCCGGTTGCCCTCGAACAGGTCGGGGTCCCAGTCGGGATCGTTGTTCATCACTACGAAGACCTTGCCCGCAAGATCCTCGCCGGCGAAATCGTCCCAGCCGTACTCGGGCGCCTGGATGCCGTAGCCGACGAACACCAGCTCGGCGTCCTTGATCGCGGCGGTCTCGGTCTGCACGCCGCTACCGGCGATGAACTCGTCCCACCAGTCGAGCACGACCTTCTTGCCACCGGTGGCGAACGTCCAGCTCTTGGGTGCGCTGGCGGTGATGCCGACGATGTCGAACGGCTGCAGCCAGCCGCCGTTCAGCCCGGCCGGCGCGAAGCCCATCTCGGACATGCGCTCGATCAGGTACTGCTGGGTCATCTGGTCGCCTTCGCTGCCCGGACCGCGGCCGCCGTACGCGTCGCTCGAGAGCTCGGCGACGTCGGTGCGCATCGCGTCGGCGGTGATCACCGCCTGAGCCGCATCGGTGCCGTCCGGCAGCGGCCGAACCGCAGCGGAAACACTGGTTTCTTCGGGCTCGGGTGCGGCACAGCCGAGGGTGAAAACGGCTAGACAAAGGACGAGGGATGTTGCGAAACGGAACGTAGTCTGCATGATGGGGTCTCCTCAGGAAGAGTGGGCGAGAGTACCAGATCCTTCGGTGGGAACCGGAGGAGGACGGGGTCTATTACCCTATGAGGGAATCGCGGAGGTCTCGCAGATCCTTCGCGGAAACACGGAGTCGAGCATCGTTCAGCTACTTCTCATCACGCTGGCCCTTCTCGGAGAGCCGATAGTCTGCGCAGATCAGGTCTCGAGCATCGATCGGGTGGTCGGGCTGAGATTGGCGGGACAGCTCGCGGAAGCTCTGTCGATGGCCGAGGAGATCCTCGGTTGCGAGGATGCTGCCCGCGAGCGCCGAGTAGAGATCCTGCTGGAGATCTCGCGGATCCGAGACCGGGAGGGTCTCCATCTCAATACGCGTCCTGTCGCGGCGGCGCTCGAGGCGATCGAGGCCGCGTCGGAGATCGCCAGCGAGATCGGTGGCCGAGCGGAGGGGCTCGTCGCCGCCGCCTTCGCCGACTACCACTATCGGGCAGAGATGCCCGAGCGGGAGTTCCCACTGGCGACCAGCTACACGGAGCGTGCAATTCACGTTCTCGGTGAGGTTGGCGACTTTCGAAGCCAGGCAGACGCGGTTCACAAGCTCGGCCTCATCCACTTTCAGAGACGTGAGGTCGAGACCGCTCGCGAGCTGTTCGACCGCTCTCTGGAGCTCGATCGGGCCGCTGGGGCAAGGGCCTGGCTCTGTGGCGAGTACGAACGGCACATGGCGATGCTCGAGGGCCTCGAGGGCGTCAAGGAGAGTTCGATCGTCCGTTTTCGCAAGTCGCTCGAGTGCCGCATCGAGGCCGGGGCCATAGATGCCAGCCTGTTTGCGGCGGTGTCACTGGGCTCAGCACTGGTCCGGATCGGGAGGCCGGCCGCGGCTCGGGAACCGCTCGCGTACGCCCTCGAGGTGGCCACGCGGATCGACTCTCCAGTCGGCCGCGCGAACGCTCAGCTCGTCTCCGGACGGATGCACGAGGCGCTGGGCGACTCGGCAGCCGCACGTACGGCCTACCTCGAGGCGCTCAGGATCGCGGCCACCGTCGGCTCGTCGCTGGAGAGCTCGGCTGCCGAAGCTCTCGAGCGGCTTCCGACCTCCACCCCTTAGGGAACACACCGACCGGTCGGAGCAGCCGCTCTAGGAAAAAGGGGACAGGCGCCTTTCCGCCGCAATCGGCGTAGAAGTGCCTGTCCCCGTTATTCGAGGGAGATCGAAACGCCGCTAGCTCTTTGCCAGCGAGTCGCGGATGTCAGTCAACAACTTGACCTCGTCCGAGGGCTCCGGCGGTGCCGCCGGGGCGGCCTCTTCCTTCTTGCGCATGTTGTTCATCGCTCGGACCATCATGAAGATCACGAATGCGACGATCACGAAATCGATCACGGTCTGGATGAAGCTGCCGTACTTGATAACCGCCGCGCCGGCCTCCTCGGCCGCGGCCAGGGTCTCGTAGCTGGCGCCGCCCAGGGCGTGGAACAGGCCGCTGAAGTCGACTCCGCCGAGCAGCTGCCCGATCGGCGGCATGATCACGTCGTTGACCAGCGAGCTCACGATCTTGCCGAACGCGCCGCCGACGATGATGCCGACCGCCATGTCGATGGCGTTGCCTTTGACGGCGAACTCCTTGAACTCTTTCATCATGCTCATGTCAGATTCTCCTCAACACAAAACAAGGCCGGCGATGTCCGATCGCCGACCGGGATTACCTCGGGGAACAGCTTCTTCCGAAGCGCTAGTTTACTCGACAGCGCAGGTCGAAACTGGCCAGGACGGGGTCGTGGTCGCTGGAACGCCGCGGGTCGGGAAGGTCGGCGTTGGCGTGGACAATCTCGGTTCGTGGATCGCACCGATCGAGCGCCGGAGAAATCAGGACGTGGTCGAGGACTTGCGAGCTGCCCTCGTAGTTGTAGGTGTAGCGCGACTCCGCCGGGACTCGTTCGATCAGGTTGTTCAAGGCGTGCTCGGCGAGCAGCCGGAGCGGCGGTCGGAACTCGTGGTCGTTGAAATCGCCGAGGACCAGGATCATCAGTTCCGGGTCGCGCTCGAGCAGGGCATCGACCTGCACCCCGAGCTCCCGGGCCTGGGCGAGCCGCTGGGTCTCGGTCCACGGAACAGGCGGCTGGATAGAGCCGAAGATGCGATCATCGCCGCGCTTCGACTTGAGATGAACGTTGATCATCACCAAGCGACGCCCGGC
>JAJCXP010000174.1 GCA_029263375.1 Acidobacteriota bacterium | reverse complement strand
GTCGATCGACGTCGGCGGCTTCCTACTGTCTGCCGGTGTGCTCGGCCTGGCGCTCGGCCTGGCCGCCAAGGACACCCTGGCCAACCTCTTTTCGGGAATCTTCATCATTGCCGATGCCCCCTACCAGAAGGGCGACTTCATCAATCTCGACAGCGGCGAACGCGGCATGGTGACCAACATCGGCCTGCGCAGCACCCGCCTGCTCACCCGCGACGACATCGAGGTCACCGTGCCCAACGCGGTGATCGCCAACGCCAAGATCATCAACGAGTCCGGCGGACCGTCGGCGCAGGAGCGCATCCGGATCAAGGTCGGCGTCGCCTACGGCTCGGACATCGACCAGGTCGAGGCGGTCCTCATGAGAGTCGCCACCGATCACCCCAAGGTGGCTCAGGAGCCCGCGCCGAGGGTGCGTTTCCGCGCCTTCGGCGACTCCTCGCTGGACTTCGAGCTGCTGGGCTGGATCGACGAGCCGGTGCTACGGGGCAGCGTGCTGCACGAGCTCCACTGCCAGATCTACAAGCGCTTCAACGCCGAGGGGATCGAGATCCCCTTTCCTCAGCGCGACGTACACGTGCACTACCCCGAGGGCGGCGACGCCCGGCCGAGCTAACTGTCCATTCCCAGGGCGCTGTTCACAATTTTCCGACAGGTATCCCGATCTAGAACAGCCAGGCGGCCTCGCGACCGGTCACTCCGATGCGACCGGTCACACGCCGGATCCTTTGGGTGCGCCGGCAGACCCCGGCGGGGTCCAGGTAGGGCGGGTCAGCCAGGGCTCAACGATCCGTGGCGTACTCGAGTCCCGCCAGCGGTCGAGGGTGCTCGCGCGGTCGTCGGTCTGCCGAGCGGTCGAGGGCACGCTTTCGGTCGCATGGCCGCCCAGGTTCTGTCGGACCTCGTGAACAACGTCCTGAGAGATGACAGCTAACCTGCCTGGTCGACGTCTAGATCGAGCTCAGCGCTGACGAACGAGGCCGAGCCGGTCACCGGGTCTACGAACGCCAGGCCGACGCGTTGGGAATCGCTCTTGAGCACCAGCGGCAGCTGGCCGGTGAACAGCTGATCCGGGCGGTCCTCGAGCGAGTGATCGGTCTCGATCCGCAGCTCGAGCGCCTGGACCGGCGCCGCGTCGCCGCGCTGATCCCGGGCGGCCAGGAAGAGTTGGGTCGACGCGGAGTAGACGCCGCCGGTCTCGGTGAGCAGCAGATCGCGCAGCGGTATGTGGAGAATCAGCGCGACCTCCGTGAGCCCCTTCTCGGCGCTCGGCCGCACCTGTCCGATCTCCAGTCGGATGCCGTGCGGGTTGTCGTCGATGCCCAGCAGCAGCGACGTGGTGGCGCGGTCCGCCAGCTTGGCGCCGATCGTCTTGTCGATGTAGCCGTCGCGTGATCGGACATCCACCTTCTTGCGCTTGACCTTGACCTCGAGCTGATGAAACCCGTTGTCTGCCGGCCGTTGCGGCGAGAAGGCGAGGGTGTACTGCCGCCGCAGGTCGGCCTGGGCGCGATCGAGCAGGCTGCCGATGCCAGTGCCCACGCGCGCGTCGCCGCCGGTGCGCGCCGCCATCACCTGCAGCGTCTCGAGCAGGTTCTGCTCGCGCACGGCTTCGAGCGCCGGCGTGTAGAGCATCCCCACGTCACCGGCCAGCTGGGGGGGCACGCCGGCGGCATAGGAATCGGATTTGAGCGCGTAGATGCTCACCCGACTGGCGTTGGCCATCGCGGTGAGCTGCTCGAGCCCCGGCAGGGCCTCCGCTCCGCCGCGGGCCCGCCGAGAGCTGGTCGGTGAGCCGGACTGCGAGAGCGCGTCGAGCCGCGCCGACCGGATATTGACCGACGCCTCGCGCGCTTCCGAGCCTTGAAGGCCTCCGGGCACGGTCAGATCTTCGAGGGTGTCGGACGCGGCTTGCAAGAACTCCTCACCTGGGCGCATCGGCAGACCTTCGGAGACGTAGACCAGGGCCTTGCGACCCGGCAGTGCACCGAGGGCGTTGACCATGTGACTCATGGCATAGAGCACCGAGCCGGTCTCCTGCCCCACCCGTTCGGCGTACGCGCGCACCGCTGTGGTGTAGGACGTGATGTGACGCGAGGGGTTGTCGCCGCCCGGATCGAGCATCAGATTCCGGATCGACCGCAGGCTTTCGAAGCGCTCGCCCAGTTCGGCCCAGCGCTCGCTGCGGCGCGCGAGGCCCAGCGCACTGAGCACCTCCAGGCCCTCGAGAGCATCGTGCAGGAGGTCCGGGTCGCGCGTGAACGTCTGGCGGACTCGCAGATAACCGTCGTACGACGCGATCGCGAACTCGAGACCGGAATCGAGATGTGCGTCCAGAAACTCCCGGGCACCCTCGAGCACGCGCCTCCGGCTGAGCTCCCCGGTTGCCAGATTGTCTACCAGCAGAACGACGTACCCCTGGTCTCCGCCGGGCGTTGCGACCGCGGCAGCCGTCCCATCGCCCATCGTCGCCGGGCCCTCGAAGTGGGTGATCTCGACTCGCTTGCCATCCTCCCGGAGCTCGAAGTCCCGGACCGTCAGATCGATCACCGGCCCGCCGCTCTTGTCGGTGACCAGGACGCCGACGTTGACCAGGCGCACACCGACCGATTCCAGATAGCTACCGGCGGGAGGCGAGCCGGGCTGAGCCGACGCGCTAGTGCCGAGCGGCGCCAGCAGTGCCACGAGCACCGCGCACGGGACCGTGAAGCCACTCTCGCGTCGCGATGACGGCGGTTGCCGGAAGCGGAGTCCAAGCATCATCGACCTCCAGATCCTACGGTAGGTAGCCGTTCAAGGTGCGCGCCTCGGCGCCCGCGAGCGCAACCCACACATCGACCTTTCGGAAGCCCTTGTGGTCGCCGATCGCCGGCTGGGAGACGAGCAGATAGCGCGACCGCAGATCCTGCTGAATCGCCTGGTAGATCCGTTCCATCTCGTCGGTCGAGCCGACGAAGAACGCCTGGCCGCCGGTCTCGGTCGCCATCTGACTCAGCCTACTCCGGCTGACCCGGCCGGCGGCCCCGAGCTTGAAGCCGATCGTGTAGATCGTCACGCCGGCGCTGCGCGCGAAGTC
>JAJCXP010000173.1 GCA_029263375.1 Acidobacteriota bacterium | reverse complement strand
GATAGGCCTCGCTGGCCCAACAGGATCCGGCAAGACCTACTCCGCCCTCAAGCTGGCCACCGGCATGGCGGGCGGCGGCAAGATCTGCGCCATCGACTCCGAAGCCCGGCGCATGCTGCGCTATGCCGAGGAGTTCAACTTTGAACATCTCGAGTTCGGCGCACCCTTTTCATCCCTGAACTATATCTCAGCGATCGAGACCGCCGCCAAGGCCGGCGCCAAGGTGATCGTTGTCGACTCCATCAGCCATGAACACGAAGGCCAGGGCGGGCATCTCGAGATGCACGACGCCGAGGTCCAGAAGATGGCGGGCAACGACTACGCCAAGCGCGAGCGTGTGAAGTTCACCGCATGGATCAAGCCGAAACAGGAACGGCAGCGGCTGATCAACGTCATTCTCCAGACGCCCTGCAGCTTCGTCTTCTGCTTCCGTGCCAAGGAAAAGCTCAAACTCATCAAGGACGACAAGGGCAAAACCAAACCTGTGCCCATCGGCTGGCAGCCCATCGGAGGCGACGAGTTCGCCTACGAAATGACCACGCTCGCTGTCCTGCCACCAAAGGCCCAGGGCGTGCCCGACTGGTCGGCGGAAGCGGCCAAGATCGAACACCACCACAAATTCGCATTCCCGCAGGGCCAGGCGCTCTGCGAGGAGACCGGACGCCTGATGGCCGAGTGGGCCGCAGGCAAGTCATCATCAGCGACGGCCCCCACCACGGCTGATGATACAGGCGCCGGCGTCAGTGAAGCATCAACCCCAGCCCCCACTGATGCCGGTGCCGACCCCAATGACGAGCTGCTGGAGAGGGCGCGCGAGAAAGCAACGGACGGCGCTGGCGTTTTCAACAAGTGGTTCAAGGCGTTGAGCTTCCCCGAGCAGGACCGGCTCAAGGACATCCAGCCGGAACTGCGTCAGCGGATGGAAGCTGCCCGCGAGCGTCAGCAGAACAAGGAGCCAGCCGAATGAACGTCCGCGCGCTGCTCTCGGATTTCACCGACCGCATGGCCAAGCCGTGCCTCTCCATGGGCGAAGCCGTGTTCGCCTACGGGCTGGTTGCTGCAATGATCGGCGCCTTCGTGTGGCTGGCCCGGCCGGACTGCGCCGACATGCAGGTCCGCATCACGGACATGGACGTCACCTATGTGAAGCAGGGCGCTGACTACATCGCCGGCGGCACCGTGTTGCACACGCTGGACGGCTTTTACCGCACCACCAATCCGATGAGGTTTGAAGATCCGGGCAACTACATAATCCGGGTGTGCGCCTCCACCGACAGGCAGCGCCAGGCCCTGATCATCCGGAAGGCAGATTGATATGGGCTGGTCTCCCGAAGCAAGACAAAAAGTCTATGAACTATGGATGAAGGGCTACAGCGCAAGCCAGATCGCACCGCGCTTCAACGTGACCCGCAACGCAATCATTGGTGTCATCCATCGCGCCGGCTGGAACCGCGGTGTCGTTCATCGACCAAGGCCCAAGCCCGGGCCCGGATCGAACGGCGGCAAGCCAAAGGCCCGCCCGGTTCCCGGCCAGCATGTTGCCCACCAGATGATGCACCGGATCAAGGACCGCACGACTGGCTCACGGGTTTGCGGAGAGGCTGTGCCGGCGCTGCACTCAAGGCCCTGCACGATCGACAAGCTGGCGCCCGGCCGCTGCCGGTTCCCGCTCTGGAACCATGAAGTGACGCCCAACGGCATCGACGACAGGTACTGCGGCGCGAGCGCGGACGGCACCTACTGCGAGCACCATGAACTCATGTGCTGGAACGGCACCAGCTCCAAGGAAACGCAGCAGCGTGAGGCTCTGCGAGCAAAGCTGGAACATAAAGTTCGGGAAAGCAGATGACGGACGCATTCAACCAGTCATGGAGAGCCCAATACGCAGAGAGCTTTGGAAGTGAAGGAACCGACATGACACAGGACAAGCTTGAGGAACGGGCAGAAGAAATTTGGCGCACCAAAACGCCATGCCCAGACTGCACACCCCAACAGGAAAAGCCGGACAGGCTTGAGCCCGAAACCCAACAAGCCCTAGACGCTGTAGACGCCAACTTGCGTCAAGCGGCACTCAGCATGAAGGGCGTTGTTGTTGGTGAGCCCGACCAGCCAGAAGGCGCTCATGAATGGGCGCTCACACAAACGGTCACCAACGTTTGGGAGTGCCAAAAATGCGGTGCTAGCCATGATGGCAAGAGTGTCCCTGTTACCCTTGACTGTGCCGGACCGCCTGATCGGGATGAGCCGTTTCCAAAGCCCGAAGGGCTCCCAACTGTAGGGCCTGAAATCTTTGTAACTGGCGGTCAGTTCAATCATGACGGGGCTGGCAGCTTTTTGTCCTCATCGTTCCGTTCGGAGCCCGACCAGCCAGAAGGCGAAGGCGAGTTGATGAGCTTGGCGGAGATCAACGAAACATGGATGATGGCGCGAAACGACAGGCTTGCAGGGAACGACCTTGTGACCCTCCCCATTTGTGATGTGACGGATATCTGCGAAGCTGCCCGCGCAGCCCACACCTGGAAGTCCGCATACAACCGCCTTTGGGCAACAAAGACTGAACTTGAAGGTGAGATTGATCGTCTCAAGGCAGAGAACGAGGAATTGAAGCGGCAACAAGATCAGCAGGCGCGTGAAGAAAGCAACTTCGAGTTCATCAAACAAGGCTATCGCCCTGCCGGGGTTGATGTTGGTGCCGTTTGGTGTCCGCCTGAAGTTGACTGTCCTGCTTTCAGGTCACTTGTAGATGAGACCCGCCGCCTTGAGGCAGAGAACGAGGAATTGCTGAGCCGCATAGATTTCGTCAAAGGCACCACTGAGATTGCCGTAAAACATAGAGATGCCGCCAAGTCTCAACTGGCCGAAGCGATGGAGGTAATACATCTTTACGCAGATGGTTGGAGCACACATCATGTCGCCCGCGAATGGCTCGCCGCCCATCATCCCGACGAAATCCCCGGAGAGGACCATCAGCGATGAACCCTAAAAAACCACCCCACCTGTTAGAGATAAGAGATCTGAATGTTCACCAATGGTTTGATGCCAGTGACCCTAACTGTTTTGCTTATGATCAAGACGGCAATCTGCAAGGGCTTGATAAGTCAACGGGCAACAAAATGTTTGAAATCAACCCGTCCGTTGGAATTGAGACAGTGATAACAACCGGAATGACAACCGATAGGCAACGAGAGGAAATTATTGCTTTCCTGAAATGTCATGAGCCGCCCAAGCCCTCCGTCTGGGACATACTAAAGAGGCTATGGCGTGATTGGCGGAACGATAAGGACCACCAGCGATGACCCCCGAAGAACTGCTTAGCAAGCTGGAAGCTGCGCCAGCGCCAAGCCGGGAGTTGGACGGGCAGATGTGGCATGTGTTGATAGAGGTTCCGATTGTAAATCTAACTGGCGCATGTGTCCTTATGCCAGACGGACGAATTAACCCCGGAACTCCACCCTACACATCCAGCATAGACGCAGCAGTTGCTCTGGCAGAGCAGGTGTTTGGCGAGAAACTTATCGCCCGTGAAAGTGGGTTTGCGGTTAATGGCGGTCCGTATTCAGCGCGGCTTGTTGTTTTGGATTCCGCACTCAAGTGTCACGAAATTACAGCGACACATAGTGTTAATGAAGCCCTTGCCCTCTGCGCAACGGTTCTCAAAGCCTACATTGCTCAACAGGAGGACCCGACAGGTGACTAACATCGACATCCTGATCCAGACCCTCAACGACGACGACATCAAGGCGCTCGCCCGGTCCCGTGGCTGGCGCGTTTTTGAAGCCTTCGGCAACCACAGGCTCCAGAAAACCCGGCGCGTGCCCGACGCCAGAGGCAAGCCGCTTTCGGTCTCCGCAATGGTTATCGCCGAGACGCGCGGCTTCATGCAGCATTCGGTGCGCTGGTGGGAGGTGTTCGACCGGGCCTACAAGAAACTCCTGGAGGCGCACGCCGACGGCCAGCGTTTCGCCTACAGCCAGGTCCTCACGGCGATCGCCGGCATGATCGAGCCAGGCGCCCATGAAACCGACCGCGGCAAGGCCCAGCTCGAGTTGGCGGAGACGGTCCAGAACTTTATCGACAAGAAGCGCAGCACCGTGGAGGGAATCGATGCCGACCCCGCAGACAACTGACAAATTTGAAGACATCCAGGAAGCCCCAGAAATCAGCGCCGAAGACGGTTGGGAATGGGCCATTGTTGAGATTTTCGGCCACCGCCAGCATGCCGGCCGCGCCCGTGAGGGGGAACGCTTCGGCACCAAGATGTTGCGCATAGATGTGCCGGTGAACGGAGATTCAGAAACCAACGGCTGGAAAACTCATTGGTATGGCGGCTCTTCGATTTTCTCCTACATCCTCACGGATGAGGACTCCGTCATGCGCTTAAACAAACCGTATGAATCACCGTATCGCTACACGTTGCCTGCTCCAGATGAAGAAGCAGAGGATTTTGATCCCGAGGATTTTGATCCCGATGACGAGCGGCCGTTCTGAGGCCCCCGATCAAGGAGATGATTGCCAGATGGGAAGGCCAGCCGTCACAGACGGGCACAGCGTAGACGAGCAGCAGCGCCGTCCCGCCGGCGGCCTCTACGTCAACCAGGGCGAGCTCCTGGAGCGCCTGAACATAAGCGCGAAGGCCTGGGGGCGTGTGCACCACGCGCTCATCAAACAGGGCTTCCCGCCGCAGGATCCGCTCTTCAACAAATGGTTCTGGCCCGAGATCGAAATGTTCCTCTATCGCCGTCATGGCGTTTCCGACACAATTGTCGCGTCGAACGAACCAGAATCGGAGGATTGGAATGAATAGTCTCGACGCTCCCGGCCTGGCCCGTCGCAAGAACCGCGATGGCACCTACCGGTATTACTGGATCGCAACCGATTGCGTGCGCGACACGAAAGGTTTCGAGCCGCCGACAGTCCGGTTGCATTACGACACGACGGAAGAGCGTGCCACAGCCTGCCTCAAGTTCTACAGCGAGCTCATGGAGTGGCTTAACGGCACGCAGCCGACCAAGGCCGTCATCCGATACACCGGCGTCCTCAGCTCGCTGATAGACCTCTACGAGACGCACGAGGACAGCCCGTTTCATGAGGTGAAGCCGAAGACCCGGGCCAACTACGTCTACGAGCTGCAGGTGCTCAAGCGCCGGGTCGGCATGCGCCGGCTCGAGTCCCTGACCGGTGTGGACTTCCGCCGCTGGCACAAGAAATTCACAAAGCTCGCAGCCAACGACAGGCATGACGGCGTCCGCTACGCCCACGGGTTGATGACGATGATCCGGACCGTGCTGAAATTCGGCATGGAGCTTGGCATCGCGGATGCTCAGCGTTTGTCTATCGTTCTGCACGACATGCGGTTCAAGTCACCGAAGCCGCGCAAGACGTTCCTCACCGTGCACCATGCCCAAGCCATCATCGAAAAAGCGCATGCGATGGGCCGCGGCAGTATCGCCATAGGCCAGGCCCTGCAGTTCGAGCTGACACTTCGGCAGTACGACGTGACCGGCCGATGGGAGAAGGTGCCTGAAAGCGCTAACGAATCGGGAATTCGGTCCCGTGGCAAGCTCTGGCGCAATGGTCTCACGTGGAACAACATCGATGAGAACATGATCCTGACCATCACCACGGCCAAGAACGAGGTGGAAGCGGTCTTCGATCTGAAGCTCTACCCGATGGTGGTTTCGGAAATCGACCGCGTGCCCGTCGACAAGCGGGTTGGCCCGATCGTCCTGGACGAGAAGACCTGCCGGCCATATTCCAATGACCGGTATGCCCGGATCTGGCGTGAGGTGGCCCGTGCCGCCGGCGTCCCGGACACGGTCTGGAACCGCGACAGCCGGGCTGGTGGCGTGACGGAAGCAACCGATGCGGCCGGCCAGGATCTGGAGCATGTGCGGGCCCATGCCCAGCACACAAACATCGAGACGACGCAGCGATATAGCCGCATGACCCTCGAAAAAACATCCAATGTTGCAGTCCTGAGAGTGCAGCATCGTAAGGACAGGGCCCCGTAATGTTGAGCAAACAATCGAGAGCCACACTAGGCGATCCGGATTGTCCCAAGTGCGGCGGAATGGGTTACATCAAAAACGCGGTCTTGCCGGAGAACCGGCGGCCAGGCCACCCGACATCCGCAAATCACCTGTGCGAATGCGCAACTCACATCGATGTGCAGCGTGAGACTTCTTCGCCTGCTAAGAACACCGGGTGAACATACCCGTCCGAACGCGGTCCGAACGCCGTCCGAACGTCTCAAAGGGTAGTCAGAGGATATCTCAACAGTTTCAATGAGATAAGTGGCGCGCCCGGGAAGACTCGAACTCCCAACCTCCTGATCCGTAGGCCGGGTGGTGTCCTTGAGATATTTGAGCGGCGTTCGGACGATGTGTGCCGGTCAATCTTCCAGAGGTCGCCGGCGCCTACCGCGTTCGCACGCGCGCGAACTATGGCGTAATCCCCGCCAGAACCCAAGCATCGGCATCGGTTCTCTGTGCGCCACTCATGGTGCCCTCGCGCATAATGACACGGTAAATACTCACGTCACTTGCAGATACTGAAGAGGCTCTGGAGAACAGAACCAGCCCACCTGGATTAGTTGCACCAGTGGTTCCGGTTGTATCTGTACCCTCATCAACACTAATAAATGAGTTGGTGTTATCGTGATGTTCAAAGATTGTTTGATCTGTAGCTAATAGCTCGTCTACAGCGTTAACTTCACCACCATTGAACAGTCTAAGATTTGGGCTTACACCAATCTGGTAGAGTTCACACGCATTAGTCGCTGCTCCGCCAAAGATATACCTGCCACCTGTCCAGACATTTTGATTGATAGCTGACACACGGTCAAGGGGTTGGGTGATAGTAAATGATGCCGCTAGACTGTGTGTACTCCCGTCCCCCCGCAGCCATGACAACCCGCCTGCCGTCTTGTAAGTCGGCCTTCTTGAATCAGTGGCTTGCAAGAGATGGTTTCCATTGCCTGATATGTCATCCCATGCCCCGACAGGATCACCGTCCGACGTCACAGGAATTGTACGGGCGCTGTCCTGCCATAGCGTTGCGATATCGCTGGCATCGTAAATTCCGCCAACTTCACCAGACCCGAACAATGTAGCAATGATCGGGTCGCCAGCGGTAACAGCCAAACCATCCGCCGATTGTGAGGTTGCAACCCCTTCCGTGTTGGTGGCAGTTTGAATAATGTGCGGAATACCGCCCTCATCGGCAGGTAGCGGGGTCCAAGAAAGAGCTTCTTCTCCGGAGATCAGAACGTCATCAAGATACCATTTCTCAGTGAGGGTCGGCTCCGGGTAACCGGTCCATACCCCGGTGGTGGCCGTGAACGGACTACCGACTGCGGCGGCTGTTCCTGGGATAGAAACCGCGACCGTGTTGACAGGTGCAGCGGGGAAACCGCCGGACGACAAAGTGTTTTCAAATTCAGGCGGGAAGTTTGCAACCGTCCCGATATCCACCAGGGTTCCATCGAGAGCGTTGTCCCCGAGCCCGTAAGAGATGAACACTTCTCCGTTCGTCACGCGGGAGAAGGTCAGAAGAACACTGTCGTTGGTGATTGTAGTTGTTGCGGCAGCGCCCGTGGAAATCGTAAGTGCGCCGGTTTCGTCAACAGCCGTCCACCCGGTTAAGTCTGTGTGATTTTGAACGGCTCTATCGAATGTAATCTTGGAAGTTGTGTTTGACGGGTGGGTTGTTGCAATAATTTGTGGGCCGTTAGCTTCATCCGCAGCACCAAAGTAATTCGCCCGAATACACCGATACCAATATTCGCCTTTAAGCTTCAATTGTGCGTCTGTCGTAACGTGGATATCACCGACCAGATTCATATTGATCATGTTCGGACCGGGCAGAACATCCGCATCCGTCTCCCACAATAACTTGATACTGTCACGAACGACGTCAAGATTTGTGGTTTCCCCGGAGACTTCACCAAGCTGGAGAACAGATACTTTTACCCCGGAACCGTTGTCTACAGCCGCCTGCATTGCGTCATGCATCGCCGCAAAATCTGTATGATAAGCCGTATTGGCTTGCGCTGCGTCTGATTCTCCTTGATCCCATAACCAGCCCTTCCAGCCCCCCGTGTCCGCCAAGTTCATATCCGCGATTGCGAGGTCGTAAACCGCGTCTCCGGGGTTCCAGTCGTCGATAATGAACCCTGTCGCGCCTTGCGTGTGGCCTCTCACAAGAATTAAAGGGATGCCAGCCAGGTCAAACAATTCAGCGAGCCGCATGTAAGGGCCGTAATTATTAGCAATCCCGCTCCACGGGTCGGTTGACCGTTGCGCCCATGTGCCGTCAGCAAAAACGAGCATGGTGTAGTTTGTTGGAGTATATGACTGGGGATTGGTGCCGCCACCCTCGGCGTTCGACTGGCCGTTGAGTCCAAAGACTTCACCAACCGTTATGTTGGCGACCGTGGCCGCCGAATTATCTACACTCAGGCCGTTAATGAACTGAAATTCATAGTCGCCCTGCCCGTAGCCGGCACGAAATTCCGGAGATCCGGACCACGCACCCCCGCCGATTGTTTCACCCTCAAGCCGTTGCCAAGG
>JAJCXP010000172.1 GCA_029263375.1 Acidobacteriota bacterium | reverse complement strand
CTCTCGGGGCCACAACCAACACGGCGGTATCCCCGCCACGCTGAAGGGGCTAGAGAAACCTCTGGCTCTGAAACAGGAGTAGGTAGCAAATGAGTGCAACAGGAAGTGTAAAGTGGTTCGATGATCAGAAGGGCTACGGTTTCATCACTCTCGACGACGGAAGCAAGGACTGCTTCGTCCACCACAGCGCCATCGCGGGCGACGGCTTCAAGTCGCTGACCGAGGGCGACCGTGTCGAGTTCGACGTTGTCCAGGGCCAAAAGGGTCCGGCAGCTGAGAACGTCAAAAAGGTTGACGCCTAGGCTCGTCCAAAGCAGACAATCGCGAAGGCCGCCCCGGGTTCCCGGGGCGGCCTTTTTGTATTTAGGAGGAAGTGGGTCCGTCCTGGGCCCTCACGAACCATCCGCCTTTCCCAGCCGCGCACGTACCTTCTCGCCTTCGAGTTCACGAAGCGCACCTCTTCCAATCCACGAGCGGGTCTTGTCCTCTGCCTGCGCCAGCCGCCGTGCTGTCTCGATGGCTGCAGCATTCAAGGTCCAGTTTCGCTTTCCGACCGCACGGAGCGCCATGCTTATGGCCTTCTTCACATAGTCGCGGTCGTCACCCGCAGCCCATTCGATGAGCGATAGCCCGTCCTGGAACGCCGCGTCGGGCGCCGTCTTGTCGTGGACGCTCAGGCTCCAGATCAGAGCAAACGCGGCCCGCTTGGTGAACTCGTGCTTCGATTTCGCCCACTGCGACACCTTCTTCCACGCGTGCGGAGTTCGGTCGAAGAGGTGAAAGCACACCGCATCGACGATCGCCCAGCTGTCGAAGTCCTTCGCCCAGTCGTTCATTTGTCGAGCGGTGACCCGGTCGGGGTCGTCGACGAACGCCGCGAGCAGCCGAGCTTCGTACCGTCCGCTTTCCCAAAGCTGCTGAGCGAGCTCGTGGTCCGTGCCGATCTCTTTGGAGTACTTCTTCGTGTCCCCGACGGTGACGCCGAAGGGTCGCTCAGCGGTGATCCCGTAGCGCTTCAGCTCCGCGACGTTCTCCTTCGTGCCCCATGTCTCAAGCCATCGAAGCGCGTCTTGCGCGGTCACGCGTGCGCCTGCTCCCGCAGAAGCCTTGACGACTCTCCGCCCTCTGTTGCCGTCCTCGAGCGATGTCCTCGCGGTCTTGGATGCTCGCTTCTTATTCATCGGAAGGTTCTACTGAGACAACACGGCTCTGCGGGAACGACCGCCCGGCGGGTTGGTACTGTAGGGCGGCTGAGCGCAGCCTCGAGGCGGAAGAGCATGTCTGAACCGGACGCAAAGAGACAGGGGCGGTACAACGCGGTGCGCATGTCGGACATCGCCCGCTTGGCTGGGGTTTCTGAGTCAACCGTATCGCGCGCGCTAGCGGGTAACTCGAGCGTCAGCGAGCGAACGCGCGCTCACGCGAACCTACCCAGAGACGTGACCGCCTCGCCAGATGCGGGCTGACAGTTCCGACCCCGCCTGACTGGCGCTGGTCGATGACAGCTGAGGGGCATGGGCTCCCGGAGACTGGCCCCCCCGGTGCGGCGAGCGGGCTCGGTTCTTGTCAAGAGCGGATTTCTGTTCCAGCCACCAACGGCTTCTGTCTCAACCTCTTAAAGGAGCCCGCGAAGCAGGGCCAAACATCCGCGGGACCTACAGAGAGGAGCTCAAGGATGACAAGTTCGCATCACTACGCACGCGCCGCCGTATTGGCGCTCTTGATTCTCGCAGCCGCCGGGCCGGCGGTGGGCAGTACCGCGGATACATTTACTCTCACCGACGACCCGGGCAACTGGTTTCAGAGCGAGATCACCGGCACGCCGGTGACGGTGCTCCAGCCCGGCGACCGGCTGGACTTCAAGATCAACGGTTGTTGCACGGACACGCGCCACACCGCGACGCTGCTGATCAAGCCGGTCGGCTCGAACGCCGACCTCGATCAGGACAGCTCCCAGAAGGGCACGCTGTCGATCGATCTCGACCTGCCGGGCGTCTATCTGTTCGTTTGCAAGATCCATCCGTACATGACCGCGGTCGCGGCCGTTCAGGACGAGAACGGGGAGATTCCTCCGGTCAGTGCCGAGATGCTGCCGTTTCTGTCGCACCTCGGCCTCGATGAGCTCGATGCCCAGAGCGTCCTCGACGTCGTGACGACGATCGCGCCCGACGATGCGACGCGACTCGCCAAGTGGGACATCTTCGAGGCTGGCGATCCGGCTCTCATCAAGCCGGGGACACCGGGAGTCGGTGAGGTCTGGATCGACACGCAGTTCGAGCTCGTGCCGAATCAGGAGAAGCCCGGCACGATCACCATCGTCGACGCCCAGACTTTCGCCGTCGAGCGTGAGGTCTTCGGCGGCCTCGACCCGGAGGGCATGGGTATGTGGAACAACCCCCACAACATGTGGGCGGACTTCGCCAACGACTACGTCTACAACGCGAACTGGTTCGGCAAGTGGGTGAACAAGATCCACCGCGAGACCGGGGACGTTGTGCACAGCATTGAGGTCGGCGAAGCGCCGACCCACATCATCACCAACCCGAACCGCGCGTCGAGCGAGTACGGCGTCCTGCACATTCCCCTTTCCGCCGAGTCCGACATCGCCCGCGTCCGCGACAGCGCCGATGGGCTCGAGAAGATCGGCGAGAACGAAACCGGAGACGGCAAGACTCATCCGCACGGCCACTGGCTCAAGTGCGGCTCCGGTGACACGACCGTGATGGCCAACGTCTTCAAGGGGATCGGCTTCGCCGGCTCGGTGAGCTTGATCGACACCGAGAGCGGCGACGTCATCGAAGAGTTCGAGTACGACGCCGACGACCCCATCAAGTCGGCCTTTCTCATGCCGCTCGCGGTCGGCGAGTGTCACGTCGACACTCCGGCCGGCCACGTGCACAAGGCCTACATCGGCAGTGTCGTGAGCGGCATGGTGACGGTGCTCGACATCGAGTCGCGTGAGCTGCTCAAGAACATTTCCGTCACGCTGACGCCCGGCGATGAGCAGACCGGATTCGGACTCCTGGACACCCTCCAGGTGCCGATCCAGACACCGGTGAGCTCGGACGGCAAGTGGGCCGCGGTGGCCGTGTTGTCGCTGACGACCGTCGACCGTGCCTCCACCGGCGCCGCCGACCACGTGGCGCTCATCGACACGACTCTCGACGAGGTCGTGGCCTGGATCGGCACGCCGGCAGGAACCCACGGCATCAACTGGGGCGCGAAGAGGGGTGGCGGCTACTACGCCTGGGTCACCAACCAGCACGCCAACGTCGTCACGGTCATCGATCCCGATCCGAACGGCGACGGTGACGGCACGGACGCCGGCGTCGTCGGCCAGATCCTGCTCGCCAACGGTAGCGCCGGCGCGTTGTCGACGGATGGAACGGGCGGCCAGGGGGTCAAGCCGCTGCCGATGACCCACGACGGCTGGATCCAGAAGACGGTCGCTCTGGCGCGTCAGGGCCGCACGTCGGCCGAGGTGCGGGACTGGATCCGCAAGCTGACCAAGGAGCAGCGGAACCCGAACTGACGACAAGCGGCAATAGTCAATCTTTTACCCTGCGTCGGGGCGACGGTCGAGCCAGTCTCTCGGCCGTCCGCCCCGTGGCAGGAGTCAGCGTAGGGACGAGAGATCCGAGCGGAGCTACACGAGCATCGGTTCCGGCCGACCTCGCCTAGCCCGGTTCGTCTGAGGGGCCGGATTCCGGCTCCCAGTCGAAGAGCGCGCTCTCTCCCTCGACCTGGGATTCCGGCAGCACTTTGCAGACACAGCGGCCGTTCCCCTCCTGGAAGCGCTCGGTGCGAACGACATCGCGGCCGAGCAGACGTCGGAGGACGGAGACCGTCACGCTGCACAGGGCGCGCGCGATCCGGGGACACGCGCAGAACACCGAGCCACCCACGCCGTTGGAGCCCGAGCGGCCCAGAGGGCGCTCGACATCGATTCGCACTCCGGCGCCGCGTGGTCGATTCTCGCAACGGTCGCCTGGGAGCACGACTGGCAGTGGGAAGAATCGGATCGTATGTTCCGCCGCGCCCTCGAGCTGGCGCGAGGCTCCGGCGATCGCCATCGCCATGATCCACGCCGCGCGAGGGGATGCCGACCGGTTCTTCGAGGCGATGGAGAGGACCATCGAGCAGCGCGGCCTGCACGCGGCTCTTATCGCGACCGAACCGCTTCTACAGCCGCTCCGCGCCGATCCGCGGGCAGAGCCCCTGATTCGACGCCTCGGTCTCCCCGTTTCTCGGTAAGTGCCGTCATCGATCGAGTCGTGCACCAGAGACGACCTGCATCGGACCGGCCTCGGCGGTGCGCCATGCGCCGACGGTGATGCGGTGCATGCCGCTTCGCCCGGTCGGAAAGAGTGCCGCGTGCCAGCCGAACAACCGTTCCGCCGTGAGCGGTCTGTCGAAGTTACGGGTCGCATCGAGCATCATCTCGACGACACCTTCGACCTCTCGCCCGGGCTTGGGGAGGCCGGCGACATCGAGCCCGAGTCTGCGAGCGATCGAAGAGCGGACCTCTTCGGGGTCGAGGTTCTCCCCCTCGATAGCCGAGGACTTTACGACCTCGTCGGTGAGCGCAGTCAGGCTCGCCTCGGTTCGCAGCTCGAACCCCAGGGCCTCCATCCTGCCCAGGTGTCTGCCTTGCTTGTGGCGTACGGCGGCCAGGGCCCCGGTCAGGGCCTCGTTGTCCCAGGCAAACTCCAGCCATCGAGGCCGTTCATAGATGTACGTCACATTCACCGCGATTTGTGCAGCGATTGAACGCGGCATTCGCCGCAGTAGCAACCATTCGCCGCAGGAGATGCAGTGAATAGGGTCCGTAAACACCGCGTGTCGGGCCACGGCGGCCGAACGCCCGGCCAGGCGCCGTGCGGCGTGGCGCAGCTTCGAATGTAGACTCGGCGCAGGAGGGCGGAGCCAGACGAATGAAGTTCTTTACCGCAGAAATCATCGCCGCGGTTCGCAGCCGGCATGGACGGCGGAACCTGCGCATCCTGGGACGCTTCTTTTTCGTCCTGGTAGCGATGGTCCTCGTCTACACGGTCATCTTCCACTTCCTGATGTTGCGCGAAGGGCAGCGGCACACCTGGATCACCGGCACCTACTGGACCCTGACCGTGATGTCGACACTCGGTTTCGGCGACATCACCTTCCACACCGACCTCGGTCGCGGCTTCTCGATCCTGGTGCTGATGTCAGGGATGGTCTTTCTCCTGGTCCTCATGCCCTTCACCTTCATCGAGTTCTTCTACGAGCCGTGGATCCAGGCGCAGGCCGCAGCGCGCGCGCCGCGGGAGTTGCCGGAGACGATGCGCCGCCACGTTCTGCTGACCAACTACGATCCGGTGACCGCGACCCTGATCCGCCGCCTCGAGCCCTTCCAGTACAGCTACGCGCTGCTTGTGCCCGAGCTGGAGGAGGCTCTCCGCCTTCACGACCTCGGCATCAACGTCATGGTCGGTGAGCTCGATGATCCGGAGGCATGGAAGCGGGCGCGGGTCTCCGAGGCGGCGCTGGTGGCGACGACCTCGACCGACGTCCGCAACGCGACCGTGGCCTCGACGGTGCGCGCGACCGACGCCGACGTGCCGATCATCGGCACCGCCACCCGTGAGGCGTCGATCGACGTCCTCGAGATGGCGGGGTGCGACAAGGTGCTGCGTCTCGAGGAGATGCTCGGCCGGTCGTTCTCGCGGCGAGCCATCGGCGGCGACGCCCTGGCCCATGTCATCGGCGAGTTCGACGGCGTCCTGATCGCCGAGGCGATGACCAGGAGCACGCCGCTGGTCGGCAAGACCCTGCGCGAATGCAAGATCACCCATCACGTCGGGGTTACCATCGTCGGCGTTTGGGAACGCGGCGTCTTCGAGGTCGCCGGTCCCGACCTGAAGGTCCATGACAACACCGTGATGCTGCTCGCCGGCTCACAGGAGGCGATCGACCGCTACAACGAGTTTGCGGTCATCTACAACGTCTCGGTGGCCCCGGTCGTCATCCTCGGCGGCGGCCGGGTCGGTCGCGCGACGGCGCG
Organism: Acidobacteriota bacterium; assembly: GCA_029263375.1. Classification (GTDB taxonomy): domain Bacteria; phylum Acidobacteriota; class Thermoanaerobaculia; order Multivoradales; family JAHEKO01; genus JAHEKO01. The sequence continues at coordinate 23,316 of JAJCXP010000172.1, read as the reverse complement.
CTCACTCGAGCAGCGGGGCATCGACTACCGGGTGGTCGAGCTGGTGCCCGACCGCGTGCCGGACAGCGATAAGTACATCGTCGGCGACGCCGCCGAGCTCCAGGTGCTCAAGCAGGCCGGCATCGACGCGGCGCCGACGGTAATCGTCACCACCCACGACGACGAGACCAACGTCTACCTCACCGTCTACTGCCGCCGGCTACGCTCGGACATCCAGATCGTCAGCCGCGCGACCGAGGAACACATCGTCTCGACCCTGCACCGGGCGGGCGCCGACATCGTGTTGTCGTACGCCTCGACCGGCGCCAGCAGCCTGATGAACCTCCTCCGGCGCTCCAAGAGCCTGATGGTCACCGAGGGCCTCGACATCTTCAAGGTCGCGGTGCCGCCGTCGCTGGCCGGCAAACGGGTGGCGGAATCGGGTATCCGTGAGCGCTCGGGCTGCAACATCGCGGCGATCAGCAGCGCCGAGGGCGAGAAGGTCGTGCCCGGCGCCGACGACGTGCTGCACGATGGCGGCGAGCTGGTACTGGTCGGCAGCCTCGAGGCCGAGGAGCGCTTCCTGAAGGAGTTCGGCGTCGAGGCTTAGGAAAAACTGCATGAGGAGACTCAGATGAGGAAACTTCCGACAATCGTCCTCACCTTCGCAGCTAGCGTCTGTCTTGCTTGTGCCACTCCCGAGGATCATCCGCCCGACGAGACCTGGACCGAGGCACCACTGCCCAGTCGTATCGTTGATCTCAGTCCGCTCGTGACGGAGGACCTACCGCTGCGAACATGGGGCAAGAAGATGCTGACCGACTGGGGATTCAAGCTGACAAACGAATTCGAGGACGTTCGAGCGGAAGAGCCTCTCTACGTTGTCAATTCCTACTGGACTCTCTCCAATCACGGTGGCGCTCATCTTGACGCCCCAAACCACTTGGAGAAAGGTGCCAGATCGATCGATCAATACTCCTTGGAGGAACTCATCGGTCGAGCACGGCTCTTGGACTTCCGAACGAGCCCACCAGATGAGCCCATCTCGTTGAAAGAGATTGAGCAAACCGAGATCCAGGCGGGCGAGATAGCGCTCCTGATGGTGGGCTATTCGGGGCCGGTCGGCGATAACGAGCTACCCTCCTATGCCTATCTCGCAAAAGACGCGGCCGAGTATCTGGCGAGTCTGCCAGTGAAGGCGTTCGGCACGGACGCTCTTAGTGTCGACAGCGTCGTTCGGATGAACGAGGCCCTAGCGGAAGGCGCCACCGGATATGAGGGCCTGGCTCCTCTTCACCGAGCCTTCCTGGGCCGAGACATTCCAGTGTTCGAACAACTCGAGAACTTGGAGGAACTGGTCGGGCTAGAGAACACGGTCTTCGTGGGCTTTCCACTCAATGTCGAGGGAAGCAACGGCTCTCCGATTCGGGCCGCTGCGCTTGTCTACTAGTCGGCGTCGCCCACAGTTCCATAGGTATGAGCTCGGCTGAGCCGCAAACGCCGCGCTCGGTCCAGAGCGACCAGAGCCATCATCGGGTGTCGACCCGAAGTCCGTAGATCGCGGGCTGCGTTGACAAAGAGTCAGCGGAGTGTCTAAACTACCGACCGAACGTTCGGTTTGTGTTTCAAGGAACTGCCTGTGCCGCGAGATATACAGCTGGCGAAGTCGGAAGCCTCGGTCGAAAAGATCCTCGAGGAAGCGCTCGTCCTCTTCTCGACCCGCGGCTTCCGAGGGACCTCGATGCGGCAGATCGCCGAGGCGGCTGAGCTGTCGGTGGGCAACGTCTACCACCACTTCTCGAGCAAGGAGGAGCTCTTCCAGCTCCTCCTCGAGCGGTACTGGCAGGAGGTGCTCAACCCCGAGGGCGGTCTCTTCGAGATCTTCGCCGACGCCGGCTTTCCCGAGGACATGGAGCGGATGGCCGCCGCGATCGAGCAGACGGTCGACTCGTTCGCGCCCTACATCATGCTCATCTACGTCGACGTCGTCGAGTTCAACGGCGAGCACATCCGCTCGTTCTACGAGGGCATGGCCGGACGCTTCGAGAAGGTCTACGGCGAGCGCTTCCGCCAGCGGCAGGCAGCGGGAGACTTCGGCGACGTCAACCCCATGGTCGCGGTGATGGTCGCGGCTCGCTGGTTCTTCTACTTTTTCACGGTCGAGAAGTGCTTCGGCGCGCCGATGCACTTCGGTATGGAGCCAAAAAAGGCGGTCGATGAGTTCATCCGCCTGATGCGCAACGGACTGCTCCCCCGCGACGGTCATTCGACGGCGGCAGGAAGTACCACGAAGACGGAAGGGTGAGTGCGAAAGCAAATCAGAAGGAGAGCTTGAATGAAAGAGCGAACACAGCAACCAGCATTCGTCGGCGTAGCGACCCTGTTCAGGGCGTCGCTGCTCATTCTCACCGTCTTTCTCGTGCTGCCGGCAGCGGCCGTTCTGGCCCAGCAAGATGCCGTAGCCGATGAGACGGACGAGATGACCGAAGAGAAGGACGAAAACCTCGTCACCAAGAGTGACGTCATTACGGTCACCGCCAGAAAGCGCGAGGAGAACCTGCAAGAGGTTCCGATTGCGGTCACCGTCGTCGAAGGTGACGAGCTCCAGGACCTGGCGGCGCTCGACATCGCCGAGATCCAGGCCAGCGTGCCGAATCTCTCGATCTACCCCGGCCGCAACCAGTCGACGACGCTCACGGTCTTCCTGCGCGGCGTCGGCCAGGCCGATCCACTCTGGGGCGTCGATCCGGGAGTCGGTCTCTACCTCGACGACGTCTACATGGCGCGCCCGCAGGGAGCGTTGCTCGACGTCTTCGACGTTGAGCGCATCGAGGTGCTGCGCGGCCCGCAGGGCACGCTCTACGGCAAGAACACCATCGGCGGTGCGATCAAGTACGTGAGTCGCAAGCCCAGCGACGAGTTCGAGGGGCGCATCTCGCTCACCGGCGGCTCGTTCAGCACCCAAGAGGTCCGCGCTGGCTTCAGCGGCCCGCTCGTCGAGGGGAAGCTTCGAGGCAAGGTCTCCGTGGCCTCGCTCCAGCACGACGGCTATGGCGACAACCTCTTCACCGGCGAGGAGGTCTCGGACAAGGACACCCTGGCCTTCCGAGCCGCCCTCGACTGGCTACCCTCCGACGACGTGACGGTTCGTTTCGCCTACGACCAGACCGAGGACAACTCCCAGCCCAAGGGCTACACCCGGCTAGCGGCCAATCCCCTCTGCCCGCTCTTCCTGGGCGTCGCCTGCCCGCCGCTCGCGACCTTCGACGTCGAGGCCGGCCTGCCGCAGATCAACGGAACCGACTCCGAGGGCTACTCGATGACCATCGAGTGGGACATGAACGACGACTGGAGCTTCAAGTCGATCACCGCCCACCGCGAGTCCGATAGCCTCAACAACATCGACTTCGACACCACGTCGGCGCCGATCACCGACGTCACCGCAACCTACTTCGACGATCAGGACTCCCAGGAGTTCCAGTTCATCTACGACGGGGGTAGCAACCTTTCCGGAGTCCTCGGTTTCTACTACTTCGACGGCCTTGCCGGCGGGCTGGTCCAGAACATCTTCTTCGGCTCGATCTTCGGCACCACGGACGGCACTACCGGCACCGAGTCGCTCTCGGTCTTCGGCGACGGCAGCTACGTGATCAACGACAAGCTGACCTTCAACTTCGGCGCCCGCTTCACCGAGGAAGACAAGAACGGTCGCGCCTTCAACGCCGGCTACTCCGACGCCACCTTCTCGGTGATTACGGCAGTCACCGCCGACTACAACGAGACGACGACCTTCTCGTCGGTTGCACCCAGGCTCGGCCTCGACTACCAGTTCAACGACGACGTCATGGGCTACGTCTCGCTGTCGCGCGGCTTCAAGAGCGGCGGCTACAACGTCCGCGCCCAGGCGGCGGCCTTCCCCGACACCTCGAAGCCGTTCAAGGACGAGAGGCTCACGGTGACAGAGGTGGGCGTCAAGTCGTATCTGAACAACAACCTGGTGTTGAACGCCGCCGTCTTCACCGGCGACTACGAGGACGTCCAGGTCTCGACCTTCACCTCCTTCGACTCCGACGGCGACGGCATGAACGACGCCTTCTTCGGCAATTTCCTCAATGCCGGCAAGGCGACGCTCTCCGGCGTCGAGCTCGAGTGGGACTACCGCTCGCCGACCGCGACCTGGTTCGGCCTGTCGGGCAACCTGAGCTATCTCGACGCCGACGCCGACCTGATCGACGAGAACAGGGACGGCGTGCTCGACACCCAGGTGATCACCAACGCGCCGGAGCTCACCGGCGCACTCAACCTCAACTTCAACACGCAGGCGTGGGACGGCCTGATCAGCGGCTTCGTCGGCTACGCCTACCGCGACGACTCGACGTTGACCAACGAGGCCAACCCGATCGTCCAGAAGTCCTTCGGTCTGCTCAACGCGCAGGTCGGGTGGCTGTCGGAGGGCGGCGACTGGTCGATCACCTTGAACGGCAAGAACCTCACCGACGAGGAGTATCTGACCAACGGGTACAACATCCCGGTGCTGGGTATTCTCACCGGGTCGTTCGGCACGCCGCTCACGGTGACCGCGTCGGTCGGCTACAACTTCTGACGTACGCTCGCTAGCCGGGCCCCCCAACGGGGCCCGGCCGTAGCTTCATATCGCCGTCCGGCGGCGCTGCCGCAGACGGATTCCTCCGATTCCTGACGAGAGGAGGTCAGTGGTCGCATGATCGTTACCGGATTGAGCGGCAGAATCGCCGTCGTCACCGGCGGCGCAGCCGGCATCGGCCGAGCCACGGCGCGTGCCTTCGCTGCCGAGGGATGCAAGGTGGCGGTCTGGGATGTCACCTCCGAGGGTGGCGACGAGCTGGTGGCCGAGCTGGCCACCGCCGGTGGAGAGGGCTCGCATCAGGTCGTCGACGTCACCGACTCGGCGGCGGTCGACGCCGCGGCCGCGGCCGTGGCCGATCGTTGGGGCGGCATCGACGTCCTGGTGAACAACGCCGGCATCCTGCGCGACGCCCAGCTGGTCAAGTGGAAGGACGGCGACGTGGCGCGAGTCATGAGCGACGAGGAGTTCGACGCCGTCATCGCGGTGAACCTGCGCGGCGTCTTCTCCTGTGCCCGCGCCGTCGTACCCCATATGATCCGCCGTGGTGGCGGGGTCATCCTGAACGCGTCGTCGGTGGTCGGGCTCTACGGCAACTTCGGGCAGACCAACTACGCCGCGACCAAAGCTGCGGTCATCAACATGGCAGGCACCTGGTCGCGCGAGCTCGGGCGCCACAACGTCCGCGTCAATGCCGTGGCGCCCGGCTTCATCGCTACCGAGATCCTCGAGACAATGCCCGAGAAGATCCTCCAGGGAATGCTCGCGCGCACGCCGTTGGGGCGCATGGGCAAGCCCGAGGACATCGCCAACGCCTACGTCTGGCTCGCCTCCGATGCCGCCGGCTTCATCACCGGCGCGACCCTTTCGGTCGACGGCGGTCTGGTGCTGGGGACCTGATCCCGTCGTGACTCGGTTCTCCGACATCGTCGCCACCGGCAGCTACCTACCGGAGATCGAGATCACCAACGACGAGCTGCGCCGGCGCTTCGACCGGGTCGAAGGGCTCGAGGGGTTTGTCGACTCGATGGAAGAGTCGACCGGGATCCTGCGCCGCTGGTACGCCCCGGATGACTGGGCGACGTCGGACCTGGCCCTGCCCGCAGCTCGGCGGGCGCTCGCCAATGCCGGCCGCGAGCCCGAGGATGTCGACCTCCTGCTGTTCGGCACCGACTCCCCCGACTACATCACGCCAGCGACTTCGGTCGTTCTGCAGCACAAACTGGGCGCGGTCAACGCCGGCACCTTCGATATCGGCTGCGCCTGCGCCTCCTTTCCCACCGGTCTCGCCACGGCCGCCGGCTGGCTGGCGATCAACCCGGCTATGTCGACCGTCCTCGTAGTCGGCGCCTACATGATGCACAAGCTCGCCGACCCCGCCGATCCGACGGTCTTCTTCTATGGCGACGGTGCTTCGGCGGCGGTGGTGGAAGCGAGCGACCAGCCGGGCTTCCTGGCCGCCGTCGCTCGCGCCGACGGCTCCTATCATGCCCACTGGGGCCTCTACTCGGGCGGCACCTACGAGCCGGCGACGGTGGAGAGCGTCGAAGCCGGGCGCACCCAGGTGCGGCTGGTCGAGCGCTACCCGCCGGAGGTCAACGAGGAAGGCTGGCCCCTGCTGGTGCGCCGCGTCGCCGACGACGCCGGCTTCGACGTTGCCGACATCGATCTGGTCATATTCACCCAGGTGCGGCAGCCCTCGATCGATCTGGTCATGGAGGAGCTGGGTCTGCCGGCGTCGAAGACCCACACGGTCATGCGCGACTGCGGCTATACGGGCTCGGCTTGCGTCGGCATGGCGCTCGACCATGCCGTCGGGCGTGGCAAGGTTGAACCGGGGTCTTTGGCGGTCTTCGTCGGTTCGGGCGTGGGCTACAACCAGGCGGCCTGCGCGTTTCGGCTGCAGCACGATTTGAGAGGTGGACGACATGGGCGTTGATTTCGATTCCCCGAGGGCATTGCGGACGAGCGAGGGCTGGGTGCTGAAGGCGGTCCTCGCCGTCCTCGGACTGATCGTCCTACTGGTGGTCGCCGGGACCCTCTACGTGAGGGCGAACCCGCTGGCGCTGTACGTGAAGTCGGCCCGTGGGGCGCTGGCCAAGGCCGGGCTGGAGCTCGAGAGTCTCGACACCAGCGCCGGCAGACTCGCCTACTGGACAGGCGGTTCCGGGCCGACGGTCGTCCTGCTGCACGGCGCAGGAGACCAGGCGGGCGCCTTCCAGGGCGTCGTCGGTCAGCTGCTCGAGGACCACCGGGTGCTGATCCCCGACATTCCCGGCCACGGCGAGAGCGAGCCGGCCGAGGGCCCGCTCGAGATGACCGTCATGTACGCGGGCGTCGCGGAGTTTCTCGACGCCGAGGGTGGCGACGCACCGGTGACCCTGATCGGCAGCTCGATGGGTGGCTGGATCTCGCTCATCCACGCGCTACACCGACCCGACGACGTGGCCCGTGTCATCGGTATCAACGCGGGCGGTCTGCGCGGCGACCGGCCCGACCTCAGCCTGATGCCGGCGGACCGCGAGGCGGCACGTACGCTGATGCAGGCCCTGCGCGACCCGTCGAGCGAGCCGCTGCCGGACTTCGTTCTCGACGACCTCGTGCAGCGTTCGGCCGAAGGACCGATCGCGCGGATGGTCGCCAAGTGGGAGGATCTCGAGGCGCACCTTCTCGAGGGACGGCTCGGTGAGATCGACGTGCCGGTCGATCTGATCTGGGGCGAATCCGACCAGCTCCTGTCGCTGGATTACGCCGAGCGCATGCGAGCCGGACTGCCGCGGGCGAGGCTCACCCTGATCGAGAAGTGCGGCCACCACCCGGCCAACGAGTGCCCGGAGAAGCTCGCCGAATCCCTCGATCGGGTCTTGGCGATGGCGCCTCCCCCGCCGGCCGCGGACGCTACGGATGGCGACGACGAGTCGGTCGCCACCGGAGAGGACGTCGGTTGACCGACTCCCTACTGGCACACACCGTCGAGGGGGGTGGCGAGCCGCTCCTGGTGCTCAACGGCGGGATGATGACCTGGCCCGCCTGGGGCCCGGTGACCGAGGATCTCGCGACCGATCATCGGCTCGTTCTGTGCGACCTGCGCGGCCAGCTCATGAGCCCTGGCAAGGCGCCTGCCGATCTCGCCGACAACGTCGACGATCTGACGGCGCTGCTCGACCACCTGGAAATCGAATCGATCCACGTTCTCGGGACGTCGTACGGCGGAGAGATCGGTCTTCTCCTGGCGGCTCTGGCCCCCGAGCGGGTACGTTCGCTCATCGCGGTCACCGTCGCCGACTACGCCACCGAGCCCCTCTGGCGCGGCGCCGAGGCAATGCGAGCCCTGGTCGCCGAGGCGCTGGCCGGCGGCGATCGGGGCAAGCTCCACGATCGCGTCGTCCAGGAGGTCTACTCGCCCGCCTTCCGCGAGCGCTTCGGCACCGAGCTCGCCTCCCGCCGCGTGCAGGTCGCCGGGCTTCCGGACGAGTGGTTCGAGGGGCTCGAGACGATCCTCACCGCGATGGAGAAGCTCGACCTGCGCCCGCACCTCGGCAAGATCCGCTGCCCGACGCTGGTGGTGATCGCCGGCCTGGACGAGGTCATTCCCCGTCAGCGCTCCCTAGATCTCGCCGCCGCCATCGACGGCGCCGGGACCGAGATTCACGAGACCAGCGGTCACGCCCTGGTGGCCGAAGACCCCGCCTGGCTGACCGCCGTGTGCTCCCGCTTTCTGCGGCGCCACATTGGCTAGGTAGGCGAGGAGAACACGAAACCATGGAAGCCAAGATACTCGCCAGCTGGATTCTGGTCGCCGGCTATGTCGCCACCATCCTGGTGCTGGTGGTGCGCGGCGCGCGGCGCAACAAGAGTGTTGCCGACTACGCGGTGGGCAACATCGCCTTCTCGCCGCTGGCCGTCGGCCTGGCACTCGCCGCCTCGACCACGAGCGCCGCGACCTTCATCATCAACCCGGGCCTGGTGGCCTACTTCGGGCTGGCCGCGGTCTTCGCGCTCTGCCTCGTCCTGCCGCTGGCGCTCTTCGTGTCGCTGGTGGTGCTGACCAAGGGGTTTCGCAAGTATGGCGAGACCATCAAGGCGCTGACCCTCTCGCAGTGGGTGGGCCAACGCTTCGACAGCCGGCCCTTCGCCATCTTCTTCGCCGTTCTGTCGCTCCTGCTCATCACCTTCATCGTCATGATCCTGGTAGGGCTGACCAAGGTGGTGGCCGCGTCGCTGGGCCTCAACGAAATCGCTGTGCTCGCCGTCATCGTCGCCTTCTCGTTCGGCTACATGATGTTCGGCGGCGCCAACTCGATGGTCTACACCAACACGGTGCAGGCGCTGATCATGATCGTGGTGGCGATCGTGTTGCTGGGCTCGGGGCTCGAGCACTTCGCCGACGGTTGGGCCGGTTTCGTCGGCAAGCTGCGTACGATCGATCCCAATCTGGCTACGCTCTACAACACCGAGAGCCCGCTGTTCCGCGATGCGTTCGAGGTCGTCTTCTGCACCATCGTGGTCGGCGCCGCCATCGTCTGCCAGCCGCACATCATCACGAAATCTCTGTTGCTCAAGAAGGAGCGCGACGTCAACCGGTACCTGGCGTGTGGCATCGTGGTGCAGTTCCTGTTCTTCCTGGTCGTCTTCGTCGGCCTCTACGCCCGACTCGAGTTTCCCGATCTCGCCATCGACGGCGCAACCATAGCGCCCGACGGCGTCACGTCCATCTATCTGGTGACCCAGTTTCCGTGGTTCGTCGGCGTGGTCGTCTTCCTCGGTCTGATCTCGGCCGGGATGTCGACTCTCGAGGGGCTCATCCAGTCGTTGTCGATCATCGTCACCAACGACCTGATCAAGAACGTCCACAATGCGGCGACCCACCGCGAGTTGCCGGATCGATATCTCTTTCTGCTCAATCGGGCGGTGATCGTCGTCCTCGGGCTGGTGTCGTTCGGGCTCGCCTGGTGGCAGCTGGTGGCGCCGAACCTGAGCGTCATCATCTTCGCGCAGCTGGGCGTCTACGCTTACTTCGCCGCCGCCTTCGTACCGGTACTGTTCGGCACGTTCCTCCATGACACGCCGAAGCTGGCCGTGATCGCGGCGTCGGTGACCGCAGTCGTGGTGCACTTCGGCCTCTACTACACCGGCGGGGGTTGGTTCCCCTACTACGTCGGAGCGTCGGTCAGGAACCCCGGCATCTCCACGGCTCTGGGCGTCGTCGCCGCCCTCGTGGTCGGCGGGGCTCTTCACCTGGCCCTGCGGCGCCGGGCGGGAGTGAGCGCATGAACGACGGCGTGAGCATGGGCATCGTCGCCGCCGGGAGCTTCCTGCCCGACACGGTGATGACCGCGGCCGAGATCGCCGCGGCCAGCGGTCTGCCTGAGTGGGTGGTGCGCGACAAGCTGGGCATCAAAAGGAAACACGTCTCCGACCCCGGCGTCCATCCCAACGAGATGGCGGCGCGCGCGGCGCGGCAGTGCCTCGACAAGGCTCAGGTCGATCCGGCTGAGATCGACGTCGTCCTGTGCACCACCGAGGAGTGGAAGGAGTACAGCTTGTGGACCGCCGGGATCGATCTTGCGCACGAGATCGGAGCGGTCAACGCCTGGGGCATGGACGTTCACATGCGCTGTGCCACCACGATCGCGGCGCTGAAGCTTGCGCGCTCGCTCATGAACGAGGATGGGTCGATCGAGACGGTATTGATCGCAGGCGGCTACACGGTCGGCGATTTCATCGACTTCTCGAACCCGAAGACCTCCTTTCTCTTCAACATCGGCGCCGGCGCCGGGGCGTTGCTGGTCAAGCGCGACTGGCCCGCGAACCGCGTTCTCGGTACGCACCTGATATCGGACGGCTCGATGAGTCGCCACGTCGTGGTCCCGGCGAGCGGCACCGTCGAGCACCCGACCGACGAAGCGGTAGCCGCGGGCCGCTTCAAGTTCGACCTGGTCGAGCCCGAGGCGATGAAGGCGCGCCTGAACGATGTGTCGATCTCCAACTGGATGGCGTGCGTCGACCAGGCGCTGGCCAAGTCGGGACCGAAGCCCGACGGCGCTCCCTACACTCGAGCCGACCTGGACTATCTCAACATGCTGCTGGTCAAGCCCTCGGCCCACCGACAGATTCTCGAGCTCCTGGAGATCGACGAGGAGAAGTCAGTCTACCTCGGCGACATCGGCCACATCGGCGAGCAGGACACCATCCTCTCGATCCTCGAGGGCGAGCGCACCGGCAAGCTGGTCGACGGCGACCTCATGGTGATCCTCGGCGCCGGGATCGGCTACGTATGGGGCGCCGGCATCGTGCAATGGGGAAGAGTCGAATGACCGAGATCACGCAGACCTCGGACTACGCGACCGACTGGCTGGCCAAGCGCGCCGGGCTGACCCCCGATCGAGTCGGCCTGGTCGAGGGTCCGGGTGGTGCCGAGGTCACCTATGCCCGGTGGAACGCGCGCGTCAACCGTACGGCCAACTACCTGCGCGCGCTCGGCATCGACCGCGGCGACCGGGTCGCGGTCTACGCCTCCAACTGTCCGGAGTACCTGGACCTCTTCTGGGCGGCGGGCAAGATCGGCGCAGTGCTGCAGAACCTCAACTGGCGCCTGACCGTGCGCGAGCTCGAGGGTATCGTCGCCGGCGGCGAGCCCGAGCTGCTGATCTACGGGCACGAGTGGCGGTCGCAGGTGGACGAGCTCCGGCCGTCGCTCGGGACGGTGCGTGAGCTAGTGGCACTCGCGGAGCCCCGAGCCGGCGACCGCGCCTTTGCCGAGCGCGATCGACAGTCCGAGGCGCTCGCCGACCTACCGCAGCTGACCCTCGACGATCCGTGGGGCATCTACTACACCGGCGGCACGACCGGCCTGCCCAAGGGCGCCGTTCTCACCCATGGGAACATCACCTGGAACAGCGTCAACACCATCGTGTCGTGGGGCCTTCACGCGGGGCACTCGGCCGCGCTGCAGCTGCCCTTCTTCCACATCGGCGGACCCAACATCTTCATGGTGCCGCTGGTCCACGTGGGCGGCAAGACGATCCTGTGCCGCGAGTTCTCGCTGGATGAGACCTTCGAGCTGATCGGATCGAACGGACGGGGGGCCGGCGTCACGCACTACGTCGGCGTGCCCACCATGTACCAGATGATTCAGGCCGATCCGCGCTGGGAGACAATCGACTTCTCTAGGCTCGAGCTGGTGATATCCGGCGGCGCCCCCTGCCCGCTGCCGATCATGGAGAGGTTCTGGGACCGCGGCGTCGACTTCAAGATGGGCTACGGCCTGACCGAGGCCACCGGCAACAACTTCTGGCTACCCAGGGAGCTGATTCGCGCCAAGCCGACGTCGGTGGGAATGCCGAACTTCCACGTCGACATGAAGGTGGTCGACGAGCAGGGCGTCGAGGTAGCCGCCGGCGAAACCGGCGAGCTCCTCATCCGCGGCCCCCACGTCATGCCCGGCTACTGGCGGCAGCCCGAAGCGACCGCCGAGACGATCCGCGACGGTTGGCTGTGGACCGGGGATCTGGCGGTGCGCGACGAGGACGGCTTCTTCACCATCAAAGGCCGGTCCAAGGACATGTTCATCTCCGGCGGCGAGAACGTCTACCCTGCCGAGGTCGAGTCCGTGATGTTGGCCTATCCGGGCGTAGCCGAGGCGGCGCTGGTCGGCGTGCCGCACGACAAGTGGGGCGAGGTCGGAAGGGCGTGCCTGGTGATCAAGGATGGCGAAGGGCTCGACGAAGACGCGTTTCGCGGTTTTCTCGCCGAGCGCCTGGCCAGGTTCAAGCTGCCGCTCGAGATCGTTGTCCTCGCGGAGCTGCCCAAGACCGCCATCGGCAAGGTCGACAAGAAGGCGCTGGTCTAGCCCTTGCTCGCGTCCTGCAAGTCGTCGGAAGTACTCGCCCCAACTCTGGTGAGGACGCCCGGCGGCTTGCGTCGTCGATCTCGACACGAATGAGACGTACTGGTACTCACCGACGCCCGGCTGGAGGGTAGGCGCGGGAGCCCGTGTTGGACTAAGCTTTCGTCGATGCGAGGCCGATCCTGAGCGACGAACAGTTCGACGCGACCATCGTCCTGAGCATCCACGCCGCTGCCGGGTCCGAAGATCAGGTTCACTACCTGCGAGTGACCGGGGGCCGAGCCGTCGGGCGCAAGATCGAGTTGGGTGCGGAGCCGATCGTGCTGGGCCGCGGCAAGAAGGCGACGGCCAGCTTGGATGAGAAGGGGATCTCCAAGCGGCACTGTTCGGTGCATCTCGCCTTCGGCGGCGCCGTGGTCAAGGACCTCGGCTCCACCAACGGCACGTTCGTCAACGGCGCCAAGCTCGCCGGCGAGGAGGGCCTGCTCGAGCTCGGCGGCACGCTTCAGGTGGGCGAGACCAAGCTGCAGTACGAGCGGTTGGGCCGCGAGGAGAGCCTGCGGATCGACCGCCTGGAAAAGGACCTCGACAAGGCCGAGGACTACGTGCAGGCGCTCTTGCCGGCGCCGCTCGATTGCGAGCACGTCGCCATCACCTATCGCTTCGTCCCCTCGACGGCCGTCGGCGGCGACGCCCTCGGCTACCACTGGCTCGACGACGAGCGACTCGCCATCTATCTGATCGACGTCTCGGGTCACGGCGCCGGCTCGGGGCTCCACTCGGTGACCGCCTTCAACTCGCTCCGCAAGGAGTCGCTTCCGAACGTCGACTTCTCCAGACCGGACCAGGTGCTGAGCGCGCTCAACACGATGTTCCGGATGAGCGATCACGCCAACCTCTACCTGACCCTCTGGTACGGCGTCTACGAGCCCGAGTCGCGCCGTCTGACCTACGCCTCCGCCGGGCATCCCCCGGCGATCCTCCTGACCGCGGCGGGTGAGACGCTCGAGCTGGCCACTCCGTCGCGGGCGGTCGGGCTCTTCGACGGTGGCGAGTTCACCGCCGATCAGGCCCAGATTCCCGTCGGCGCCATCCTGCACGTCTACAGCGACGGCGCCTACGAGCTCGAGCCGTCCGACGGCCGAGCCTGGGGGTTGGAGGATTTCAAGCAGCTGCTCGCGGCCCGGTACGACGGCGCAGGCACGCGCCCGGAGCAGATCGAGCAGCGAGTGCGAGAGGTGCTCGAGGGCGCCGCTTTTGAGGACGACTTCAGTCTGCTGGTCGCCGAGTTTCGATAGCAGACCCTTACCCTTGGTGGATCGCGAGCTGAATCCCGGTCAGACCGAGATGGCGATCGGTCGACCAGCAGGCACCGACCCGCCGGGCTCCCATCCAGCCCAGATCCCTACGTTTGTAGGGCACGTTTGGGCGGGGTTGGTGCGGATATAGTGCGGATGGAAATCGGGCCGTTCCTGCGCTGCGAGCCTCGGCAACGGGGCGGAGTTGGCCGGAGGTGAACTCCGATCGGGCCGAGGATCGGCCAAGCCGCCCAGCCGCCGACCGGCTTCACCTCCGGCGATCGAGTAGCCCATCGCCCGCACGCCTCGACCAAAACGGCGTTGTGGAGCGCCGAGCCTGGCGAGCGCTCAGTAGCGCGACCGAGTGAGCGGGACGTCGGCTGCCTTCCACGCCTCGTCGAACCGCTCTCGAACGGAGAGCGCCTCCGAGTGCCGATCTTGAGCTGTCAGGGCCTGCCAAAGACCGTACAGAGCGTAGCCGTTCTCTGGATTCTGGCGGAGATCCTGGTAGAAGACCGTCTCCGCCTCACGCGGCAAACCGGCTTCGACGAGAATCCCGCCGAGAGTGTGCCGCACCGGTACGAACCACTCGGGCGGCTCGTTGTAGTGGAGCGCGTCTTCCAGTCTGAGAGCTCGCTCGGCGCGCCCGATCGCTTGTGGGTAGCGGCCTCGTTCGGCATCGATCTCGGCAGCGAGGAGCTCTGTGGCGATGGTCAGGAGCGAGCTCGCGGTGCTGAAGCCGATCATGGCTTCGGCGGAGCGCCTGTCGTGCTCGACGCGCGCGAGTTGCTCGAGCTCCTTCTTCGCCTTCCGCACGCCGCTGGTGCGCAGCAGTGCCATGCCGCGCGCATAGTGCCACATCCCCGTAAGGAACCGTTCCTCTACACGCGGCTGCGGCTCGGACAGGATCTCCTGCCACGCGCCGAAACGCATCATCACTGAGAGCGGCATGCTGGAGAAGACCTCGAAGAGGGCCCACGCGTCGCCGTGGCGATCCTCAGGCACTTGCGAGGCGACCTTCCGTGCAGCCGCCAACGCCGTTTCCTGACGGCCCTCCATAGCGGCCGCCCAGACCAGGAAGTGGGTGTTGTGAGGGTAGTAGGTGAGCGGATAGATCCCCTGACTGAGGCATTGGGCGAGGTAGTCCTCATCCGCTTCGCTCGCGCGAACGTTGACCTCGTACGCTTCGTCGTAGCGTCCGACCTGCATGTAGATGTGTGACGGCATGTGCTCGAGATGCCCGGCGCTCGGAGCGAGTCCACGTAGCAGGTCGGCGGCGCGCTCGCCGCGCCAGGGCGCGACCGACTCGACGAGGTGGATGTAGTAGTGCAGGGCGCCCTCGTGCTGCGGGTCCCGCTCGATCGCTCGCTCCAGCACGCCGGCGGTCCGCTCGGTGTGGCGGCGTGGGCGCCCCTCCGGCGTCCAGTAGTTCCAGGGAGAGGTGTTCATCAAAGCTGCGGCGAACAGAGTAGCGATATCGGCGTCCTCCGGATACAGCTCGTAGACTTCCGCCATCGCCGTGGCGTAGGCGGCGTCGAGGGTTGCGCGCTCCGCGGACGGATCCGCGCTATAGCGCCTCGCCAGCGCTTCGATCAACGCGCGCTCCCTGTCGCTTGCCGCGGCCGCGTGGTTCAGCGCCAGCTGGATTGCCTCGTAGGCCTGCGCCGAGGCTTCAGAACTCATCGCGAGGTTGAGGTTGGGGCCGAGGACGAGCGCCCAACCCCAGTAGGCCATCGCCAACTCGGGATCGAGCCGAGCCGCCTCCTTGAACGCTCGCAGAGCTTCCTGATGGTTGAAGCCGTAGGTCAGGAGGAGGCCCTGGTCGAAGAAGGCCTGCGCCTCGGCATTCTCGGTCGACACGGCGAAGTGGTTGTCTCCCAAACCCGCAAGCTCGGGCGCGAGTCGACGCTCGGCCGATCGCGGATCTGCGGCGAGGGCGTCCGGGTCGTGCTGATGGAGGTGGGCGGCCATGGCCGGACTGACCATCGACACCAGCACGGCGACGACGGCGAACAGTGATTTGAGGGAGGGTGAGCTCTGATTGTGGGACATGGGGGTTCTCCTAGTCATTCGACGGCAAAGCCTGAGATCTGTGTATTGACGGGCAGGAACGGGCTACGGAGCTTGTACCGGTCGACATCGACCGTTTGGAAGCCGACCGATTCGATCAGTTCCTGTGTGTTTCGATTCGTGTGGCAACCTTCGAAGAGGTAGTGCCAGGGGCTGTGTAGAAGGTCCTGGAGACGACGACTCAGCGATCGAGCCGGCGCGCCAACGTGCTCGAGAAAGAGAAAGCGCCCACCAGGTTTCAAGATTCTGCGAACTTCGGTGAGCGCCGCCTGCGGCTCCGGCACGGTACAGAGGACGAGCGTGCAGATCACCGCTTCGACGCTGCTGTCCGGTAGAGGGATGCTCTCGGCCGGGCAAGGTAGAACTTGGAGCGAGACGCCGTGGGCCTCGGCCCGCTTCTTCAAGCCCGGCAGCATGTGCGGATTCGGCTCGACAGCCGTGACGTGCGTACCTGGCCTCAGGTAGCGGAAGTTGGCCCCTACCCCAGCGCCGATCTCGAGGACATGATCCGGAAGATCCGCGAACAGCGCCGCCTTGCGACGTGCGGTGAGCTGATTGATGTAGCCGTCGAATGCCAGAAAGAACCAGGCATTCAGACGGCCTCTGATCGCGTTTCCGGATGCACTTTGAGAATTGCGCATGGGCATCGGGCTCAGGCGTACCGCGCAGCACGCGATCCCGACTCGGTGGCAATTCGGTCTTCGGCAACAGCCGCGATGATCTCCTTGACGTGCCGGAGATCCGAGCCACAGCAACCGCCAAGCACGTTGACCCAGGGCATCTTCCTGTGCAGCGCTCTGTACAACTGACCAAGCTCATGCGGATCCCCCGCATCGAGCGTCTCGGCCTCGTCCAGCTCCGTATGACTGCAGCGCGAAGCGTTGCAGCGAAGCCCCTTGATTCGGCGGAGCCATTCCGCGTCGTGCAACGCATCGCGGAAGTGATCCGGATGCGCGCAATTGATCATGAAGTAGGCCGCGCCGTGGTTCGTGGCCGAATCGACCTCGAGCACAGCTTCACCGAGCTCTTGTCCGGTGGGCAGGGTACCGTCGGTCTCGACCGTAAAAGACACGACGATGGGGAGTCCGGCCTTGTTGGCGGCCCTGACGATGCCGACCGCTTCGGAAGCCTGGGTGAAGGTCAACGCGGTGACCATTTCGACCTCCGTCTCGGCCAACCAACCGATCTGCTGTGCGTGGTAGTCCTCGGACTCGTTCGCCCGGATGCTCAGCTCCGGCGCGTACGCGTCTCCACGTGGTCCGATTACGCCGTTGAGCACGACCGGGCCGCGGTTGCCGGCGAACTCGTCGCGCAAATCGGCAATGAAGCTGATGGCGTCGCGGTTGATGTCGGCAAGCTCGCGCTCCGACGAGGCCAACGCTTCCGACCAATGGCCGTGCGCCTTCCAGGTTGGACTGTCCAGTACAAAGCCGGTGCGGTGCTGATCTGCCAGTGAAAGGAACCCCCGGAAGTACTGCGCAAGAGAATGTCGCCCCGCCGATTCCGTCAGCAGGGTGTGGGCCGCGAACTCTCGGATCTCCACGCCCTGATTGAAGATCAGATCCGTTTCCAGCCCCGCGTCCGTCAAGAAGAGCCCGCCCTCGGTCTGGGGCAAGCGCGCTCGAAAGTCGGTCATTGGTCAACTCCTCGGAAGAATGCGGTGCCGGTCTTCAACTACGGCCGGCTGCCGCTGTTATTTCGAGGAATCCTGCGGGGCCACCGTTGAAGCCAACGTGGTAGCGACCGTGGAAATCCGCCGCGACCCTCCCGATGTCGGATCGGGCGTCGGTACGCGAGTGGGGCTTCGGATACGAAGGCTAGGCCCGTGCGACGAACTCTCGCACGGCATCCACAAACACCTGGGAGGCAGACTCGCGACCCAGGAGCAAGTGGCCATCGCTCTCCAACCCGAAGAACTCCGCGTTGGGAATGGTCGCCGCGAGGTCGCGACCTGTCTCGACTGGAATACGTCGATCACCGAGCGAGTGAATGACCAGAGTAGGCACGGTTACCCTCTCGAGCTGATGGCGCACATCGATGTCACCGAATGCCGACAGGAAACGGACCGCGTTCTCGGGCGAGGTCGTGCGGCGTTGGAACTCGTTGAACCAGCTCAGCTCCTCGGCGGTTGCGCTCGGCATGAACGTCGACGAGAAGATCTGGCGGTAGGCCGGGTTGTCCCGCCCCCAACCCGTCGCCGTCAGTGTCATCACCGCCTCGCGCTCCTGGATAGTCTCGTGGGTCGCGCCGATACGCCAGCCTGCGGGGTAGCCGCCGAACAGAATGAGATGTGAAACGCGCTCCGGGTGCCGTACTGCGTATTCGATCGAGACGGCCGCTCCCTGGGAGATTCCGAGCAGCGCAAAACGGTCGAGATCCATTGCATCGACGACCGTCTCGAGGTCTGTGACGAACGCCTCGAATGAGATATCGCTGACATCCCAGTCCGACAGACCATTGCCGCGTTCGTCATAGCGAACGACATGGTGATCGCGCGCCAGTTCCCGGAACAGGGGGCTCCAGATGGGCGCATCCCAATCGAGCTCGAGGTGACTCAGCCAGTTGGCCGCCTTGACGATGGGCGCCCCGTCACCGACCAGAGCATGGGCAAGACGGACGCCATCGTCGGCCGTACAAAACTGAATCTTCTGACGGACGAGGAACTCGCGACTGTCGGTGCGTTTCTGGGCATCCCGATCTGCCGGGCTCTTGTCGACGCTCGAGCTCGGGGTCCACTCAATGCCCGCGGTTCGGAACCGCTCCGCCAATTCCCTCGATAGGGTCTGAGACTCCTCAGTGTGTCCGAGCTGCTTCAATTGTGTAACAAGCAACGTTGCCGCTTCCGGGTCAAACGGCTCGAGTTCGAGCCAGGCCCGGGTCCACGGGAGGGCCTTGTTGGGTGGCAGGTCGGTATGGCGCGACAAGCGGCGCAGCACCCGTGCACGGAGGCGATTCGCATCCTCACGCTCAGCCGTCAGCCACTGCTGGAAGAGCATCTGGTCATGCAGGTCGATACCGTCCAGGAGAGGCTCCTGGAGTCGCACCGCCATTTCCTGCAGGCGGCCGACCGACAGCTCCGGGTTCTCGAGTTCGGCAGCCAGCTCTCGGACGTCGATACTCACGTCCGATGTCTGCAGCGTGACGCGCTCACGATCCGCCGCCAAGCGTTCGTTCGCCTCCTCATTCACCAGGGGCCGAAGCTTACTGAGCGCCCAGCGCAGCGCGCCGCGAGGATCGTCGGGGATCTCCCAGAACACTTCGCACAGGCGATCGCGACGATGGGGTCGGGCCGTCAGAGCGAGGTAGGCGAGGACTGCGCGGCTTCGCTTGGACGCTGGCAAAGCCACCGCCAGGCCGTCGTGTTGGACGGTCAACTCTCCCAACACGTGAATTGAGAGCTGTGCCATGGGTGCTCCTGGTCGATGCAACTCCGCGGGTCACGCATCCGCACTGGGGCGGCATCGACCCGATGCTGGAACTGAAGCTAGCGCATGCGTCTAGCCACGGGTGATCAAGCAGGAGCGTACCAGGCGCAGCGTGCCCGTCGGGGGATTCGCTCCCGCACTGGCGATTACAACTCCTGTCATTGCTACCTCTGCACCGAGTTCAGGTCGGTGCGAGTGTCTGGTTTGCTTGCGGACGCTACCTAAGCCTCCGGGCAGGAGCTTCGTGGCGTCCCAAGCTGCGGTGGTGCCGGAGCCGGGAATCGAACCCGGACGCCTTGCGGCGGGGGATTTTAAGTCCCCTGCGTCTACCATTCCGCCACTCCGGCTGAGGAAGTCTAACCCTCGAACTATGCGCCTGGGTGACGTGTTGACGAGCGCCCCGGTCTGACACCACGGACGGCTGGAATACTGGACCTTCTGACCCACCCTACGGAACACCACCCCCCACCCGCTGCTCAACCCTGTCACCCTGACTGACAACCAGCCCCGCCGCCACACAATCCCAAGAGTCACCAGCCATCGGCACCGGCACCGACTGCCCGGTCGTCACGTTCCGACAGATCACCGAGCTCCGCTCGAGCCCAGTGACGGAACCCGCCGCGCCGTCGACCGCTTGGCCGATGACTCTCTGCCGCACCACGTCACCCGAGCCAACCGTGAGTCCCTGCGCCTCGCAGTCCCAACTCGTCTCCCCTGACAGACTGAACTGGATGGACTGCGAGGTGGTCGCGTTCTGGCAGCGAACCTCGAGAGCGCGCATGCCACTCACCGCCCCGCCGACTCCGACCGGGCTGAACTCGAACGAGCCACTGTCGCACGCTCCGTCGTCGCGTGGAACACCGCGCTGATCGGTCGCCAGGCCGCACGTACCGGCGGCGTCGGCGGCGACGCTGCCGGCGAGAAGAGCGTGGGTGAGTGTCGGACCGCCGTTGTCGGCGAGCTGGGTGTCGAAGTCGACGCCGGGGGTGATCGGGGACGTCGCGGGGCACGAGAAGTCGTCGTCGAAGTTGCTGACCCCGCCGACGATGTAGCCGCCGCCATAGTTGCTGCAGTTGCTGCCACTTGCCGGGTAGGCGACGATGCTGCGGTCGATGTAGATCGAATTGAGAAAGGCCTTGAAGCCGGCGTAGAGGTTGGTGCCGCTGTTGCCGGAGACGGTGCTGTTGAGCAGCCGGACGTGGCCGTACACGGCCGTATAGACGCCTCCGCCGACGGCAGCGGTGTTGCCTGAGACGGTGCTGTTGGTGACGTCCACTTCGCCGCCGAAGCTGACGTAGAACCCGCCGCCGCGGACGGTCGCCGAGTTCCCTGAGACGGTGCTCCCCGACATCGTCGACTCGGTGTACCAGGAGGTGTAGATCGCACCTCCCCTGCTCGCCGAGTTGCCCATCAGGGTGCTGTTGGTGATCGACAGCACCCCACCGGAGTTGTAGACGAAAACGGCGCCGCCGAAGTCCGCCTCGTTGCCGGACAGGGTCGAGTGGGTGATCGTCACCGGCCCGTCAGAGACGTAGATGGCGCCGCCCTCGAAAGCCCGGCCATTGGCGACGGTCATGTGGCTGAGCGCGAAAGAGCCGCTGGTGACCGAGAAGATGCCGAACTCGGGAGCGGCGCCGTCGCGGGCCACGGTGAAGTCGCCGCCCTCGATCGTGATGTCGCTGACGATCCCCGGCAGCGCCGACGTCAGGTTGACGTCGCCGGTGAGCTGGATCTCGTCGGCGCCCGAGCCGGCGCTGCAGCCGCCGACCACCGAATCGGTGTTGGCGGCGCTGATGGCGTCGGCGAGCGCGCAGCCGCCGTCAACGACGATCACTGCTGTGCTCGCCGGTTGCTGGAAGGTGAGCACGGCCACCAGGAGAATCCGCCCTACGTCGCCTCGCTGCCATCGCCTGATCGTTCCGCTCATGCTCCTACCCTCCAGTCAGCACGACGTGGCACAAAGAGGCGCCCGGATCGTCCTGCAACCCGCCAGTTGAAAACCCAATTGCAGCGATGGTAGTGGCTCGGAACGCGAGCCGGCAAATAGTCACGCGGCTATGACTTGCCTGGACTAGAGCCCGCTACCGGCTCGGGGCGCGAGCGATCAGCGTGAGATCGCCTCCGCTCGGCGGCCTACTGCTGAACACAATAGAGACGCCGCTGGTTGTCGCACCCGTTGTTGGTGACCCACGACCAGGTGCTGCCGGTCGCTCCCACCGTCCCATACCCTCCCGACGCGAACATGTCGCTCGTGTTCCATTCGTTGCCTGGGTTCAGACCGCACTCGCGGCCGCTCTCGTGGATCGCGCCGTTGGAGTCGGTGTTGGTGTAGGCGGTCAGGGTCGAGACCACGGTGTTGCCGTTCTGGTCGACGTTGATCGGCGCGGCGAGGGAGCCGTCGATCAGGTCGGCCCAGTCGTCGGCGATCTTGACGAAATCCACCCTCCGGTAGGCGACGTCGGCCTGGCTCATCCGGTCGCGGGCCTCCTCGCTGGTCGAGCTGCCGCTGATCCACGCCTTGAAGGTCCCCAACAGGCCGGCGCCGCTGGCCAGGTCCTGACACTTGTCGTCGGCGCCGCTCAGCCCGCCGAGGTTGCCGGTGTAGATCGCGCTGGTGACGAAGACGATCTTCGGATGCTCCTCGGCGAGGTGCTGCTCGATGGCGAGGTCGATCAGATCCTCGACCTCGGCGATGCTCAGCAGGCCACCCTGCGGCTCGCCGTTGAGGAACAGGTCGCCATCGATGAAGGTGATGCCGTCGCTGTCCACATTGAAGAGCGTCTGGCCGTCCTTGTCCACCACGGTGAAGTCGGAGTTCTCTCCATCACCGTCGCTGTCGAGCTCGATCTGCACCGAGTTGTTGCTCTGCAGGACCAGATCGCTCGACGGATAGAGCGGATCCGAGTGGATCCGGCCGTCGTCCTGATCGGCCTCGGGCCAGAAGAAGTTGCCGGCCAGGATGAGGTCGGGGCTCGCGTTGAGGGCGCCGCTGGTGTAGAGGCCGGTGCCGCCGGGAACGCCCAGGCCGAGGTTGAAGAAGAATCCGCCGAATCCGAACGGTGAGCTGGCGCCGCCCCAGACGCCGGCGGTGACGCCGTCGAGAGCACTGGACGTGCCGCGCACGCCGGTACCGTTGGCACTCGAGCTCGAGCCGCGCACACCGTCGACGATGCCGGTCGCGCCGGTGGCTTCACCTTGAACCCCGACCGACTGGTCGGCGATGCTGTCGGTGACGCCCCGGATGGCGATCTCGGGCGCTCCCATGCTTTCTGGATCGGCCGTCTCCGCCCCTGTGGCCTCCGGGTTCGACTCCGTCCCCTCCTTGATCGCCGCGGCGAGGGCGGCAACGCCGGAGCCTGCCTCCCCCTCCGAGCTCTCGCCGAGGTAGCGGCGCAGAGTGTCGAGCGCCCCTTCGACTTCTTCCAGCGACGGGGCAGCCTGGACCTCGAACAGCTTCGCCTCCGACCATCCGAGGTCGGGACCGCCGAGAGCGCGCACGAACCAGGCGTAGCGCCCACCCCGCGCCAGGCAGTCACCGGACGCCGGCGTCCAGGAAAGCGCCGCGGCCGGGATCTCGGTCCAGAGCGCGACCGGTGCGCTCTCCGCCACGGTCTCGGCACTGAGACCGCCGGGATCTCCCTCCGCCAGCTCGAAGACCACCAGCTCGTAGGCCCGTGCTTCGGGCAACGCTCCCCAGCTGAAGGTAGGACAGCGGCTCTCGATAGGAGTCGACAAACGACTGTCTCCCGGCGAGACGGCGATCGGCACCTCGGCCATTGCGAGCGCGGCCTGGAGACAGAGCACGATCGAGGCAAGACAGGCTCCCTGCTTCATGAACCCTCCTTTCCTGCGGCGGACAACAAATCTAGACCCCGCCTCCCCTCCCCCGCAACACCGGCCCCGCGTCCAAGATCAACCGCAACGGAGGCTGTAGCGCCTCGTCAGGCGCGCTCGCGATCAGGAACCGTGAATGATCGGCGACCGGCGTCCAGGTGACCAGCCGGCGGTCGGGCCGAAATAGCAGCCGTGGGCGCCCGGGACCGCCACCGCTCCCAGCCCCCGCATCGATCGCCACCGACAGGACCTCCTGCC
>JAJCXP010000171.1 GCA_029263375.1 Acidobacteriota bacterium | reverse complement strand
TCCTCGCGCATGTAGCCCTCGCCGGTGCCGGCGTAGATCACATTCGGATCTTCGGGGTCCATTGCCAGGACGTTGACCGCGATGTTGGCGAGATCGTCGCCGATCGGTTGCCAGCGCTTGCCGTTGTTCTTGGTCTTCCAGATTCCGCCCGAGACCCCGGCCGCGTACATGATCTTGGGCTTCTTCGGGTGGATCAGCAGCGTGCGCGTACGCCCGCCGATGTTGCCAGGCCCGAGCTGCGACCAGCTGTCGAGCGCCGAGGCCGACGACTTCCGGAGCCTGCCGTCTCCGGACAGGAGCTCGCCCCGACGGGTCGAATAGGCCGGCATCGTGTGCAGGTGCTCCTGGGCTCGCCGGTAGGCGCCGGCGGGGTCGGCGACCGAACCGCCGGACAACCGCTTGGCGCGGTAGAACTCGGCGGCCCGATCAGGCTGATCGAACGGACGGGCCGCGAGCTCTCGCGACGCGAGCTCCGAGCCCTGACGAGCCGATTGGGGAGCTCCCATCAGCAGGGCGATGCCAACCATCGCCAGCAGCGCGGCTCGCCGGCCGAGCCAATTCATTCGCCGGCCTCCGCCGACAAGCGCCCGCGCAGCCAGCTGGGCATCGAGCGGACTCCGTCCAGATAGTCGAGCGCCCGCACCTCCTCGAGCTCCTTGCGGTCGTGCGAGCCGCTGGTCACTCCGAGCCCGGCGACCGCGGCGTTCTCCGCCATCTGCAGATCGTGGATCGTATCGCCCACCATGAGCGCCTCCTCGGCGCGGACGCCGAGGTCGTCGAGAATCGCCAGCAGCATCGCCGGATTCGGCTTCGACCGGCTCTCGTCCGCCGTGCGGGTGCTATGGAACATCGACTCCAGCCCGGTCGCCTGGAGGTCGCGAGTGAGCCCCCAGCGGCTCTTGGCGGTCGCCACCGCGAGCAGGTACCCCTCGCGCTCCATCTCGCTGAGCGCCTCGCGCGCGCCGTCGAACAGCACCGGGTCGCGCGAGTAGCTCTCGGTCCAGTTCCGGCGGTACGCCTCGCAGATCCGGTCGAATGTCTGATCGTCGCAACCGGGGAGGAACCGGTCGACCATGGTGCGAATGCCTAGACCGATCGACATGCGGATGCGGTGGTCGTCCACCGCCGGCAGCCCGGCGTCCTGGAGACTCGCGCGCGTGCAGTCGACGATCCGGCCTATCGAATCGACCAGGGTTCCATCCCAGTCGAACACCAGCAGCCTGAACGATCGAGATCCCTGCATCCGGCACGAACTCTACCGTGCGGCGGGAAGTGGTTGGAGACGGGTTCATGGAGAAAGCCGGAAGGCGCGCCGGCACGACATGGAGGAAGAGGGGTTTCGGGAAATTGGGTGCGGGTTACCATGAAGAGGCTCTCGAAACGTGTGCCATGCCGGCGCGCCTTCCCTGCTGACAAGTAGGAGGGGCACGTCGACGCGATTCCTTCGACGGGTGGGACAGCTTGCCCCAGGCTAGCCGGATCGCCCGAGGGGCGAATAGATCAGTCCGCCGACCAGCGAGTCGCCCGGCCGCGGCGAGACCTCGGCGCGCTCGGGCGTGACCACGCGGCGATCGACGCGGGTCTCCGGGGCCAGGGCGACGCCGAAGCCGATGATCGAGTTGCGCACCGCGCAACCGGCCGTCACCCGGGCTCCGGGCAGCACCAGCGAGCGATCGACGACCGCGCCCGCCTCGACCGTCGCCTCGACCTCGATCACCGAGCGCGACACCCGGGCGTCGTCGTGCACGTTGGCGGCCGGGGCGATCCACGACCCGCGCAGCCATCGCGGTAGCCACCAACGGCCGGGCCAGTTGCGCGCCGAGCGCAGATAGAGCTCAGGCGTACCGCTCTCGAACCAGCGTCCGAACGACTCGTAGGCCTCGATCGGCCGAGCCTGTTCGAGCATCGGCGCCCACAGGTCGGGCACGAAGTTCAGCGGCGCCTCGGGCAGTCCCTCGAGCAACGAGGGCGATAGCGCGTGCGCGCCACCGTACACCCGGCGCTTGACGACCTCGCCCCGATCAGCGCCCGGGCGCAGCGACACGATCCGACCCGCCTTGTCGATGCCGACGCCGCCGCCGTACTCGTCGAGGCGCGCGCGGCGCGAGACCATCAGGGTGAGATCGGCGCCCTTTCGGCGATGTCTCCTGACCAACTGCCCGAACGGCCATCTGCTGAGCGTGTCGCCGTTGACCACCACCAGCGTCTCGGCGTCATGCCAGAAGTCTCGTAGGGGAACGAGGGCGCCGAGCGTTCCGAGCAGTTTGTCCTCCTCGGAATAGACCAGGCTCATGGTTCCGTGCGAATCACCGAGCCGCTCGCGAATGCGGGAGCCCAGGTGATGCAGGTTGAGCGCCACCGCCTCGCAGCCGGCCGCTTCGAGCCGATCGAGCGTGTGGCTGACCAGCGGCCGGCCGCCGACCGGCAGCAGCGGCTTGGGCTCGAACTCGGTGAGCGGGCGCAGCCGCGTTCCCAGCCCCGCCGCCAGGACGACGGCGCGCAGGCCGCTCAAGGGAAGACCATGTCCGCGGGCGCGTCCGGGTGCGTTTCGCGATAGTCCTTATAGATCTGGAGGTAGTTGCGGCGCTCGGCCTCGTCCGGATCGCACTTGCAACGCTGGGCGACCTTCTCGGCGCCATCGCCCTCGAACTCGGCGAAGTCTCCGATCGGCGTATGGTCCAGCGCGATCAGCACGCCCCCGAGCTGCCACTCCTCGCGATACTTCTGGTAGCGGGCAACCGGCTGGTAGCCGAGGCTCTCGATGAGCGCCCTGGCCTGGTCGGCGCCGTCGACCTTGATCTCGTGCTCTCGGCGGACCTTGACGTCGCCCTCGAAGGTCGCTGGGCCTTTGAACGTCAGGCGAGTACCGTGAGAGTCGATGCGCAGGCGCAGGATCGAGTCGCTCTTCTGCAATTCGCCATCGCGGTCGAAGAGCAGATTCTCCTCGAACGCCGACGGCTGGAGTCGTTCGGCCTCTAGCTCGATCAGTCGATCGCGCAACCCGTCGAGCCCTTCACACGGGAACTTGAGCTCTCTCTCCTGGCTGTCCGCTTCCCCGCTCATTGACGAACCCCTCTCACGCCTACCGTGCGGTTCAGGTCAAGCCCCGGCACGGTCGAGCAACCGCACGATGGTCTTGATGCCGTTGGAGAAACAGCTCAGGTTGAACTTCTCGTTGGGTGAGTGCAGCCGATCGTCAGGCAGGCCGAGCCCGACCAGCAGCACCGGCACTTCCAACACCTGTGCAAAGGTGGCCACCACCGGAATCGACCCGCCCTCGCGAATCTTGTAGGGCGCCTTGCCCCAGATGTCCTCCTGCGCCCCGGTCGCCGCGTCGGCGATCGGGCCGGAGGTCTCGATCAGAACCGGCACCGCGCCGTGCACACCTTCGACCTCGACGGTTACGCCCTTCGGCTTGACCCGCTCGACGTGCTCTCGGAAGAGCCG
>JAJCXP010000170.1 GCA_029263375.1 Acidobacteriota bacterium | reverse complement strand
TGGTCGGCGCCTCGAACCCGGGCACCAGCCGCTTGTAGGAGTTGACCAGCGGATTCGTGATCGCGACCAGCGCCTTGGCGTGATCGAGGATACCGCCGATATAGGCCAGCGCGATGTCCGAGAGCTGCCACTCGGCGCCCTCGTCGTAGAACGAGTTCTCGCCGTCGGCGGTGATCAGGCTCTGATGGCAGTGCATACCCGACCCATTGACGCCGGCGATCGGCTTGGGCATGAAGGTGGCGTGCAGGCCGTGGTCGAGCGCCACCTTCTTGACCACGAACTTGAACGTGGCCACGTAGTCGGCGCACTTGATGGCGTCCGAGTATTTGAAGTCGATCTCATGCTGACCGGGGGCGACCTCGTGATGTGCGGCCTCGACCTCGAAGCCCATCGCCTCGAGGACGACCACGATGTCGCGGCGACACTCTTCGCCCTTGTCGACCGGCGTCAGATCGAAGTAGCCGCCAACATCGTGGGTCTCGGACACCAGCGGGTTGCCCTGCGCGTCGCGCTGGAAGAGGAAGAACTCCGGCTCGGGCCCGAACACCGCCGTGTAGCCCAGCGCCTCGGCCTTCTCGACCTGCCGCTTCAGGCAGAGCCGCGGACAGCCCTCGAACGGGCTGCCGTCGGGCCGGTGCACGTCGCAGATCAAGCGCGCAACACGTGTGCCGTCGGGGCTGGTCCAGGGATTGACGCTGAAGGTCTCGAAGTCGGGCACCAGCAGCATGTCGGACTCTTCGATGCGAACAAATCCCTCGATCGACGAACCGTCGAACAGGATCTGACCGTCGAGCGCCTTCTCGAACTGGCTACGAGGAATCTCCACGTTCTTCAGTGCACCCATCAGGTCGGTGAACTGCAGCCTCATGAAGCGCACTTTTTCGGCATCGACGGTCTTGAGGATCTCTGCTCCGGTCATTTTAGCGGTCTCTCCCATTGGTCATGATGGCGGGAAGATAGCCCACGACGCCGCCACGAGCAACATCTTTTTGCAAATTGTCGTAAAAAGCCTGCATGATCAGCACATTTCAAAGAGCAGCCACCAACATTCGAAAGGGACGATTCTTGTGCTACGATTTGCGCCATGATGGACCTGCCGAAGCCAAAAGCCTGGGATCTGGTGGCGATCGCGGCCGTCGGACTGGGCAGCCTGATCGCCATCGGAAATACGATCTCGGCCCTGGGGGGAGACGCAGGGCAAGCACCGTCGACCAACTTCACGCTCGCCATGATCGGGCTGCAGGTTGTCGTCGCGTCGGTCAGTCTTTTCATCCTCGGAAAGACCGCCAAGCATGGGACCATCTGGGGCAACCTGGCGGCGGTGGCCGGGATGCTGATCGGCCTGACCGGCGTACTGCTCGCCGGCGCGATGTGGGTCGCCGCGTAAGAACCGGCTCGGCCAGTCCACTCACCCCGTAACGACCAGGCTAGATCCGGCCTGCTCGCCGCCCCGTAACTGAAATCGAGCGAGCGACCCGAACCCTCGGGAGCCTCGCCCCAGAACCAACCATGCCGAAAGACGAAGCCTCACCCGAGCGCCCGACGAAGCAACCGTCCGGTCGTATTGCGACGATCCTGAAAGTGCTGGCGGGCCTGGCCGCGCTGGCGGCGTTGGTCTTCGCCGGCAAGGAGCTGGGCGGCTACGTGCCCCGCTTCGCCGAGTGGGTGGACGGTCTCGGCGTCTGGGGACCGCTGGTCTTCATCGGCGGCTACGCGCTCGCTACCGTCGCGTTCGTACCGGGATCGTTGCTGACGTTGGCCGCCGGCGCCATCTTCGGTCTGACTCGCGGCACGTTGCTGGTCTTCTTCGGCTCGACCCTGGGCGCCTCGGCGGCCTTTCTGATCGCCCGCTACGGCGCCCGGAGCGCGGTCGAGCGACGGCTCGAGGAGCGCCCGAAGTTCAAGACCATCGACAGCGCGGTTGCCAAGCAGGGGCGCAAGATCGTCCTCCTGATGCGGCTGTCGCCGGTCTTCCCCTACAGCCTCCTCAACTATGGCCTCGGGCTGACCAAGATTCGCTTCGTCGACTATCTGATCGCGTGCTTCGGCATGATCCCCGGCACCTTCCTCTACGTCTACTACGGCAAGGCGCTCGGTAGCCTCGCCGCCGTCGCGGGAGGTACCGAGGTCGACAAGGGGATCGCCGATTGGGCGCTGCTCGGAGTCGGTCTGGCCGCCACCGTCGTGGTGACGACGATCATCACCCGCATCGCCAAGCGCGCTCTCGAGGAGGCCGAAAATGACTGAGCCCCTGAACGCCGCCGAGGGACTGGACGAAGAGCTGGCAGCTCTGGTCGAGCCGTTCGACGTTCACAACCAGAAACTGATCGCCAACGTCCACCCGATATCGTGGCAGAACCCCGAGCCGGCCACCCGCTATCACCTGGTGGTGATCGGCGGCGGCACTGCCGGCCTGGTCAGCGCCGCCGGCGCCGCCGGCCTCGGCGCCCGGGTCGCGCTGATCGAGCGGCGCATGCTGGGCGGCGACTGTCTCAACCACGGCTGCGTACCCTCCAAGGCGATCATCCGCGCCGCACGCGCCTGGCACGACGCGCGCACCGGCGCCGAGCGCTTCGGCGCTCCCGCCGCTTCGGGTCCCGGCGACTTCGGCAAGGTGATGGAGCGCATGCGCAACCTGCGCGCCTCGATCAGCCGCCACGACAGCGCCCAGCGTTTCACCGATCTCGGCGTCGACATCTTCATCGGCGATGGAAGTTTCGTCGGCCCGGACGCGATCGAAGTCGGCGGTCGGCGGCTCGACTTCCGCCGCGCGATCATCGCCACCGGCGCGCGACCGTTCGTGCCACCGATCCCGGGCGCCGAGCCCGGCACCTATCTGACCAACGAGACCGTATTCTCGCTCACCGAGCTGCCGGCGCGCTTCGGCGTCATCGGCGGCGGCCCGATCGGCTGCGAGATCGCCCAGTCGTTCGCGCGTTTCGGCAGCCAGGTCTCGCTCTTCGACATGGCCCCGCACGTTCTGCCGCGGGAGGACAGTGACGCCGCGCAGATCGTCGAGGACGCTCTGATCCGCGACGGAGTCGATCTCAAGTGCGGCGTCAAGGTCCTCGAGATCACGGTCGCCGACGGAGTCAAGACGGTCCACTACGAGAAGGACGGCGAGCGTCTCCAGACCGAGGTCGACGAGCTGCTGGTCGCCATCGGTCGGGCGGCGAACGTCGACGGAATGGGGCTCGAAGCCGCAGGCGTCGAGTTCACCAAGCACGGCGTCACGGTGGACGACCGGCTGCGCACGTCCAACAAGCGAGTGTTCGCGGTCGGCGACGTCGCCAGCAAGTACAAGTTCACCCACACCGCCGATGCGCTGGCCCGAATCGCGATCCAGAACGCCCTCTTCTTCGGCCGCGCCAAGGCCAGCGATCTGGTTATCCCCTGGTGCACCTACACCAGCCCCGAGATCGCTCACGTCGGGCTCTACGAGGGGGACGCGGTCGAACAGGGCTACGAGGTCGAGTCGCTCACCCTGCAGCTCGCCGACGTGGACCGAGCTGTGCTCGATGGCGAGGACGAGGGCTTCCTGCGTGTGCACCTCAAGAAGGGAAGTGACGAGATCCTGGGCGCGACCCTGGTCGCGGAGCACGCCGGCGACCTGCTGGGCGAGCTGTCGCTGGCGACCACCAAGGGCATCGGTCTGGGCGCAATCGCGAGCGTCATCCACCCCTACCCCACCCAGGCCGAGGTCATCAAGAAGGCCGGCGACACCTGGCGGCGGGGCAAGCTGACGCCGTTCGTGAAGAAGGTCTTCGAGATATTCCTGCGGATCTTCAACTAGAGCGCCACCCCACCTTCTGGACCTCATCTCTACCGAAATGGTAGATTTAAGATCCACCATGGCAACTGCTGACAGCTCGGGGAACTCGGAAGAGCTCGAAGATGTCTTGGAGCGCTTGAGGCCCAAGGCTCGACGGATCTTCGCCCGCTACCGCATACCTCCCGCGGACGCCGAGGATCTCCTCCAGGAGACCTTCGTGGTCTTCCTGCACAAGCAGGAGAGCATTCGGAGTACCGAGCCCTGGCTGCTCGGCACGCTGAGAAAGCGCTGCCTGGTCTATTGGCGCACTCGCCGGCGGCGTCTCTACAATGCCGTCGACTCGGCGATTCTCGAGTCCGTGGCCAAAGCCGAGGGCCCGACCCAGGAGGATTCCGACCTCAGCTCGGACCTGAGCTGCGCAATCGGCACCCTGTCGTCCAGATGCCGGTCTCTGCTCCAGCTCCGCTACGGCCTCGGCTGCACCCCCCTGGAGGCGGCCGCGCGGATGGGCTACCGCCGCTCCAGCATCTACAAGGTGATGGAGCGCTGCCTCGCCGCGCTCACGACCCGTCTGGTGGCAAGCGGTCTGGTCAGC
>JAJCXP010000169.1 GCA_029263375.1 Acidobacteriota bacterium | reverse complement strand
CTCGAAGTGGTCTCAGGCGACGTTCGCCGCGCCGCGCAGCTGGCCGCACGCGCGGCCGTCGAGTTCGACTTCGAGGCCCAGGCACGTCGCTTCGCCACCCTGCTGACTCTCGGTCGAGAGCCCTCTGCGGAGACCTCTGGAAGAGGGCCGATGGTGATGGCGCCGGCGGTCGCCGTGCGCGTCCTGGCGGGTCTGCTGCCGCTGTTGGTAGGTGGCGACGGCTGGCGCTTCGCGCGTGCGCTGCGCGACCGCCAGGAGCGACTCGCCAATGAGGCGCTCACCGTGATCGACGACGGCGGGTTCGCCGGCGGCGTCTTCAGCGCGGCCACCGACGGCGAGGGGGTACCCACCCGGGCGGTTCGCCTGATCGAAGCCGGCGTCTACCGTCAACCGCTTCTGACCTGGCGTGAGGCGCCACCCGGTCGCGGCGAGGGCTCCGGGTGCATGCTACGTCCGAGCTGGCGCCAGCCGCCGGAGCCGGGTCCTACGCATCTCTACGTCTGTCCGGCACCCCAGGTCTCGCCGGCGTCTCTGATCAGCTCGGTTGCCGCCGGCCACTACTGGCTGGACACGGTCGGCGCCGGCCGCTTCGACCTCGCCGGCGACCGCTTCGAGCTGCCCGTCTGTGGGTTCCGCCTGCGCGGAGGGCGCGCCAGCGAGCCGATCGGCGCGGCGCTTGTCAGGGGTTCGATCGGTGGCCTGCTGCGCGGCATCGTGGGCGTGGCCCGGGATCTCACCTTCTACCCACAGCGCTATCTCCTGGGTGCGCCGACGCTGCTGGTCGAGGGCCTCCAGCTTGACGCGGGAGCGCCTGCGGGATAGAACCTCAGGAGATCTCTCTCGAGGAGCACTGAGGAGCACGGATGACGGAAGAACGACTGCAAGATAGGGTGGACAGCGTTCGGCGGAAGCTGCTCAAGACGTCGGCCGTCATCGGGGGCACCGCGGTGCTCGGGCACCTCACCTACCAGCGGCCCGCTTGGAAGAGCTTCTTCGGCGTCCGGAGCGCCTGGGCCCAGCCCACCTCGTTCATGCAGCACGTCCTGAACGGCCAGCTCGGAACGATGGCGCCTGGAACCGCCGAGGACACCGGCCAGGACTGCTGGGAATTCGCGTCGGCGAGCAACAACAGCATCACGATCAGCGCCATTCCCGACGGCAATCTGGACATCGAGCTCTTCTTCTATGCTCCGGGAGCGGTCGGCGTCGGCGAGACCAACCTGCTGACCGGCAATCCCTTCGGCCTCGACGCCAGCGGTCTCGGGATGTCTGAGGGCGGTGTCGTCGTCACTGCCACGACCGGCAACTACACGATCTGCATCGAGGACAACCGGACGGCGGGAAACCAGGTGGCCGGGACCTATACGATCCAGCTCGACTCGACCAAGCCGATGGGCGCCGCCACCATGATCATCGACGAGGGACCGGAGTCGGACGGTCCGTCATCGCCGTAGCGTCGTCAACGCCGACGCCGGAACAGATCATTCTTGAGCGACGCTTCGGCGCCGCCGGCGCCCGACGAACGCCAGCGCCGCAGGGCTCTGCCGACCGTCGCCGCAGCGTGCGCCGGATAGGCGCCGAGAGCCCGCGTTCGCGAGCGCGAGCCCGACATCGCCTGGAGCTGCTCGAGGGGCGGCAGCAGGCGCCGGAGGACGTAGCTCAGCGTCGAGCCGGCGCCGCCGCGCCGGTGGGGGCCGGCCAGCGCGCCGATGCGGTCGAGCCGGTCGGGGGCTAACAGCCTGGCTTCGAGCGCCCCGGCGAGCGCCGCCGGCGGGGCCTGCCCCCCGCCGCTCAGCCGAGTCGGGACGGGAAGTCCCAGCACGCGATCGAGCAGGCCGAGGATCGATCGGTACTCCGGCTCCAGGTCGGCTGTGCGCAGCAGTTCGTCGATCAGTTCGGGATCGAGCGTGTCTCGCTGGCGCCAAAGGGTCGCGGAGAGATCGAGAAACGGTCGGAGGTTGAGCTGTAGATCGTGCTGGAGCAGGTGGCCGGCGTCCAGGATCAGCGCCAGCTCGGGTGGCGGCGCCGGCAGCTTGCGGCCGTCCACCTCCACCCAGGCGGGCTCGGCCCAGAGCCGCTCGAGCAGCGTCGCCGGCTGCGCGATGACGTCGTAGAGCTGAAAGTGGAGCTCGAGAGCGGCGGGCAGGGTGCGATGCTTGAGCGCCAGATGGTGGACTGCGGTCTGGGGCCCGGCCTCGAAATCGAGGATCCGAGCGATCTCGGCGAGCCGTGGCAGGTCTCGCTGCCGGCAGATCAGATCGACGTCGGCCATCACCCGGAGCGCCGGGTCGAACCAGCCGCGGGCGATCGTCACCGGCCCCTTGAAGACCCGCGCCTGCAGGCCCTCGCGCTCGGCGGCGTCCAGGAAGGTCTCGACCAGGTCGACCAGCTCGATGTTGAAGACGAAGTTCCGATAGTAGGCGCTCTCCCACTGCTGGCGGACGCGCGCCGGCACCCGCTCGCCGAGGTCGAGTCGGTCGCTGCCGGCCAGGTGATGGAGTAGCGGATCCAGATCGTGGAAGTAGACGAAGGCGGCGAGCTCCCGCCAGTCCTCGGGGTCGGTCGCGGGGGCGTCGGTCTCCAGACCGGTGAGCCAGAAACGACAGGAGTCCAGAAGCCAACGTAGATGCCGCCTGCGTTGGTCGGGCGCGAGCTGCTCGGGGGTCACTCCGGATCTCCGGGGAACAGGTCGGCGAACAGGGCCCGGGCCGTGACTGCGTCGGGGTAGCTGACCCGGAGCAGTCGGGCGCCGCCCGCGAGCTCGATGATCCGATCGATCGAGGCCTCTGGATCGCCGGGCGGCTCGAAACAGAATCCCAGCAGATCGGTGAGAGCCGATTCGGCGCTCAGTTGGTCGACTCGAGCGGAGAGACCGGGGCGGTAGATCGGCAGGACGATGGTCGCGAGGCGGGCCGGCGCCTGGGCGATCCGCGTTGGCAGATAGCGGTGCAGGAGCTCGTCGACGTCCTCGATCCGGCCGCGGCAGATCGGGTGCTCGGCGGCCAGCTCCGCGGTGACCCGGGGGTCGATCGACAGCGACTGCAGATGTGGCAGCACCCGGCCGGCGGAATCGATTGCGGCGATCTCCTCCGCCAGGAAGGCGTGACCGAGCTCGACCAGGTGGAGTGTGCTCGAGCTCTTGCCGGTATCGGCGCTGCCCGCAAGCAGGCAGGCACCGTCCGGCGTAACCACCGCGCCGGCGTGGAACGCGACCCTGTCTTCGAGCCGCGCCAGCAGCAGGATCTCGATCTCATGCTCCATGCGCAGCAGGGCGTGGAATGGATCGTCGAAGACGCCCAGCGGTTCGGCGGCGCCGGCGACACACAACCGCCACCGCACGTCGAGCCGATCGAGCAGGAAGGCGGCAGCGGGCGCCTGATCGAAGGCGCCGCCGACATCGATCACCGCGGGGTGGTAGAGGGTCCGCACGCCCACTAACGCGTCCGCCGGTCCGCTCAGGACGAATCGGTCGTCGTGGAGTCGCAGCTGGATCGCTTCGGAACGCTGGAGCTGCGCGCTCACTCGGCCGGCGCCAGCCGGACGGCGCCCATACGCTCGAGCTCGGGCAGCACTTCGTCGAGGTCGACTTGGAGACGCTCACGGGTCCCGTCGGTCAGGTGCGCCATCAGCTCGACGAGCTCGGCGACCGTCGACGGCCGGTCCAGGCAGTGTAGGAGCACCCTGGCAGTGGGGTTGAGCACGTGTAGCGCGCGCCGGTCGCCGAGGTAGAGCGCTTCGGTCTCGCCCACGGCCTTGAGGCGGGCCTCCGGCGAGCGCTCCCATCGGCGGGGCAATTGCGCTTCGTCCCCGCCGGTCACGAGCCCCCGTCGTTCGCGCGCTTGCGGCGCCGGCCCTCGCGCTCCGCTTTGGTGGGCTTCCCGTCCGGCTCCTCGACGGTCGCCTCGGACCCGTCGCTCACCGCGGCGGCGGTGTCGCGCACCTCGGGCACCAGCAGCCTGGTGATCCGCTTGGGCTGGGCGTATCGCCGCGGCGCCATCTCGAACCTGGCGATGCGCTCCTGGTACGCCTCCATCATGGCGCGGGTGGTCAGGCGCGAGTCGAGCAGCTGCGGGTTCGACTCGAACTGTGCCAGCGCCGGGTCGAGGATGAACGCGCGCGCGAAATGATGAGTGGCACGATTGCGCTTGCGCCGCTCCTCGAGCAGGACGCCGAGCTGATACTGGCCCCAGGCGTCGTCCGGATCGAGCTTGACGGCTTTCTCGAGCTGGCGCAGGGCCGCTCGCTCGCGACCCTCGAGCCGTAGCAGGAGCGCGAGGTTGTAGTGTGTCGCGGCCTCGTCGGGAGCGATCACAAGAGCCTGGCGGTAGACCTCCTCGGCCTCCTCCGAGGCCCCGGCCAGCGTCAGCAGATTGCCGAGGTCGTTGAGGACGCCCGGGTCGTCCGGCCGCGAGTTGGCCA
>JAJCXP010000168.1 GCA_029263375.1 Acidobacteriota bacterium | reverse complement strand
GTGGCGTCCTACGACCTGGCGGAGTGCCTGCTCAAGCAGCTCGACGCCAAGGAAGAGACCGGCCCTTTCGACGACCTCGCCCGGGTTGTGATCCGGGAGCACTGGGACCTTTTCCTCAAGCGTCAGTTCGGCGTGATCGCGCGCCACGTGGGCGTCGATCTGAAGAGCCTCGAGCCGGTGGTCGATGTCATTAGCGAGCTGCAGATCCGGCCGGGACTCCGGTTTTCGACCGAGCGCACGCACTACGTCGAGCCCGACGTCTACGTCAACAAGGTGGGCGAGGAGTACGTGATTCAGCTCAACGACGACGGTATGCCACGGCTCCGGATCAGCAAGGCGTACCGGCAGATGCTGAAGGCGATGAAGGCGCAGAAGAGCGAGGCCGAGGCGCGCAACTTCATCAAGGAGAAGCTGCGGTCGGCGCTCTGGCTGATCAAGAGCCTCGATCAGCGCCAGCGCACCATCTACAAGGTCGCCGAGTCGATCGTCCGGCAGCAGAAGGACTTCCTCGAGCGTGGCATCGACCGGCTGCGGCCGATGGTTCTGCGCGACGTCGCCGAGGACATCGGCATGCACGAATCGACCGTGAGCCGGGTGGTCTCGAACAAGTACATCCATACGCCGCGCGGGCTCTTTCCGATGAAGTTCTTCTTCCACAGCGGCATCGACCGCGACTACGGCGGCGACATCTCTTCGCTGACCGTCAAGCGCAAGATCGAGCAACTGATCGGCGAGGAGGACACCAAGCGTCCGCTCTCCGACAGCGAGCTCACCAGGATCCTCAAGCGCGAAGGGATCAACATCGCTCGGCGCACGGTTGCCAAGTATCGCGACGAGCTGTCGATCCCTTCATCGACCAATCGGAAGCAGATTTTCTGAGGCGTCACCGACGAGTGGGGAGGTCAAGATGAAGGTCGAATACGTCGCCCGACACTATGAGCTCAACGATCAGGTCCGGGAGTTCACCGAGAACAAGCTGCGCAAGCTCGACAAGTTCCTTCAGGAACCGGTGGATGCGCGCGTGACCCTCGAGGTGGACAAGCACCGCAAGCGCGCCGACCTGCACCTGGCGCACCGCTTCGGTGTGATCCAGGCGACCGAGGTCACCGCCGACATGTACGACGCCATCAATCTGGCGGTCGACAAGGCGGAGAAGCAGGCGCGGCGGTCGAACAAGAAGTTCCAGACCAAGCGCCGGCGCGGCGAGCGGGGGAGCTTGCCGTCATGGCCGGTCTCGGTCATCGATCGCGAGAGCGTCGCCAGCGGCAAGGCCAGGGTGATCAAGTCGAGCCACCTGCCGATCGAGTACATGAGTCTCGAGGAGGCGGCCGAGCACCTGGGCGAGTCCAAGAACGAGTTCTTCGTCTTCCGCAATCTCGACACCGACCAGGTCAACGTGCTTTACCGGCGGCGCGACGACAACTACGGTTTGATCTCCCCGGAGCTCTAGCGCGTGGATCTCGCTTCGCTGGTTCGTCCGGCGCTAATCTTTCCCGAGCTGCCCGGGCCCGATCGCGAGTCGGTGCTGCACGGCATCGCCGAGCGCTTCGCCAAGGCAGGGTTCACCGACGACGGGGATCGGCTGTACGCCAAGCTGCTCGAGCGCGAGGAGCTCGGGTCGACCTGCGTGGTCCCGGGTGTGGCGATTCCACACTGCAAGCTCGACGGCCTGCCCGGCGTGCTGGTCTCGATCGGCATCTGCTCCAACGGCGCCGCCTTCGGCGCGCCCGAAGAGGACCCGGTGACGTTGTTCTTCACCGTCATCTCGCCGTCCAAGGATCCCGCCGCGCACCTGCAATCGTTGGCGCTCATCTCGCGCTGGATCAAGACCAATAGTCACGTCGAGAAG
Source organism: Acidobacteriota bacterium (assembly GCA_029263375.1). Lineage (GTDB taxonomy): Bacteria > Acidobacteriota > Thermoanaerobaculia > Multivoradales > JAHEKO01 > JAHEKO01. The sequence goes on along the minus strand of JAJCXP010000168.1, from coordinate 14,716 downwards.
CTCCTGGAGCTCTCCGACCCGGAAGAGATACTGGACTTCCTGCACAAGTCGGAGGGCGACGCCGAGTGACGGATGCGATGGACTTCGTGCCGGTCACGGAGGTGCTGGGCCCCGAGCTCGGGGATCTCGAGTTCGAGGTCCTCTGCGGCCAGTCGAGCCTGGGCAATCGGATCACGAACCCGCGCGTCCAGAAACCGGGTCTGGCGTTCGCGGGCTACTACCACTACATAAAGCCGGGGCGAGTTCAGATCATCGGCGAGAGCGAGGTGAACTTCATCGCCACACTCGATCCGGAGGTCCGCAAGGAGCGCTTCGATGAGATCACCCGGCTCGAGATCCCGTTGGTGATCGTCACCAAGGGTCTCACCCCGGATCCTCTCTGGCTCGAACTGTGCCGGGATCGCTCTGTACCGGTCGTCTCTTCGAGCGCCCTCTCCTCGGTGGTCATCAAGCGGGTCGGCAACTACCTCGAAGATCACCTCGTGCCTTCGACGCACCTGCACGGCGTGCTCCTCGAGATCTACGGCCTCGGAGTCCTCCTGATCGGCGCGAGTGGTGTCGGCAAGAGCGAGTGCGCCCTGGATCTGATCACCCGCGGCCACAGCCTGGTCGCCGACGATCGCGTCACCGTCAAGAGGTACCCGAACGGCGATCTCGTGGGCTCCGCCGAAGGGCCGATCCGGCACCACATGGAGCTCCGCGGGCTGGGCATCGTCAACGTCCAGGATCTCTTCGGCCTGGCCTCGGTGCGCGAGCGCAAGGCGATCGACCTGGTGGTCGAGCTCGAGCACTGGGATCAGGCGAAGGCGTACGATCGTCTCGGACTCGACGAAACGGTCTACGACATTCTCGAGACCCCCTGTCCACACATCACGATGCCGGTCGCGCTGGGACGGAACCTCTCGATTCTGGTCGAGATCGCCGCTCGCAACCACATGCTGAAGCTCAAGGGGCACCACTCGGCGCGTGATTTCGCCCAGCGGCTCGCCAACGAGATCGAGCGCCAGCGCCAGGGTGCGGAAACCGCCGAGTTCCCGGCGGAGAAGAGCTGAACGACATGTCCGACCACGAAGTCCACGAGCGGATTCAGCTGGTCCTGGTCACCGGGCTGTCGGGCTCGGGCAAGAGCTCGATCGCCAAGTGCTTCGAGGACATCGACTACTTCACGGTCGACAACCTACCGCTGCCGCTGCTGCGCGTGCTGCTGGCCGACCCCCGCGCGCTGGTCGGCGATCGCCACTCGCTGGCGATCGTCACTGACGTCCGCACACCCGGCTTCGCCGAGGAGTTCCCGCGCATCCTCGAGAACCTCGACCGCGAACTGTTCCATCCGACGCTGCTCTTCCTCGAAGCCTCGGACGAAGTCCTGATCAGGCGTTTCTCGGAGACCCGCCGCCCTCACCCGCTGGCCGGCGACGGCGCGGTCACCGAAGGGATCGAGAAAGAGCGAGCGCTGCTCGCGGATCTGCGCGCCGAGGCCGACCTGGTTTTCGATACCAGCGACTCCTCGATTCACGAGAGTCGGGAGTTCATCTACGGAGAGTTCGCCGGGCGCGATGGCGGGCCGCCGGCGATGGTGGTTTCGCTGGTCACCTTCGGCTACAAGCACGGGATACCGAAGGGGAGCGACATCGTCCTGGACGTCCGGTTCCTGCCCAACCCCTATTTCGAGGATGGGCTGCGCGAGAAGACGGGCCGTGACGCCGAAGTGATGAACTTCCTGCAGGAGCAGCCCGACTTCGGCATGCTGCTCGAGAAGCTGCACGGCCTACTCGACTATCTACTGCCGCGCTATCAGACCGAGAACCGGAGCTACCTCTCGGTGGCTATCGGCTGCACCGGCGGGCACCACCGCTCGGTGGCGGTCGGCGAGGCGCTGCGCTCCTGGCTCGAGGGGAGCCAGTGGCCGGTCCGCCTGATCCACCGCGACCTGGAAGCCGGCTGACGGAGCGCGCCGCCCTGGCGCAGCGCCCCAACGAGATCGCGAGACCCTCTCGCTCGCGGAACACGATCGTGTGACGCCCGTCGTTGCCAACGCCCTGGCACGTGGATAGCATCGCTACCGAGCTGGGATGGAGGAGTTGTTTCAATGGTCAATATTTTGATAGTCACACAGGGCCGCTTAGCGGACGAGTTGCTCGACGCCGCGCGGAGAATCTCCGGGGCGACCGAGCACATCACGGCGCTCAGTCTCGACTGGGACAACAATGTGGAGACCTCCGCCGCACAGATTCGCGCAATTGTCGAAGCTCTCGATTCAAAGAATGGACTTCTCATCCTCACCGACGTCTTCGGCGGCACCCCCTACAATCTCGCCACGCGGCATTTCCGGCCCGGGCACATCGAGATCCTGGCGGGAGTCAATCTGCCGATCGTGATTCGCCTCGCGTGTCTGGGCTCGGTCGACCGCAAGGTGACGGAGCTCGCCGAATGGATCGAGCGCAAGGGGCGCATGAGTGTCTGTCTGGGCGGCTTGCCCGAGAAACCGAAGGAGCTGTGCCGGCCCACCGCGGTGCCTGTTCAGAAGGATGGTTGAAGCGGAGCTCGAGATCGTGAATCGGCTGGGGCTGCACGCGCGCGCAGCGGCCAAGCTCGTTCATACCGCAAACCGCTTCGAGTGCGACGTGCGGGTGGCGCGCGATGGCGAGAAGGTGGACGCCAAGAGCATTCTGGGTATCCTGTTGCTGGCGGCGGCCCAGGGCAGCCACGTGACGGTGAGCTGCGAAGGCTCGGATGAAGCCGCGGCTCTACAGGCGATCTCGGAGCTGATTGCCGATCGGTTCGGAGAGGAGCGCTAGAGCGGATGTCCCACGGCCCCCCAACTACGATCGTGCGCGGCCTCGGCGTCGCCGAGGGGATCGGCATCGGACGCGCGATCTGCGTGGCCGGCCGGACCGCGGATGTGTTCCGGCTACCGATCGACCCGTCGGCGGTGGACGCGGAGATCGAACGTCTCCGCGATGCCGTCGAACGGGCCCAACAGGAGCTCGACACGGTGCGGAGGCGCGCCGGACGGGAGCTCGGAGAAGAGTTGGCGGAGATCTTCGACGCGCACAGCTTGATGCTCGACGACCGTGCGTTCCTCGGTCGCATCGAGCTGTGTGTCCGCGAGGAAAAGGTCAACGCCGAATGGGCGGTCCATACGACGACGGAGGCGCTGGAAAAGCGCTTCGGTGCTCTCGACAGCCCTCAGCACATGGCCCGTATCGAGGACCTGATCGACGTTGCGGAGTATCTTCAGCGCTTCCTTCAGGGCGCCGAGCGCTCACTGTTGGGCGATCTCAACGAGGACGTCGTGGTGATCGCGGACGACCTGACGCCCTCCGACGCCGTCCGGCTGGGACGAGAGCGAGTGGTCGGCTTTGCGCTCGAGAACGGCGGACCGACCTCGCACACGACGATCATCGCCCGCTCGCTGCACCTGCCGCTGGTGACCGGGCTCGCAAACGTGACCTCGCTGGTCCACTCCGACCAGCCGATCATCATCGACGGCAGCGCAGGCGAGCTGATCATCGCGCCGAGCGCCGCACAGATCGCCGACTACGAGCAACGACGGAAGAGCCTGGTCCAGGCGAACCGGGCCAAAACGCTCTCACGCGGGCTCGAGGCGGTCACTCGCGACGGCGAGCAGATCCAGCTGCTCGCCAACATCGACCTGCCGGAGGAGATTCACGAGGCGGCTGAGTTCGGCGCCGCCGGGGTCGGCCTCTACCGGAGCGAGTTCCTCTACATCGAGATGAGCCCTGATCTGCCCACCGAAGAGGATCATCTCCAGATCTACGGCGATCTGCTGCGTTCGATTCATCCGCACCCGGTGACGATCCGGACTTTCGACCTGGGCGGCAGAAAGCTGGCGCGCGAGGTGCTCGAGACGCGGGAGGCGAATCCGGTTCTCGGCCTGCGAGGTATTCGTCTGACGCTCGCTCGCCCCGACATCTTCAAGATCCAGATCCGCGCCCTCATGCGGGCCGGCTGCGAAGGGCCGCTCAAGATCATGATTCCGATGGTCTCGGCGGTCGAGGAGGTGCTCCAGTTCAAGCAGCTGATCGCCGAGGTCCAGGAGGAGCTCCGAACCGAGGGGCTTTCGACCTGCACCACGTACGAGTTGGGCGCCATGATCGAGGTGCCCTCGGCGGCGCTGATCGCCGACGCGCTGGCCCGGGAGGTGGACTTCTTCTCGATCGGCACCAACGACCTCATCCAATACTCGATGGCGGTCGACCGCAACAACGAGCATGTGTCCTATCTGTACCGACCGCTCCATCCCGCCATCCTGCGTCTGATCCGGCTGACGGTGGAGAGCGCGGAGCGAGCCGGCATCGGCGTCTCGATCTGTGGCGAGATGGCCGCGAATCCGCGCTACGTGCCGCTGCTCATCGGCCTGGGCCTGAGAACCCTGTCGGCCAGCCCACGCTCGATTCCCGAGCTCAAAGCGCAGATCCGGAGCGTCGAGGCTGCGGAGTGGCGCGAGATCGCCCTGCGCTGCATCGATCTGGCCACCGCGGCCGATGTCGAGCGCGAAGTCGACGCCAGGCTGATGGTCGAAGAGCAGGTGGTCTCGTGAGTCGCGGCGGGCTCGTTCGGTTCGGCGCCCTCGGGCTGCTGCTCGCCGCCGTCGGTTGCGCCTCGAGCACCACGCCACCGCCGGCCACCCGCAGCGAAGCGCCGCCGGCGGCGGTTCAACCCGAGCCTCCTGCGCCGACACCCCCACCGGTGACGCCGCCGGTGACGGCTGCCGAGCCGGTGGCCGAGCCGGTGGCCGAAGCGGACGCGAGCAGCGCCTACGGGCAGAAGACGGTATACATCGGAGAGCCCGAGACCGAAGAGGAAGCGCCGCCCACTCTCGCCGAGGCCGCGCAGCTGGCCCGCGAGCGCCGCGCCGAGGAGGGCGGAGAGCTGGTCGCCGTCATCACCGATGAGACGCTCTCGGAGTACGCCACCGGTGAGATCAGCGAGGCGGCCGAGAAGCCCGGAGCCCAGAAGTCAGCGCCCTCCGACCCAGCCGCCTCAGAGACGGCATCCGAGAAGCGTGGCGAGGAGTACTGGCGCACCCGGGTCCGAGACGCCCGGCTCAGCTGGCGCGATCTGGTGGAGGAGTTGGAGCAGCTCGAGAACGAATCCCAGGACTTGCGCCGGCGGTTCTACGCGGAAGACGACGGCTTCTATCGCGACTCGCAGATCAAGCCGGCCTGGGATCGGGCGCTCGATCGGCTGGCCGAGGTCCGCGACCAACTCCTGCTGGCCCGCGACCGGGTGGAGATCGTCCTCCAGGAGGGCCGACTCGCGGGCGCTCTGCCCGGCTGGCTCAGAGAAGGGATAGAGTACGAACCGGAGCCCGAGGAGCCCGAAGAGGGCTTGGGAATTCACGAAGCCAGCGAACCGAAAGTGATCGACGAAGACCAAGGCGACGGAAGATGAGCGAATCCATGCCGCGTCGATTCTTCATCGAGACCTGGGGCTGCCAGATGAACGAGCTGGACACGCAGCGCATGTCCGGCCAGCTGATGCAGCAGGGGATCCTGCCGACCAAGGAGGTCGCCGAGGCCGACCTGATTCTGCTCAACTCGTGCAGCGTGCGCGAGAAAGCCGAGCAGAAGGTCTACTCACGACTCGGTAGCTACCGCCGGTTCAAGGAGACCCGTCCCGGCCTGCTGATCGGCCTCTGTGGCTGCGTGGCGCAGGAAGCCGGCGCGCGCGCCCTCAAGCGTGTTCCGGATCTCGACTTTGTCCTCGGCCCGGCCCGAGTGGGCGAGATTCTCGACGTCCTCGAGCGGCGGCGCCAGGGCGAGCGGGTGGTCGCCACCGGCTTCCCGGAGAACCGCGAGTACGACCTGGACACCATCTCCCGCCATGGCGAGTACAAGGGAATGGTGACCATCATCGAGGGGTGCGACAAGAAGTGCACCTTCTGCATCGTCCCGTTCACCCGCGGCCCGGAGCGTAGCCGGCCGATGGCGGATCTCCTGCGTGAGGTGCGGCATCTCTTGGACTACGGCTTCGTCGAGATCGAGCTCCTGGGCCAGACGGTAAATCACTGGCGGGAGCCGGGAGGCGACGCGGACTTCGCCGACCTGCTCGATGCCGTGGCCCGAGAGGACGGCGTCGAGCGGCTGCGGTTCGTGACCTCGTACCCACGGGACTTCACACCGCGAATGGTCGAGCAGTTCGCGCGGCATCCCAACATCTGTCCCTACCTGCACCTCCCGGTTCAGTCGGGATCGAACCGGGTCCTGAAGCTGATGGCGCGTGGCTACACCGTCGAGTCGTACTACGACCTGGTCGGACAGCTGCGGGAGGCGCGCCCGGACATCGCCCTGTCGACCGATCTCATCGTCGGTTTCCCGGGCGAGACCGAGGACGACTTCGAGCAGACCCTCGAGCTGATCAAGGCGGTGCGTTATGCCTCGATCTACGCCTTCAAGTACTCGCCGCGACCGGGTACCGCCGCGCCCAACCTGCCGGGCGCGGTCGAACCGGTCGAGGCCGACCGTCGCCTGCAAGCGGTGTTCGCCCAGCAGGGCGAGATTCAGCGCGACCTGAACGAGCAACTGGTGGGGGAGGTCTTCGACGTTCTGGTGACCGGCTGGGGCAGCCGGCCAGGAACGATCACGGGCCGCACGCCCTGCCACCGAGTGGTACACCTTCCTCTCGAGGGCGCGGTCCTCGACGGCCTGCCGCTCGGCAAGCTGGTCTCGGCGCGCGTCGAGCAAGCCAATCCACACAGCCTGATCGCCAACCCGGTCTAGAGAGTGCCTACCATGACGCAAGACGACAGAGACCAGGACCAAGAACAGCCCAGCACCGCATCCGTCCAGATGGAGGTCAAGGGGCTCATGCTCGACCCGACCTCGAACCTTCCGATCGTCATCCTGCGCGACGAGTCGACGAACTCGTTCCTGCCGATCTGGATCGGCGTGTTCGAGGCCAACGCGATCGCCCTGCGCATCGAGGGTGTCGAAACTCCGCGCCCGATGACGCACGACCTGATGCGCTCCTTTCTGGAAGACCTCGGAGTGAAGGTCACGAAGATCCTGATCAGCGATCTGCGCGAGAACACGTTCTTCGCCGAGATCCATTTGACTCTTGGACAGCGTGACCTCCAGGTCGACTCTCGGCCGAGCGATGCGCTAGCGCTCGCGCTGCGTACCGAGGCGCCGATCTTCGTGCGCCAGGCGGTGCTCGACAAGGCCCAGGCGATCGACCTCGCCGGCGACCTCGAAGACGACGAGCGTCTCAAGAAGTGGCTCGAAGACGCGAGCGACGAAGACCTCGGCAAGTACACGATGTAGCCCGCCGGGCTCTCGTTTTCTTGCCTATCGCCAGCCCGCTCAGTGAGTTACGCCGATTGTCGGCGCGCCGACATCGCTCGGGCACTACCCATAGGGGGGTTGCGGCGAGAACACAACCAGATCTTGTGTTCCTGGGCGGAAGTGCATACACTCCGCCGCAGCGATGATCATCGCCATTACCAATCAAAAGGGAGGGGTGGGGAAGACCACGACGGCGATCAATCTCGCTGCCGCTCTCGCCTCCAAAAGCCTCAGCACCCTCCTGGTCGACCTCGATCCCCAGGCGAACAGCTCGATGTCGTTCATCGACATCCACAAGGTCGGCAAGACCGTCTACGACGCACTGGCCGAGAAAGAAGTCCATCTGGAAGAGGTGATCGAGAGCGTCGAGAAGATGCCGACTCTCTCGGTGGCGCCGTCCTCGATCTCGCTGGCCAAGATCGAGTCGAAGCTGCTCGGTGAGTTCGACAGCTACTATCGCCTGAAGGACGAGCTCGACCGGATCAAGGATACCTACGACTACGTCGTCATCGACACGCCACCGACCCTCGGGATCATCACCGTCAACGCCCTGGTCGCCGCGACCCATGTTCTGATTCCGATCCAGTCGAGCTACTTCGCGCTCGAAGGGACCGACGACCTGCTGGAGACGATCGACAAGATCAAGATGCGGGCGAACCCCGAGCTCCAGATCCTCGGCGCGCTGCTGACGCTCTACGACAAGCGCACCCGCCTGTCGCGCGACATTCACGCCCAGGTCGAGGAAGCGTTCGGCGACAAGCTGTTCGACACCGTGATCAGCAAGAGCGTGCGTCTCGAGGAGAGCCCGGCGTACCAGGAATCGATCTTCACCTTCGCGCCCCGTTCGAGCGGCGCGTTCGAGTACTACAAACTGTCCGAGGAGATTCTGAGCCGTGTCTGAACGCCGAGGTCTTCCAGCGCGAGTCAAGATGCGCCACGACACGCACTTCGTCGAGGAGCTTGCCAGCCGTCATAGCGATCCGATCGGGCAGATGGTGCCTCTGGCTGCGATCGAAGCCGATCCCCACCAGCCGCGCGCCGCGCTCGGCAATCTCGACGAGCTGACCGCATCGATCCGCGATCGCGGCGTGCTCGAACCGATCCTGATCCGGCCCCGGCCGGGCTCGCGGCCGGATTCCGACGTGCGCTACCGAATCATCTCCGGCGAGCGACGGTTCACCGCGGCGGCCGAGGCGGGCCTCTACGAGATCCCGGCGATCGAGATGGACGTCTCAGAGGACGAGGCGCTCGAGATCGCCCTGGTCGAGAACCTGCAGCGCAAGGACCTGACGCCGTTCGAAGAGGCGCAGGGATTCCAGGCGCTCAAGGAGCGGCACGACTACACCCACGAGCGGATCGCGACCGCGGTCGGGCGCTCGCGCACGATGGTGACCGAGAGCCTGCAGCTCCTCCAGATGCCCCGCCGTGCCCGTGAGGCGGCCCAGGCGCTCGACGTCCAGTCGCGGTCCGTGCTCCTCGAGGTGCTCAGGGCGGCGAGCGACGAGGACGAGATGATCTCGCTGCTCGAGCAGGTCTCGGATCAGCGATTGACGCGCGACGACCTGCGCAACGAGAGCAAGCGCCGGGCAGCAGGCCGCAAGGCGAGCCGGGAACGTCGCAAGCCGCACACCTTCAGGTTTCGGGCTCCGGACAAGACGTACAGTCTGTCGCTGAGCTTTCGCAAGAGCGAGGTCGAGCGCAGCGATCTGATTACCGCCCTCGAGCGCGTGCTCGCCGAGTTGCGGGAAGCCGAAGGCTAGCCTGATCATCGGCACGCGACCGGCCCCTGTCACGCCTGGTCAGTGATCGTTGTCGACGCGCTCTGCTGAAGGTCGGTGGAGAAGAGCGCTCCAGCGCCCCGAATCCAGGGCCCACAGGTCTCCGAAGACGCTCTCCCCCTCGTGGCCGCCGAAGAGCAGTAGTCGCCCAGAGGAGCGGTCGAAGGCCAGCGCCGCGTGATTCCGCGCATCGGGCCCCTCGTCCGAAATGACCTTCCACGTCGAACCGTCGTAGGCCCAGGTGTCGCCGGCACGCTCGCTGCCGGTCCAGCCTCCGAACAGGACAATCTGACCTGCTACCGGGTCATAGGCCACTGCCGCGTTGTAGCGCGGCGGACGACTCGCGGTCGACACGTGCTTCCAGGAGGAGCCGGTCCACTCCCAGGTCTCGCCCGTGGACTTATCCCCGCTGCGACCGACCAGGACAAGGACGGATCGAGATTCGTCGTATGCCATCGAGGCGCCACTCTGCGCCGGCGGCCTGCGGGAAGGCAGCATCTCCGTCCAGGACCGTCCATCCCACTCCCAGGTGTCGCCCAGCACCCCGGTCTCGCCATCTTCGACGGTGTAGCCACCGAACAGCAGGAGATTCCCTCGTTTCGAATCGAAGGCGACCGCGGCTTCGGATCTAGCGCTCGGCGAAGGGCCTGTGGGGCGAATCTCCTCCCATTCGGCGCCATCCCACCGCCAGAGGTCGCTCAGTGTCGAGTCCAGCTTGGGTTTTCCGGAGAAAGTGCGTGGCCCGAACAGCACACTGTTGCCGCCGAAGAGGAATACCGCGCCGGTGGCGGGGTCGTGAGCGACCGCCGCGAAGGTGCGCGGCGAAGGACCGTTTACCCCGAGAGGCTCCCAGCGCGATTCAGCCCAGGCCCAGGAGTCGCCACAGACCTGCGCGTGATCGGCGCCTCCAACAATCGTCATCCGCTCGCTGGCGGCGTCATAGAACATCGCGTGCGCGTTGCGGACGCCGAGAGCTGCGAAGGACTCCTCGCAGGTCATCGTCGGCTCGCGAGAGCACGCCGTCAGGGGAAGAACGAGGAGAAGGAGAACCAGAGCTTCCGTACGTGCCCGCATGGCTCGTGAGGATAGCCGTTTTCAACAAGAGCCGGAGGGCATTCGAGCCGGATACCTAACGTCCGATAAGATATATTATGTAAACCTAGCTGCAGCCAGCACCTCGGCGTTCGACTCCTCTGCCGAAGACCTACTGCTCTCGACCCGGCTTTCGGGTACGTCCCTTTCTCTACTTCTCGGACGTTGTGTCCAGGCTGCGAAGCTCGCTCTGGCACGACACGCGCGCTCCTGCCGTGCCCACGATCTCGGAGACCACGCAGTCGCTTGTCCGTTGCGAGCCGGACCCGCCGACGGTGTGTGTCGTGGTCTCGCCGAGCCGGTCCTTCATCGTGACGACGTGGGTGTCGACGGAAACGACCGTTCCGTCGCACAGCTGGTCTCCGGCGCGCAGCAAGAAGTTCCGCTTGCCGGCCTCTGCCTGAGCGACGCTGACGCCTGCCACGACGAAGACTCCGGATACATCCAGATCGACGACCTTGGGGCGGCCTTCGGCGCAGACCTCTGCCTGTGAACCTGTCGATGGCACGTCGAACGGATCCAGCCTCGAGGCGGCCGAGTACTGCTTCTCGGTGTCCTTGGCCTGGATGCCCTGGACGATACTCGTGCAGGCCAGGAGCAGACCCGTGCAGATCCAGAATCGGTTGGGGGATGCTTGTTTCGTCATTCGGCAGCCTCGTTTCGGTGGTCAGTCCTAGCCTCTAGGCTAGACCGCGCCCTCGAGCAGCACTGTTAGGCAGTTCATAACGGGAGGCGATAGAAAGGTACGCTAGCCTGCTATGCGATTGCGCGACGAACTCCAACTGCTGGCCGAAGCGTCCGAGCGGGCGGCTCAGTACCTGAGCGGCCTCCATGAAAGGCCGGTGTTCCCGAGCGCCGAGTCGGTGGCGGGGCTCACGGCCTTCGACGAGGGCCTCCCCGAACACAGCTCAGATCCCGCGGACACCCTGAGGCTCCTGGACAGGTCCGGCTCTCCCGCCACGACCTCATCAAATGGCCCGCGCTACTACGGATTCGTGATCGGTGCGTCGCTGCCGGCGGCCGCGGCGGCGGAGCGACTGATCGCGAGCTGGGACCAGTGCGCTTCGTCGTACGTCAACTCCCCCGCCGCGGCAACCATCGAATCGGTCGCCGCCCGCTGGCTGCTCGAGATCCTCGATCTGCCGTCAGAGTCGGCGGTCGGTTTCGGTACCAGCGCCAGCGCCTGTGGATTGAGCTGCCTGGCAGCCGCCCGGCGCCACCTGCTCGTCCGCACCGGATGGGACCTCGATCGCGCGGGTCTCGCCGGCGCACCCGAGATCCGGGTCGTGGTGTCCGATCTCGCGCACGTGACGATTTCGAAGGCGCTCCGCATTCTGGGCTTCGGAGAGCGCGATCAGACCGTCGTCCCGACCGACCGACATGGCCGACTCGATCCAGACCAGCTTCCGAAGCTCGACGACCGGACCATCCTCTGTTTACAAGCCGGCGAGGTGAACACGGGAGAGTTCGACCCATTCGAGCCCCTGATCGAGCGCGCTCGTGCCGCCGGCGCCTGGGTTCACGTCGACGGGGCGTTCGGACTGTGGGCGCGCGCCTCCCCCACTCATCGATATCTGACCCACGGCGTGGAAGGCGCGGACAGCTGGACCACCGACGGGCACAAGTGGCTCAACACGCCCTACGACGGTGCAGTGGCCATCTGCCGCGACGTCGAAGCGCTCAGCACGGCGCTCGACTCGAGCGCGGTCTACCTGCCGGCGGATCCGCGTGCCCAGAGGAACCTGACGCTCGAGTTCTCGCGCCGGCCGCGCGGGATTCCGATCTGGGCTGCCCTGCGCTCGCTGGGCCGGACCGGCGTCGCCGAGTTGGTAGAGGGGAACTGCCAGCATGCTAAGCGCCTGTCCGAGGGACTGGCGAGCGCGGGCGTCGAGATACTGAACGGCGTGGTGCTCAATCAGGTTCTCTGCACCCTGCCGGACCCGTCCGACGTCGCCGCCTTGCTCGAGCGCGTCCAGTCGGCGGGACGGATCTGGTTCGGGCCCTCGAGGTGGCGAGGGCGCCCGGCGTTTCGCCTGAGCGTCTCCTCGTGGCGAACCACCGACGACGACATCGACCTGGCGATCGCGGAGATCCGCCGGCAGCTGAGGGACTAGCCTGCTCTTCTCACCCCGTCCCGTAGCGAGCGGGCGTAGGTGCCTGGAGATGCGGGACTGCCGACCGAGAGCGCCGCAGGCGTATTCGACATACGTCGAGGACGCTCGACCGAGGGAAGTGCTGTAGATCCAGGTGCATACGCCCGCGCAGTCGGGACGGGGTGAGAAGAGCAGGCTAGGGTGGCGGGAGGCAGATCCCGCCGGCTTCGAGCTCGCCGCGAAGCGTCTCAGCGAAGCGCGCGTGAGCCAGCGGGCTCGGATGCGGATCGGTGTCCGAAAGGCGGAGCTCGGGGCCCCGCGGCCAGGTCAGATCGAGGAGATGGATGTCGACCGAGCGCTGAAATGCCGCCATCTCGAGGGCGTCGATCGGTAGTTGATCGTAGCGTGCGGCGTTGACCACGGTCGCGCCGACCGCACCGGCAGTTTGGGCGATCCGGCGCAGTGCCCCGCGATAGGCCTCGACGCCCACCATGTGGCGATACCCCTCCGGAACCCGCTCGAGGTCCAGGTCGGTAACGAACTCGATCTGATCCGGCTGCGCGAACCGGAACCAGCGCTTCGAGCCGGTGAGTAGTCGCACTCTGGAAACCAGCAGGGACCGCGGCCGCTCGGTAAGCTCGGGCCTCAGCAGAAAAAGCGGCAGCGCCAGATCGTTGGACGTGAAGAGGACCAGAACGCAGTCGGGGCGATACCTCGGCGCGAGACGCTCGAAGAGCGCCGCCTGCTGGAAGGTGTTGTACCCCGGCACGGCCGCGTTGACGACCTCGATCGAGGCGTCTCGCCCCGCGCTCAGCACTCCCTCGAGCTGCTCACCGACCGTCGCTTCAAGCGGCACTCCCCACCCGAACGCCTGGGAGTCTCCGAGAATCATGATCCGGTGGAGACGCTCGGGCTTCGGGACCGCCGGCTCGGCCCCGGCCCGCAGACCGTCCGTCGTCGTCGTGAGCCGCGCGCCTTCGAAGCAGGTGTCGAGTCCGCCGACGAGCTCGAACACGGCGCCCGCGAGGGTGCTCGGGCGGAGGATCTGGCCCAGCTTCGCCTGCTCGACCCCTTGGACGCAGTCGCCCGAGAACTCCGGAACCTGCCCCCAGCGCGCCCATTCCGAGCCTGGCGGACGATCGCCCGGCCCCAACCGCGCCTGGAGCCTGAGACCCACCTCGCCGATCACTCCAGCGACGACGAGCCCCAGCGCCAGCGCCAGGGCTCGATAGATCAGAGGAGAGCGGCGGGCGTCGGCCACGGTTCCTATTCGGCCGGGAAGAGGGTCTCCAGCAGATCGTCGGTACGACTCCGGTGCCCGATCCACCCCGCACCCTCGGGCGCCGCTCCCCCACTCGGCTCATAGCCACGCTCGCGCAGGAACCCAGAGAAGTCCTCGAGTATCACGGCCGTGTCCCAATTCTCGTGCGGGTTGCGCAAGTCGTAGTGAGCCCAGTCGAGATAGATCTGAATCGGAGTCTCGTCAGCCTGCGGCACCACTGCCTCGAGTGGCGAACGCATGGAGTCGAGCATGGTCGGTGAGATCGCGCCGACCTTGCCGAACGTCTCACCGCGCGTGAAGCCGGCGAACAGCGCGCCGTAGCCTGGGAACCCGACCCCGACGCTCGCCCGACTTTCACGCTCGGCGCGCGTACGGAAGTTCTGATCGACGAACGCGACGACGTCGTCGGCCAGAATGTCACCGTACTTGCCCATCTGGAACGGCGGCAGCGGCGCATCGACGAACGCGACCAGAATCGGCTCGACGGTGTCACCGGTCAGGTTGTCGAGAGTGTTGACCATCTTCCCCAGCTGTTGGGCCTGGGTGCCACCGTAGACGTAGGCGACCGGATAGCGGCGCTCGGCGTCCGCAGCGTCGTAGGCTGCAGGCAGGTAGACCGCCAATTTGACGGCACTGCCGAGGGCTGTGCTCTGGACCTCGTGCGACTCGAGTGTGCCGCGTCGCTCCTCCGGAGCTTCCGCGATATGCGTGGGCTCTTTCCATCCGGGCATCGCGACCAGAGACATCCGAATCGCTCCCTCGGGCTGGAAGATCATCTCCATGTCGTGACCGTAGGCCGTGGACAGGTGCTGGTTCGGGTTCCTTGAATCGAGCTTCTCTTCGTAGTCGACGATGAACACGTAGGAGAGTCGGGCGTCGGGTAGCAGGTGCATCGAACGGTGGAACAGGTCGGTCCCCTCGACCCGCCTCATCGGTACCTCCTGCCGCGAGCCGATCATGTCGCCGGCCAGAGCGAGATCGGTCGCTTCGCCGTGGTAGACGAAGTGAACCAGCCCGTCATCCTCGATGATCGGAAAGCTCTCCTGCGCGTCCAGAAACGCCGTGATCAACGCCCGCTTGTCGTCTGCGGCTTCGACCTCTGCCAGCAGCGCGCCGAAGACGCTGCCCGAGAGGTCGACGCTCTCGGCGTGTGCCATGCGA
>JAJCXP010000167.1 GCA_029263375.1 Acidobacteriota bacterium | reverse complement strand
AACAGTGCCTCTGTACGGTGCTTCGTGACCCCTCTGTTTGCTGTAACCTTGTCTGCAAGGTATCCAGTCGCCACGATTCGGTCATGAAGAAACCATGTTGTTTTTCTGAGATCGCTATGGATGACGAATCCGAGAGGTCTTTTCCCGTTCTCTTGACTCTGCGAAGGCGTTGACAGAGCTAGCGGATTTCAAGGTCGGCGATCGCACCGTACGGCCGTCACTGGGCCTGATCGTCAAGGGAGACGAGAAGGTTCGCGTCGAGCCGCGCTCGATCGACGTCCTGGTGGCGCTGGCGGAGCGCGGCCGCACGGTCTACCCCAAGCGCGAGCTGATCCAGGCCGTCTGGGGCGAGACGTTCGTCACCGACGAGGTGCTGACGCACGCGATCTGGGATCTGCGCAAGGCGTTCGGGGACAATGCCAGCGACCCGCGCTACATCCAGACGATCCCCAAGCGTGGCTACCGGCTGATCGCCTCGGTCGAGTCCGTCGAGCCGAATGGCGGCGCGCACCCGGAGTCGCAGGTCGGACATCGCCGTCTCCTCGGGGGGGCGCTCGCGGTCCTGTTCGTGTTCCTGACGCTGGTTGCCCTGGTCCATCCGTGGGCCTCGAGACCGGGTGACGTCGCGTCTCCGGTCGCCAGCCTCGATCGCATCGAGCTCTTCGTGGTCGCCTCGAGCGCGCCTCGTCACGACCGACTGAGGTCTGAGCGACTGGCCGAGGACCTGAGCAGCGCCTTGGCCGGCAAGCCCGGGTTCCAGCCCCTCGAGTCCGAATCCTGCGCCGTCGAGCTCGCAGAGGACGCCTACTGCCTGGAAGTCAGGGTGGTCGAGGTAGCCGCGGACTACGAGGCGCGGATCGAGCTTCAGAGATTCGGCAAGATCGAGTGGGCGCCGCGCAAACAAGCACTGACGCCGGACGGCGATCTCGAAAGCTCCCTCGCGCAGCAGGTTGCCGCCTACTTCGAAATCATCAATATGGCCCGCTATCACGACCCCGATTCACGGCCCTGGGTCGACCTGAGCAGGCACGACACACGGGCCGTCGCGGCCTTTCTACGGGCCATGGAACTGGTCTACAACAACGAGGTCGGCGGGCGCGAGTTGCTGGATCGCGCCATCGAGATCGACCCAGACTTCATCGCACCCCGCATCATCCGCATCCCGACCCTGGTCGCCGAGGGAGAGACCGCGATGATCGCCCAGCATCTGGAGCATCTGCGAGCCCTGCGTACTCTGGCGACATCATTCGAAAAGGTGATGGTCAGCTTCGCCGACGCCCACGTTCGGGGCGCCCTCGCCGAGGAGGTCCGCTGGCTGGACGCCGCCTTGGGAGCCGCCCCGGGACACCGTCCCGTCACCTACCTCCTAGCCAGCCGATTGCTCGAGGAAGGACGGCTGGAGAGCGCCTGCAAGAACCTTACGCTCCTGGTCGACAGCGGGTGGCAGTACCCTCCGGTTTACACCGACGCCGCCTCGTGCCGCATCCTCCTCGGTCAGATCGACGCTGCGGAGGCGGCCAGTGACGCCGCCCTCGAGCTCGAGCACGTCGACCCCCAACTGCTGGTCATGCGCGTCCTGTTGGCGATCTACGACGACGATCCGGCGGCCGAGCGCATCTTCCGCGAGCGGCTCGATACGCGCATCTCCCAGATCGCGCCCGAGGAGTTCGAGTTCGACTCGTCCGCACATCAGGAGAAGCTCGCGCAGTTGGCCGAATACGGCGGTCGCAAGGCGATCTCGAAAAGACTCCGGGAATTCTCCTCCTGACGGCAGTCCATTCCTCCTGAAGGCACACACGCTGGGTGCGTGCCAAGCCAACCAGAGCTAGGAGGAATGACCATGAGCACGAAGACCGCACGGACGCAGGACGAGACCCAGGCCCAGGCCCAGTGGCAGAAGGCTCGGAGGCGCAGTAGCTCGGAGCTGCTCGCGGTTCTCGCCCCGACCGCCGACGAGCCCCACGCGATTCACCGGATGGCCGTCTGGAAGACCGGGCCGCTCGCCGTTCCGGCGCCTGGGGGCGCGGCCTAGATGACCCCGGTGCCGGCAGCGGCCGTCTCGACACCGGCCAGCACGCATCCGGTCTCGATCGGCGATCGGCTCGATGAGTTGCTCGAGCGCTCGTATCGAGGCCAGGGGCGAGAGCTGGCCACGCGGCTGCTGCCGGCGCCGTCGGTTGCCGGCGACTCGTCACACGACCCTCTCGACGCCCAGTTCACCTGGCTGACCATGCCGGCCTGGCTGGGCTCGAGCCTCGGACTCGACCCGACACTCCAGACAACTCGGGGCGGGCGAGCCCTGATCGACGATCTGTGCTGGATTCAATACTGCGTCTACGCCGTCTTCAGGATCCAAGACGACCTGGTCGACGGCGATACCGACGACCGATCGCTGGCGGTCGCGACCAATCCCTTGCTAGTTGAAGCGGCCCGCTGTGCCGCGCGCCACTTCGACGGCGACTCGGCCTTCTGGAACGTCTTCCAAGGGGCGATCGACGGCACCACGAGAGCGATCCTGACGCTCGGCAAGCTGCAGCGGGCGAACGACCGCCAATCCCGCCAATCCGAAGATGAGCTGCGACTCTACGCCGAGCTCTCAGCCAGTCTCGGAATCGCCACCGCTGGTGTCGCCATCGCCGCCGGGCGCGAGGACGCCTGGTTCCGGCAGCTCCGACCGGCTCTGGACGGATTCTGGATCGCCGCTCAGATCGTCGACGACCTGCGCGACATTCACGAGGACCTGGAGGCCGGCTGCCTCAACCACGCCGCCTGGTTCCTGAGTCATCCGATCCTGGGGGCGTCGCCCGAGGTGGTCGAGGCGGTCATCGCTTCGAATCTCGCCACCACCGACCGGCTCGAGCTGCTGCTCGAACACGCCGGCGCCGCCATGGATCGCGGTCTCGCCGCCCTCGACGCGGCTCTCTGCCCGCGGCTATTCGAGTGTCTCAGCGACTACCGCCGCGGCCTGCCGGCGCTCGCTGCGCGCGTTCAGCGCTCGACGGTCGTGGTGCTGAGCGGCTCGACCCAGAACCTGTAGGCCGCCTTGCCCGCGCCCTTGACGGTCACCCGGTGCGTGTAGATGCCAGGGACTGTGAACGGGGACTCGACCTCGACCTCCGGGTCCTCCGACTCGAACGGGTTGAAGACGAACAGGGTGACGCTATTTGCCGGATAGGGCGCGTCGTCGATCACTTCGACGTCGAACTCCTCGGGGCCGCTGACCTGGACCGTCGTTCGACGCTCTTCGTCGATCTCACTCTGATTGACCACCGCCCACCAGAGGTTGTAATTGGTGTCGATGTTCGAGACCACCGCGGTCGACACGCTCGAGGGAGTCGCCGGCTCGGACAGCATGTGCCCGCACGAAAGAGTCCGAAGCATCTTGTCGTCGTCACGACGCTTGGCGCGCCGGACAGGGCGCTCCGAGGTCGTCAGCGGATAGCTCAGCGAATAGAG
>JAJCXP010000166.1 GCA_029263375.1 Acidobacteriota bacterium | reverse complement strand
GAGGCCCGAATCTGGCCGCTGGAGGGTGAGGAGTCGGGCTCGACACTCGACGATGCGGGCGGTCGATCGCTGGCCGTCGATCCGAGCGGCAAGCGGGTACTGGCGGCGTTCGACGGGGAGGGTCATGGCGTTTCTCTCGTCTCTGTCGACGGTAGCGAGAGCCGAGAGTTGGGCAGCGAGGACAGCTGGTGCGTGGCCTTCAGCCCTGACGGCCGTTACGCCGTGGGCACTGGAGGGCAGTGGGTCCCGGAGGTAGCCGTGGTGAAGGTCTGGGATCTCGAAACGGGAGAGACGTTCGATCTCGACGCCGGTGACGACAAGTTCGTGGTCGACGCCGTCTTCCTCGGTCCGCATCGACTAGTCGCCTCCGGAACGAGCGGACTTCGACTCTGGGATCTCGCCTCGCGCACGTCCGAGACCCTGTCCGAGAGCCCTGGCGCCTACGTCGCGGCCACAGCAGACGGCGAGACGCTGCTGCGGCTCGAGGGCCCGGGCACGTGGGCCGCGCAGGGAGGCGTCGTGAGGATCTACGATCCGACCAGCGGCGAATCGCGAGAGCTGAGCTCGCATGGCAACCGGGTGGTCGACGTGGTGGTGGATCGCGAAGGAAAGCTGGTGGTCACCGGTGACGCCGATGGAGTCGTCCGCGTCGGACCCCTGAGCGGCGAGGAGCCTCATCTGCTGCTCGGTCACGACGGGATCGTGCATGCGGTGGCGATCGATCCGCGAGGTCGCTGGATCGCCTCGGGCGGAGCCGATGCGGTCATTCGCCTGTGGCCGATTCCCGTGGGGCAGCCGTTTCACACGTTGCCGCGCGACGATGTTCTGGATCGACTGCGCAGCCTGACCAACTATCGGGTCGTCGCCGACGAATCGACGCCCGACGGCTATCGGCTCGAGATCGGCCCGTTCCCCGGCTGGGAGTCGCGCCCGAGCTGGTAGGTGCGTGTTTTCGAGCCGCGGCGTGGCACTGCGCGGGCGCCGATGCCGTTTGAGAGTCTAGGTGCACATCTTCCGAAGAGTGGCTCGAGCCCACCTGGCGGTCCCGCTTCTCCTCTTGCTGGGCGCCGGCCGAGATGCCCGGGCCAAGCAGACTGCGGCGCCGGACAGTTTCGCCGAGCTCGAGGACCGGATTGCCCAGGTCCTCGAGGAGACCCATACACCCGGCTTGGGCATTGCGATCGTCTCGCGCGACAAGGTCCAGTGGGTCGCTGGCATCGGCACGGCGGACGTGGCGAGCGGCCGGTCGGCGACACCCGAGACACTGTGGCGCGTCGGTTCGACGTCGAAGGGATTCGTCTCCCTCGCCGTACTGAAGCTCCAGGAGGAGGGCCGACTCAGCCTCGACGACCCGGTCCGAGAGCACGCACCGGAGATCGAGTTCGCCAACCCTTGGGATGAGACCGATCCGGTGCGCCTCGTCCACCTCCTGGAGCACACCTCCGGGTTCGACGACGTGCACCTGGCGGACTACGCCAACAGCGACCCGAAGCCGCTCAGCCTGCGCGAGGCGCTCGATTCCCATCCGGACTCCCGGGTCGCCCGATGGCGACCCGGCACCCGCTTCAGCTACTGCAACTCCGGACCGGGCCTCGCCGCCTATTCCGTCGAGAAGGTCACCGGAGAGCGGTTCGAGGAGTACGTGCAGGAGAGCTTCTTCGATCCGCTGGGAATGTCCGGCGCCACCTACCTGCTGACACCCGAGGTCGAGCGCCGAGGGGCGACACTCTACAAGCCTGACGGCGTCACGCCGTTTCCCTACAAGCACATCGTGCTGCGGCCCTCCGGGGCGCTGAACGCTTCCGCCCGCGATCTGGCTTCGTACCTGCGGTTCTACCTGCAGCGCGGAGGCTTCGAGGGCCGGCGCCTGGTCTCCGCCGAGTCGATCGCTCGGATGGAGCGCGGAGCGAGCTCCTCCGCTGCGCGAGTCGGCCTCGAGTCGGTCTACGGCTTGAGCAACTATCCGTCGCCGCATGGTGGATTCGTCTTCCACGGTCACGACGGGGGCATGGAAGGTGGACTCGCACAGCTGGCCTATCTCCCGGAGCACGGCGTCGGCTACGCCTTCGCTATCAACGGCGCCAACGGCGCGGCGTTCGGACGAATCTCCAAGCTCGTGCGTGATTTCCTGGTCCGCGACCTGCCCGAGCCCGCGCTGCCATCGCCGGCGACGGCGCCCGGGCAGCCGGTTTCCGCCTATGCCGGGTACTACGAGCCCGCAAGTCCGCGCATGGCCAAGGCCCAGTTCGCCGAACGCATCCTCGGGTTGACCCGGTTGACGATCGATGGGCACGGCCTGCGGTTGGAGCAGCTCCTGGATGGCGGCGCCAGCGAGTACGTGGCCGTGACGGATCGCCTGGCCCGGCGACCCGATCAGTCGCTCACGACGTTGGCGCTGCTGCCGGTCGACGCCGAGGACACTTTCATAGTGGTCGAGGGCCAGACGCTCCGGAGGATCGGAGGATGGCTCGCCTGGGGACAGGTCGGACTGCTCTTCATAGCGGCCGGCCTTTTCGCCAGCAGTCTCGTGTTCGCGTTGGTCTGGGTGCCACGCTACCTTCTCGGGAGGCTCAGGGGAGGGCCCCACATCGGCGTCCGTTTCTGGCCTCTGGTATCAACCCTCTCTCTGATCGGGTTCGCCGCGCTGCTGGTCGGCGGCTCGAACGATCCGGTTCAGCGTCTGGGCCGCGTCACCGCGTATTCCGTCGGCCAGATGTCACTGAGTGTCGCTCTTGCCGGCACAGCGTTCTGGGGCCTGCTCGTTGTGATCCGAGCCGCGAGGGCACCGATCAACCGGGGCGCCTGGTGGCACTCCCTGCTGGTGGCGATCGCATGCAGCTCTGTCGCCCTCTATCTGCTCTACTGGGGGATGATCGGACTACGCTCCTGGAGCTACTAGTGTGGTCTCCCGTCCGCTTCGCGCTGCACCTCGCGAGGCCAGGACCGGGTTGGCAACAACTCTGCTCTTGCCGGCGATTCTAGCCGCGGCACATCCGTGCTGTAGCGGACGGCCGACCTGACGAACGTAAACTCGGCAACGAGATGCCGAGTACTAACTCATGAACCGATACCGCAATCTCCCACCCGCCGAAGTCATGCGCCTCGTGACCACGGAGATTATCGACCGCGCGATCCGCTTCAGTCGCAAGACCGGGCGTACGATCCGGATCAGCAAGACGTCCCGCGGCGAAGGGGTCGACGTGGGGACGCTCGACTCCCGAACACCCGACGGGCGCGAGGCGCTCGAAGCCTTCCTGGCAACGGTCAAGCGTCAGTACACGATCTCCGGCCTGGGGGCACCCGAAGAGCCGAGTTCGGTCAACTGGCGCAAGCTCAACCTGCCCGTCGGCCGCCGGTGGCTACTGGCCGCGCAGCTGGTGATCTCGATGGTCATGCGGGCACGCCGGCCAAGAACAAGTTCTATCGCTGGATGGGGGCGCACGTCTGCCGGGGGACGGAGATCATGCAGGCCGTCTGGTTGGACCACTTCCGGCCGGAGCTCATCTTCGTCGGCGACAACACGGTGATCGGGGCCTTCACGCGGATCACTGTGCACGCGTACGAGGGGGGCGGGAGGTTCCGGTACGGGCTCGTCGAGATCGGCTCGGACTGCACCCTGGGTGCGGGGACGGGGATCGGACCGGTGCGGATCGGCAACGGCGTTCGCACCTTTCCGGGAACTACGGTACTACGCACGCATCCCGGACGGAGCGGTCGTCGGTGGCGAGCGGCCGCCGATGCGGCGGGCGGAGGGTGAGGGGACGGTGGAGGAGCCCTGATAGGCGTCACGGATGTTCTCTTCGAGATCCTCGAGAGTCTCTCCTTGACTGGATACGCCAGGAAGTTCTTCGAGGCAGCCCACGTAGCAATTGTCGTCGCGCCAGTAGGTGAGCGTGAAGGATCTGCGCATTGTGACTTCCTGTCTCAATGTACGCTCCTCTATGGCCCGAGGCGGAGAGTTGACGCAACATCTCAGACGGATTCTGGCCGCTGGATCTTTTGGCCCTCTTATCAGCCTGGTGTGGAAGAATCGCCATGAACCTGCTTCATCAGCCCGTTGAGTCGAATTCGAGCCGCTTGCGGCCCGTCTAGAACCAAGCCCCTTCGATGAAGTCCGCCCTCTACCTCGGCCTCTACGAGTCCCTCGTCACGTCGCGACTGGAGGAGCAGCTCGCCGACACGAGGCGTGAGCAGCACGTGGGTTCCAGCCCACTCGCTCGGGCCGAGGCGGCAGATCGGATCGCCCAACACCTGGCCGAGATCATCGAGCGAGCTATTGAAGCGCTTCCCGAGAAGACTCGAGCGCAGCGTGGAATCGATGTCGCCCGAGGGCTGGTCCAGGAGTTGGCTGCGCTGGTCGAGGACGACGAAGTCATGGCTGACGAGCCCATCAGCGCGGGTTCAGTTCTTCGCTCCATTCTCGGACTACAGCCCGACGGCTCGCCCGCTTCGCTCGACCTGCCGTTGATTCCTCTCCGGGACACCACGCTGCTAACCAATGCTCCGGGAGAGCCGCGTGTCGGGCGACAGATCCGGGCTGAGATCAGCTCTGCCGACCGCATCGACGTACTCATGGCGTTCGTCAGGACGTCCGGGCTCGCGCCTCTCAAGGAGAGCCTCGCCCGGCACTGCGCCGAACGGCGCGAGCTGCGGGTTCTGACGACGACGTACACGGGCTCCACCGAGCAGAAAGCCTTGGACCAGCTTCTCGAACTGGGAGCTGAAGTAAGAGTCTCTTACGACACCAGCAGTACTCGACTCCACGCGAAGGCATGGCTGTTCCATCGCCGCTCGGGTTTCTCTACGGCCTACATCGGCTCGTCCAACCTGACGCACTCAGCTCAGGTCTCGGGGCTCGAGTGGAACGTGCGGGTTGCGGGATCTCGGAACCGCGATGTCATCGACAAGGTGGTTGCGGTCTTTGAGACCTACTGGGCCAGCGATGACTTCAGACCCTACGATGCCGATGAGTTCGCCGAGCAGACCAGGGAGTCGAAAAGGAAGGGGCCGACTGTCTACCTGAGCCCGGTCGAGATTCGACCCCTGCCGTTCCAGGAGCGGCTTCTCGATCAGCTTGCGATCTCCCGGAGAGCCGGGCATCACAAGAACCTCCTCGCCGCAGCAACTGGAACCGGAAAGACCGTGATGGCGGCTCTGGACTACGCTCGCCTTCGTCGGGACCTGCCGAGCAAGCGCTTGCTCTTCGTTGCTCATCGGAAGGAGATCCTCGATCAGAGTCAGGCGACCTTTCGGCACGCATTGAGAGATGCGAGCTTCGGTGAACAGTGGGTAGCTGGTTTGCGCCCCGAACGCTTTGACCATGTGTTTGCCTCCGTGCAGACTCTCCAGAACGTCGACCTGAGCAACTTGGCGCCCGACCACTTCGACATGGTGATTGTCGATGAGTTCCACCATGCGGCCGCGTCCTCCTACGAGCGCCTTCTAGAGCACGTTCAACCGCGGGAGCTTCTCGGCCTTACGGCGACACCCGAGCGTTCAGACGGCCTACCCGTCCTGCAATGGTTCGGGGATCGAATTGCCGCAGAGCTTCGACTCTGGGACGCCATCGATCAGCACTACCTCAGCCCCTTCCAGTACTTCGGCATCCATGACGGCCTGGACTTGCGCGAGATCCCCTGGCGGCGCGGGCGTGGCTACGACGTCGAGGGGCTGACGAATCTCTATACGAGCTCCGACGCATGGGCGCGAAGGGTCATCAAGGAGGTCGGGGATCGGGCCGAGAATCTGGGCACGATGCGAGCTCTCGGGTTCTGCGTCAGCGTTGACCATGCTCGCTACCTGGCGCGGATGTTCGAAGATGCCGGGATCCGCTCGGCTGCCATCTGGGGAGAGAGTGCGGCGGCCGAGCGAGCCGCAGCGTTGAGAGACCTTGCCGGAGGGGATCTGCGAGTCATCTTCTCAGTCGATGTGTTCAATGAGGGCGTCGACGTGCCCGCCGTGGACACGCTCTTGCTCCTGCGGCCGACCGACAGTCCCACGCTATTTCTTCAGCAACTCGGGCGTGGGCTGCGGCGGACGCCCGAGAAGTCGGTCTGTACGGTGCTCGACTTCGTAGGTCATCACCGCCGTGAGTTTCGTTTTGATCGCAGGTTCCGAGCTCTGCTGGGAGGAACTCGGAAGGATGTCGAGCGTCAGGTCGAGGCCGGCTTCCCCTTCCTTCCAGCCGGCTGTCACATGGAGCTGGACCCGGTGGCAGCCGACGTCGTCCTGCGGAGCATTCGCGAGTCAGTCCCCTCCCGTTGGTCGGGCAAAGTAGAGGAGCTCCGCGCTTTCGTGGCCACGGGTAGAGAGGCAAGCCTGGGGGATTACCTAGACGAGAGCGGTCTCGAGATGGAGGACGTCTACTCCGGGGGTCGCTGCTGGTCGGACTTGTGCAATGCTGCTGGTGTCGCGACTCGCCAGAGTGGACCTCAGGAGCGGGCTCTGCGGAGAGCGATCGGCCGCCTACTTCACGTAGATGACGAGGTCCGACTCGAAGCTTTTGTCCGGCTGCTCGAGAAGAGCGAGCCGCCGCGAACCGAGTCGATGAACGAGCGTGACCGCCGGCTCGCTCGAATGCTGGTAAGCCAGGTCGCAGGGCAGGCGATCGACAAGTCGGTCAGCCTCGACGAGGGACTGGATCTTCTCTGGTCACACCCGCAAGTCAGGTCCGAGCTACGCGAGGTCGTCGAGGTCCTTCGACACGGGCTGGATCATCTTCCGATCACCCTTGCGGACCGCGCCGAGGTTCCACTCCAGGTTCACGCTCGCTACAGCCGACTGGAGATACTCGCCGCCTTCGGAGTCGGCGACGGTGCGCGAGTCGCTGCATGGCAGACGGGCGTCCGTTGGGTTCCTGAGGCTCGCGCCGATCTTCTGGCGTTTACGTTGGACAAGACCGAGGGCGCCTTCTCGCCCACAACGAGGTATCGAGACTACGCGGTCAGCCGGGAGCTGATCCACTGGGAGAGCCAGTCCGTCACGAGAGCTGACAGTCCGACGGGGAAACGCTATGTCGAGCACGTTCAGCTCGGCAGCGACGTCTTTCTTTTTTGCCGGATGCGGCAGAGCGACCGCGCATTCTGGTTCCTAGGGCCTGCAACCTACGTCGAGCACACCGGTGAACGACCCATGGCCCTAGTCTGGAAGCTGCACTACCGGCTCCCAGGAGACCTCTTCGCAGCGTTCGCGGCCGCGGCGGTCTGAGCTTCGACGGACGCAGGAGGCGGTGGGCAGCAGATGCTCGCGGGTGAGGTCGCGGTATTCCCGCGTGGACTGGCGACCCGCATGAGTCCGAGGGAGCGGAAGCAGCGTCCTGCTCCCCCGGCGTTCATCCCCTGGCGACTCTCGTGAACCGACGCGCTAGTTCCCGTCGATCCCCAGCTGCTTGCGGATCAGCCGGCAGAGGCTATCTCGTACTTCGCCGTGGCGTGGCACGGGGGCTACCCGTCGGCTCTGGGGATTGATGTAGAGGTCGTGACGGGACCCGTGGCGCTTCAGGTAGCAGCCGGCACGTTTCAGCTCGCGCAGAAACGCGCGTCGCCTCACACCTCAACCTCGATCTCCTTGCTCTCGGTGCGCTGCGGCACCAGCAGCGGCGGCCTCTCGGACCGGACGAGAGTGTAAGCATCTCGGATGTTCTGTTCGAGATCCTCGAGGGTCTCGCCCTGGCTGAAGACACCGGGGATCTCTTCGAGGCAGCCCACGTACCAGTCGTCGTCACGCCAGTAGGTGAGAGTGAAGGATCTGCGCATGGTGACCTCTGGTGTCATTCTACGCTCCCTCTGGGTTCGTGGTGGATTCGTGACGGCTTCGGTGCACAACCCACTAGACGAATCTCCTGCGGGGCTTCTTGCAATGGCTCCGTCAGGATGATTGGGGCGTCGATCCCCAGTGTCCCGGGAGAGCCGCACGGGAAAGCGCCCCACCGGCCCAGGGCCGATGGGGCGACCGATCGCGGACCAGCACGCTCCGCGCTATTCCACCGCGACCGCGACCAGGTTCGTGGTCTCACACGTGCCGAGGTCGATCGCCTGGAAGTAGGCAGTTCTGCCGGAGAATGGACCCGGCAGTGCGATACCGCCGAACGCGTCGCCTTCGGTATCAGCGAGTGCCTGAAGGGAGCGCCTGGGTCCCCTGAGATCCAACGGGATCTGTCCGCAGCCGGGCACGTTGACGAGCCGCATGCCCTCGCCCCGGCCGGTGAAGATCGCCACGCGTCCATTAGGCGTAGCGCAGTGGACGTCGAGCGGCGTCTCAACGCCGGCGGGGCAACTACGCCATTCCTCACGGTCGATTCGTCTTTCGCGGCCACGCCGGCGGGATGGAGGGCGGACTATCCCAGATGGCCTATCTGCCGGAGCATGGTCTCGGCTACGCGTTTGCGATCAACGCGGCCAACGGTCCGGCCTTCGGACGGATCTCGAATCTCATCCGCAGCTTCCTCGTGGGAGATCTCCCCGAGCCTGACCTGCCAGTACCGGTGTCGGTGCCCGACGAACTGGTAGCGAGGTACGCGGGTTTCTATGAGCCCGTGAGTCCACGGATGGCTGTCGCTCATTCTGTTTCAAGACTGCTGGGAATGGTTCGACTGAGCGTCGTCGGCGAGATCCTGCAGCTCGAGCCGCTTCTGGGGAGCGAGGCGATCGAGTACCTGTTCGTGACCGATCGCCTGGCTCGTAGCTCCGAGCAATCGCTCACCAGCCTGGCGCTGCTGGCGGTCGGCGGCGACACGACCTACGTTGACGTTGAGCAGGTGACCTACCGTAAGGTCCCGGGATGGCTCGCCTGGGGTCAGATCTTCCTGTTCCTCCTGGTGGTCGTCGTGCTCGCCAGCAGTCTTCTCTTCGCACTGGTTTGGGTTCCGCGTCGCCTCTTCGGGGGGCTCCGGGAAACGCGTCATATCGGGATCCGCGGCTGGCCGCTGCTCTCCACGTTGGCGTTGTTGGGCTTCGCCGGGGTGCTGGTGAGTGGCTGGTCCGATCTGGTCCGATCTGGTCCGACGCATGGGCCATGTCGCTCCCTACTCGGTCGGTCAGATGTTGCTGAGCATCGTCTTTTCGGCGACCGCCTTCTGGGGTCTGCTGTTCATTGTCCGGGCCAGGAGGGCACAAGTGAATCGAGCCGTCTGGTGGCACTCTCTGCTGGTGGCGGTCGCCTGCAGCTCGGTCGCGTCGTATCTCTTCTACTGGGGACTGATAGGTCTGCGCTCCTGGAGCTACTGAGGGCCGGGCGAACAGGCGGCGCAGCGAGCGGCAGACGCAGGTTTTCGTAGAGCAACGGTCGGTCAAAGCGAATCGAGTAGCAGTCCGGGGCCGCGCACTGCGAATACCAATCAATTGATAGGTCACTCTAGCGCTGTCGGGACTGCGTGCCGGTGGCGCGATGACTGCACCTCAGACCACCCCTTGCTGGAATTGGGGGAGGCCGTGTCCCTACCTCAGCCCGCCATCTCGTTCAGGTAGCCGAGGATCGTACGCACCGACACGAAGCCGGTCAGGGTGCCCTCCGAGACCACCGGCAGGTGCCGGAGACCGCGGCTGACCATGCAGTGCACAGCGAAGGCCGGTGGATCGTCGGGCGTCAGCTGCAGAAGGTCGGTGCTCATCACCGCCGAGAGCGGCGTCACTTTCGGGTCGAGGTCCTTGCGCAGCACCCGCGTCAACAGATGACGTTCGTTGAAGAGGCCGGCGACCGCGCCGTCGCGCTCGATGAACACGCAGCCCTGCCGCGCCTCGCGCATCGCGACCACGGCCTCGCTCACGCTCGCCTCCGGGGCGAGCACGATCGGTGGGGAGAGCTTCAGATCGCCGATCCGATCGCCGAGGAGTCGGCCGCTGAAGCCTCGTCCGGCTTCGGGCAGGTCGAGATCGGCGAGGTCGGCGCCGCATTCGGCACAGGTGTCGACCCCCTGGATGTTGTCGGCGGCGCAGGATGGACAGCGCACTAGCCGCCCTCCGGCCGATCCATGGTCTGGTGGAGCCTTGGCGGCAGGTTGAGCAGGGTTCCGGGGAAGTAGTCGGCGATCATCTTGAGGACATCGCGTCCGCCGATCAACCCCGCCTCCTCGCCGTCGCTTCCGAGCACCGGCAGATGCCGGATCCCCTTCTCGGACATGGTGCGGATGGCGTCGACCAGAGCGTCGTCCCGCGAGATCGTGACCAGGTCGCGCGTCATCAGGTCGCCGATCGGTGTGTCCAGGCTGCCCTCGAGCGCAGTGCTGTAGAGAATGTCCCTCTCGGTGAAGATGCCGAGCAGCTCGGGGCCGTCACAGATCAACACCGCAACACCGCGCTCCTCGTCGAGTCGTCGATAGATCTCGCCGAGCGGCGTCGATGGCTCGGCTCGACAGACTCTCCTGCGCGGCAAGTCGTCGATCCGGACATCGACTAGCACCTGGTCGAACGCTTTGGCCATTTTTTGAGGGTAGCACGCGCCCCGGTCGCCACCTGGTCAGCGACAGTACAATCCCCACATGGCGTCAGACCCAGCGGGCCCTGCCGCCGGCCGGCACGTTTGGCTCAAGCGCTTCGCCCTCGCGGCAGTCTCTGCGGCTCTAGCTGTCCTGGCCGCCGAGGCCCTGTTGGCTCTCCACGCTCTGCCGCTCTCCGAAGCCGCCGCCCGATACGTCTACGGCTGCTACGAGCCCGGCCAACCGCGCCGCTACATCCACAGCACGATCCGGCCGCTGAAGCTGCGCCTTCATCGCCCCGACTTCGAGGCCGACTGCTATTTCTTCGGCTACCACTGGCGACACCGATCGGACGGCTTCGGTTGGCGCAATCCGGAGAACTGGGACACTGCCGAGGTGGTGGTGCTGGGCGATTCGATGGTCTACGGCCATGGCGTCGAAGAGGAGCAGACGACCACCCACTTCCTGCGCGAGCTGTTGGATCGGCGGGTGGTGAACATGGGGATAACGGGCGCGTCGCCGGTGTCCTACCTGGCGTACCTGCGCAACTTCGCGCTGCCCCTACGACCGGAGGTGCTGGTGGTGCTCTTTTTCGGCAACGATCTCGAGGACATCGAGCGGAGGCGGTCGCCGGCGGAGATCGGGCGTTTCGTCGAGAGCGGCAAGGGCCGAGAGACGCAGGTCTTCCCGAGGTCGAAGTTGCTGGACAGACTGCGACAACACAGCGACCGCGAGCCCTTGCTGCTCGACCGGCTGGCGGTCTTCCGGTGGGTGGAGTACCAGTTCAGAGCCTGGCGGCCGAGTCGTGCCGCGCCGGATATCGAGGCGATCGACGATCGGCCCGAGGAGCTACCGGCCGAGTTCGACGCGCTGACTCCGCCTGCCGATGAAGTCTTGGACGGCATGGCGGGCGACGCCAAGGTCGCCTATGTGCGCCGCGCTCTTGCGATGATGGCCGAGTCGAGCTCTGACGCGGGCGCCTCGCTGGTGGTCGGTCATCTCGGCCGTCGGACAAAGACGGACTGGCTGCTGCGGCGAGTACTTCGTGAATCGAGCGTCGAGAACGGTTTTCACTACTTCGAGACTCCGGTGCTCGAGGGGCGATATCGCTTGCCGCATGACGGCCATCTCAGCGCAGAGGGGCATCGCCGACTGGCGGAGGCGATGGCCGCGTATCTGACGGACAATGGGCTCTTGTGAACGTCGTCAGACGGGTCCCTCCGCAAGGATCTTCTCGAGTTGCTCCACCGCGTTCGTGAAGTCCGGGTCGACTTCGAGCGCCTTGCGGTAGTACTCGATCGACTTGCGACGGTCCCCCTGCATCAACGCGATTTCGGCAAGGCTGTCCCAGGCGTTCGCCGAAGTCGGGAACAGCTCGGTGCCGATCTCGAGGATCCGCCGGGCGCGCTCGAGCTCTCCGGCGGCTGCGGCGGCGTAGCCGGTCGAGTTGATGCGCTGTTCGATCGTCGCGGCTATCTCCCCGTCGTCGGCGTGGGCCGACAGGACGGTTCGAACGGCGGCCCCCTGGCCGTTGTCCGCAAGTGCGGCATCCACCTGCTCGCCGACTTCGGTGAGCGTCCGATAGCGGGTCGCGAGCGCCGACCTCTGCCGATCGAGCTCCGCTCGCTCGACCCAGCGACCGTTGACCGCAACCGCCTCGACCAGGCGGGCGTGACGGACGTCGGCCAGCGGGTTCTCACCGACCAGGACCATGTCGGCGCGGTAGCCGGGCTCGATGCGGCCGAAACGCGCTTTCTCATCGATGTATCTGGCGACGAACTCGCCGGCGTTGCGGGTGCCGATCGACAGCGCGTCGAAGTTGCTCAGACCGGCCTTGACCAGCTCCGTCAGCTCGCGGTGTGCCGCCTTGCCCGGGAATAGCCCCGGCAGCGAGGCGTCCGTTCCGATCACCTGCAGAATGCCAGCCTGCTGGAACTGCCGCGTCAACTCTTGCAGCAGCTCGTACTTCCATTGCCCCCGGACCACGAAGTTCTCGATCTCCTCGCGGCGGTTGATGTTGAAGCTCCGCCAGTCGGACACCGTGTTCGGATGCTGGTAGCTGAGCTCGGCGTCCATCCACAGGTGATCCAGGCTGTCCCACATGAGCAGGTTGGTGAACGTGAACGACAGGTCGGGCATGATGGCGACATCGTTGGCGAACACAACGTCGACCAGAGCCGGAATCTTCGACCGATCCGCAACATAGCTGCGGTCCATCTCCGTCGTACTGCGCGGCCCGTCGAAGTAGGTGAAGAAGAACTCCTCGGTATGTACGACCGCGTTCTGACCCTCGCGCATCGCTGCTAGCGGATCGAACCCGCGTGGGACATGACCGAATACCGGCAGGCCATGTTTGCGGGCCTCGTCCACAATCGCCGTGAACACCGGCAGCGATACGTTGTTGTAGATCTTGACGAAGTCGAAACCCGCTGCGGCGAGCTCGGCGACCGTGCGGCGGGCTTCCTCGGGCGACGCGAGCGAGTACGCACCGCTAGCCACCGGCGGGTCGCCGTCGAGGACGCGCTCGGTGGCGTAGATATTCGGACCCAGGAGCTCGCCGGCGGTGATCTGTCGCCGATCCTCTAGCAGCTGCCGACCGCGGGTAGCAGATCCTCCGAGATGCATGACCGTCGTGACGCCGTACGCCAGGTAGCTCAGGTATTCGTCAGGACGGCGGACATGGACGTGCAGGTCGACGAGGCCCGGCATCAGGTAGCGTCTGCGACCGTCGATACGACTTAGGCCGTCCGGCACGGACGTCTCGTCGGCCCCACCAACCGAGGTGATGCGCCCATCGATCACGATGACCGTCTGGTTCTCCAGCACCTGGTCTCGGTCCATCGGGATGACATCGACACCCACGACGGCGAAGCCCGACTCGGTGCCGCTCACTCCTCCTTGGGGCCGGATCTCCGCCTCCGACCGATGGGCGAGGGAGAGGAGCAGGATCGTGGCGCCCGCCAGCCTGGTGAGGGTTTGGGCGAGCGGCCGCGCCAGGAACGGACGGACCAGGCGTCTCGTTGTCACGTGCATTTGATGGTCCGTTCGCGGTTTTCGTTGCGGCTGGCTATTGACCTGCGGAGAGCCAGCGGTTTACGGGTCAGCCAGAACTTCCTTCAGGCAGTCTACGTATCAGTGCTGATTACACTCGTGTGGCACCTGGGGCATCTGGACTGAAGAAGAAACTTCTCATCGCTGCCGCCATTCTGGTCGCGGGCCTCGCCCTGGTGCACTACTACTTCGGAGACCGCGGCCGGTTCACCACCGAGCCCGAGTACACCGGCCTCGCTCGCACCGTTACCGGCAACGACCTCGTCTCGGAGCACGACCCGGCAGCCACCCTGCGCTTCGATCCGGCCTATCGCTACATCGGCGGCCAGAAGTTCATCCTCTACGGTGTGGCCGATACCGAGCAGCACTTCTTCGTCGAGACCAATCCGGACGGCAAGCTCGAGAGCGTCTACTGGGTGCAGTACGAGGCCTATTTGCCGGGCAAGCCGTACACCTACGACTACCGCGACTCGCCTCTGCGGGTGACGCTCGGCGACTACGAGTTCATGACCGACACGGAGTTCTTCGCCTTCGATCCCAATCGAAAGCGTCGGCGGGGCACCGACGGTTCGATGGTCCGGCAGTTTCTCGCGAGCAAGGGGTTGGAGTATCCGCGTGAGGTCGCGTACGCGCGCATGGTCTATCTGACCGACGAGTCCCGCCAGAAAGAGCTGATGATCATCTTCATGGGTGATCTCGCCTCCTACGGCTTGACCGCTGCGGAGCTCGAGGAAGGCGGCGGGGCCGCGCGCTGGCCGGACGTCGAGCGGGCGCATCTCGAACGGATCGAGAGCACGCTGGAAGTACTTTCTGATGATTCCACCGGCTGATCGCCGCCTAGCCTAGCCCGGCGGCAGCCCCATCGGCAGAATCGCTCTGGCGGGCATGCGCCAGCCGCCCTCCCGCTTGACGAAGGTGGTCATGAAGCCGAACCTTGGGGGGGCAGGGCGGCCCGGGGGGAGCTTCCCTCGTCGGGCCGCCATTGCGTCTGGGGTCAAACCCGAGCCTCGGCGAGACGGGCGCCCTCCGGGATCTCGTCGGGCGGCAGACCCGAGGCGGCCTCGAGGCGCCCGCTGAAGTTGAAGAAGGAGGTGAGCGCGGTGATCTCCCAGATCTCCCGCTCGGTCCAGCCGACCTCCCTCAGCGCGGCGGTGTCGCTTTCGTCGATGAAGCTCGGCGTCTCGGTCAGCTTGCTGGCGTAGGTGAGGAGCGCTCGGGTCTTGTCGTCCAACTCGTACTCGGGCCAGCTGGTCGCGAACTCGAAATCCAGATGGTCATCTCCTGTGAGGCGACGAACCGCCGCCGTGTGGAGACCCAGTCACGGAGCCCCGCCCACTTTGCCGTTGACGACCGTCGCCAGCATCTCGCGTTGGAGTCGGCTGAGCGACGAGGACTTGCGGAGGTGCAGGTAGTCGTACAGCGCACCCGCCGGGCGAGCGACGCGGAGGTCGACCGCGAGAACCTGAAACACACCCGGCACGATGCCGCCGTACTGCCGGCGAACCCAGCCAAAGAACAACTTGCGGATTCCTCTCGCCTTCTCGGGCACTATCGTCATGATGTTCGCCATAACCCCTCCTTGATGGAACTAAACCGGTGAGATTCATGGAACACGGTGTCTCGGGAACGGAAGATAGACCTGGGCGGCGGTCTTTGTCAAATTCAAGTAACACGCTGTATCATCATTGATGTGGCGAGACGCTATCGAATGAAGCGGCGCGCCGCGGGCCAGGCGGCCACTCGGCGAAGGATCGTGGAAGCTGCGATCGAGCTCCATGGATCGGTCGGGTTGACCCAAACCACGGTGACCCAGATCGCCAAGCTGGCGGGTGTCGGACGGCAGACCGTCTATCGGCACTTTCCCGACGAGCTAGCGCTAGTGAGCGCCTGTAGTGGCCTCTATTGGCAGCGCAACCCGTTCCCGGATCTCGAGCGGTGGCGGCAGATCGAAGACCCGGAGGAACGAGTGCGAATTGCGCTTGCGGAGAGCTACGCCTACCACCGTCGGACCGAGGCGATGATGAGTCGTGTCCTGGCGGAGGCAGGGGACAGCCCCATCATGGAGGGGTACCACACCTACTGGAAGAGCGCCGCCGGTGTGATCGCCTCGGCCTGGCCCGGCGGTGAGAAGTCGCTCGTGCAGGCGGCGGTCGGTCACGCGATTGTTTTCCCGACCTGGCGATCGCTGGTCCGCGATCACGATCTCGAGGATGAAGACGCGGTCGAGCTGATGCGGCGCTTGATTCGAGCTGCCGCGGGTGCGGAATAGTTCTCCCCGCTCACGCGCCGAGGTCAGTCGATCGACGCAACGCTGCAGCCCAGCGGCAGGCTGTTGTCGGCGGTGAGCGTTGCGCCCGACAGTACGCTGACATCGCTCAGGAACAGAATCCTCGGCGCCCTCAGAACAACCACCGCTCCGGGCGCGATCTCCACGTCCTCACCGACGACGATCGTCTCGCAGGCCTCGAAGGTCTCGGTATCGGTGAGCACCTCGCCGGAGATGGTCAACTCGAAGGGCACGGGGACGTAGGCGACGCTCGCGGCGTGGTCGGTCTCAGGCATTGTGACCTGGTTGACGACCGACCGGCTGCCGTCGTCGCCGGTGCCGGTCCACGAGCCGACGAACCAGCCCTCGTCCGGA
This sequence comes from Acidobacteriota bacterium, assembly GCA_029263375.1. Taxonomy (GTDB): domain Bacteria; phylum Acidobacteriota; class Thermoanaerobaculia; order Multivoradales; family JAHEKO01; genus JAHEKO01. The sequence goes on along the minus strand of JAJCXP010000166.1, from coordinate 4,618 downwards.
TCGGCCTCGAGCTGCACACGATCTCGATAGTGGAAGAGACCTGGATCGCAGCTGCCGGCGTAGTCGTTTCGCCACCAGGGAAGCGCGCCGTCGGTGCCCGTCGTGCCGACCAGGTCGGTATCGCCATCGACGTCCAGATCCGCGGCCACGAACGCAAACTGTTGGGCGCCCGTGGTCGCCTCGATGGATCGTCTCGTCCAAGCGGTCCCGGCGCCGCTCGTGTTCTCCCACCACACGATCTCGAAGAAGTTTCCCCCCGCTATGTCGGGGTCGCCGTCGCCGTCCACATCCGTAACGGTCACCCGTCGGCAGAAGAACTCGCCGTCGACGACGTGCTCCTGCCAGGCGGAGCCGTCGCCAAAGAGGTTCTCCCACCACACGGTGTCGACGTCGGCTCCGGCCGAGCTGAGCACATCCGGGTCGCCGTCGCCATCGATATCTGCAGCTACGACGGTCCACGGCACCCGGAAGTCGCCATCGATGATGTTCTCGGCCCAGGTGAGCCCGTCGCCGTCGACATTCTCCCACCAGGTGATGTCGTTGCTGAACGAAGCGGCACTCAGGACGTCCATGTCCAGGTCGCCGTCGATATCCGCCGCGAAGACCGACCGGTGGTTGTGGTTGACCGCGAAGATCACGTGCTTGGTCCACTGGAGGCCGTCGCCGTCGACGTTCTCCCACCAGGCGATGCCGCTGGTGGTGTCGGCGGCAACGACCACGTCGAGATCGCCGTCGCCGTCCAGGTCGGCCGCGTGCGCGAACTCGGCTCCCTCGAAGCTGGCTTCAATCAAGCGCTCCGTCCAGGCCGAGCCGTCGCCGGCGGTGTTCTCCCACCAGACGATCTCGCGTTGGAAAGCCCCCAGGCCGAAGAGGTCGAGATCGTCGTCTCCGTCGATGTCGGCGGTTCCGATCCACTGGGCGCCGATGTAGTCGACGGCCAGGACGTGCTCGGTCCAACTCGAGCCATCTCCGGCGACGTTCTCGAACCAGGCGACATCGCCCGAGCTGGCGGAGAGCCCCGCTACATCGGCGTCGCCGTCGCCGTCGTAGTCCCCGGTGGTCGCCCCCATTGCGGCGAAGTCGGGGCTCACGCTGCCTCCGGTCCACACGTTGCCGGTACCGAGACCCGTAGCTGCCGGGTCGGCTCCGGAGCCGGTGTGGCCGAGCGTCAGCGAGAAGCAGCTGTGGATGTAGTCGACGCTCACCGCAAGCGCCCCGGACGGCATCGTCACGCTGTTGATCGCCGAGGTGCTGGAGTCGTCGTCGGTTCCGATCCAGCCCGAAACCTCCCAGCCCGTCTCTGCGGTTGCCGTCAGCGTGATCGACTCCCCGGCCGCGTAACGCCCGAGATCGCAGCCGGGCGATGCGTTCGGCGAGGCGACCGGATCGCTGCCCGAGCCGGTGTGGCTGAGGGTCAGCGGGCTGCAGCCGATCTGCTCGGCGAGGCTGGTCGCGCAGGTGTCGGAGGCGATGCCGGCGAAGTTGACCGCCTCGAGGTATTCGGCGCAGTCCCCGGCGTCGACCGCCAGCATGATCGAGGCTCCGCCGACGCCGTCGGCGGTGGCCGTCGCCACCAGGTCGGGCGCGGCCACCTCGAGCTGTGTGCCGGAGCACGAGCCCGACGGCACCACGCCACCATCGATGCCTGCGCCCTGGTAGATGGTCACTTCGGCAGAAGGCGTGGCCCCGGTCACGCTCACGTCGAGGGTGCCGGGGCACGATCCCACGAGCGACAGCGCGAGCAGTTGTGCCCCGAGCTCGAAGGCGCCCGCGTCGCAGTTACCGTCGCGGGCGAAGGCGCGCTGGTCGACCCCGATGCCGCAGTCGCCGGTGGTGTCGGCCGCCGAGCTTCCCGGCAGCAGTGCGTGCGTCCGGGTCGCACCGCCGTTGAGCGCCAGGATCGGATCGAGTCCGGTCAGCATCGCGAAGCCCGCCGGACAGCTCATATCGTCCGAGAAATTGCCGCCGCCGTCGACGATTCCGGTGTCGTCGCAGCTGCCGCCGGTCTGGTTGTAACCGAGGACGCTCCCGGTGACGGTGATCGCGCCGTGCAGAGCGCCGGAGTAGCCATAGTCGGGGATGGTGGTGTTGTCGGCCACCGTGGAGTGCACCAGGCTGGCGTTGCCGAAGATCGCCCCGCCATAGGCCGCGAAGTTGTTGGAGAGGGTCGTGTTGATCAACCTGAGCGTGCCGCTGGCCCTCCAGATCCCGCCGCCTAGAGCGTAGTCTTCAACGTCGAAGTTGCCTGAGATCGTGCTGTTGACGATCAGCGTGTTGCCGTCGACGAACAGGCCTGCGCCTCCCCCGAGGTAGGAGTGAGCCACGTTGTCGGAGATTGTGCTGGAGTAGATGCGCAGGATGCCGCTGGTCGCGATTCCGCCGCCGATGCCGTACTCGTAGAACGGGGACGCCGAGCCGGCCTCGTTGCCGGTCACGGTGCTGTTCGTCAGCGTCAGCACGCCTTCGTTCAGCAGGCCGCCGCCGAGCTCGGCGTCGAAGTCGGGGAAGGAGAGGAACTCGGCGAAGCCGTTCGAGATCGTGGTGTTCTTCAGCGTCAGGTTGCCGGTGGTGTCCACGTGGCCGATCCGGAACCTCGGACCCGAGTCCTGGCGACGGACGACGAAGTGCTCGCCATCGAGGACGATCTCGCTGGTGACGCTGGGCAGACCTGTCGCTCCCTGCGAGTTCGTCTGGAAAGCCTCGGTGAGGGTCACATCGCCGGTCAGGACGATCGTGTCCGCGCCGGAGCCCGCCGGGCAATCACCGGCCGCGGCGTCGGTGTTCGCGGCGACCACGGCGTCCACCAGGGTGCAGCCGCCCGCGACAGTGATCGTTGCCGGCTCGAGCGGCGAACGAGACACCAGGAGACAAATCAGGAAGCAGACCGGCCGTACCCGGCTGGAGGAAAAAAGAATCAAGAAGCAGAGCCTCTATTTTCGGAGTGTTCCAGAAAGTAGCACGCCTTGCACTCCCGACTACGGGGCGGTGGAGCGCCTTGCCTCGAAAGTGGCAGATTCAACGGCCATTTTGCGTCTCTCTTGCTAGCTTGAAGGGCGAGGAGAGCGAGATGAGCCTATCTACGTCCGAAGCTCTGATCGGTCGGCTCGCGGTTGAGCATCAAATCCTGACCGAGGATCAGGTGCTGGCTGCGATGCGGCAGAAGCTGGAGCAGCAGATTCAATGGGACTTCGGTGAGTACCTGGTCGCCCAGGGCGTCCTTTCGCCCGAGGATCTGCTGACGCTCGAACGGCTGCGTGAGGAACGGGCCGAGAGGCCGGAGTCCGCCGACGTGCTGGAGTCCGGTGAGCTGGGAGAGGCCGAGGAAGTGCCCGAGGTCGTCGATCGGCTGCAGGCCAGTGGAATGCCGGAGTCCGGCGAGCAGCTGGAGACCGCCGACGTACTCGAGGACGTCGAGCTGGAGGAGACCAACGAGCCGCCGTCCGCCGCCGCTCCCTCGATCTCCTACGAACCGGGCACCACTCTCGAGAACCTGCTGCGCCAAGCGGCGGCGATGCGCGCCAACGACCTTCATCTCCACAGTGGCGCACGCCTGCGGGTGCGTGTGGACGGGCTCCTCAGGGACGCGTCGACGGATCCGATCCCCGCCGAGGTGGCCGAACGGTTGATCTTCGACCTCCTGGACGCCGATCAGGCGGCGAGACTGAAAGAGGAGCTGCAGCTCGACTTCATCTACTCGATCCCTGAGGTCGGACGCTTCCGCGGTAACGCTTACCGGCAGCATCACGGCCTCGACGCTGTGTTCCGCCCGATCCCGACCGAGCCGCCGTCGATCGCCGATCTCGGGTTGCCGCCCTCGCTGGAGCAGTTGACGAAGTATCACCAGGGGCTGGTGTTGCTCACCGGGCCGGCCGGGTGCGGCAAATCGTCGACGATGGCGGCGCTGATCGACCTGATCAACAAGACCCGTCAGGGGCACATCCTGGTGATCGAGGACCCGGTCGAGTATGTCCACCGATCGAAGGGCTGCATCGTCAACCAGCGCGAGGTGGGGCGCCACACGGAGACCTTCCCGCGTGCACTCCGCGCCGCCCTGCGCGAGGATCCGGACGTCATCGTGATCGGCGAGCTGCGCGATCTCGAGACCGTGTCGCTCGCCCTGACCGCGGCCGAGACTGGACACCTGGTGCTCGGCACTCTCCACACGGGCAGCGCCGTGCGCACGATTCACCGGGTCTTGGGCGTTTTCCCGCCGGATCAGCAGGAGCAGGTGCGCCTCATGCTGTCGGAATCGTTGGTTGCGATCGTCTCGCAACACCTGCTGCAACGCAGTGACGGCTCCGGCCGGGTGGCGGCGCTGGAGCTGCTCTTCAACACCAAGGCGATCGCCAATCTGATTCGCGACAAGAAAACGTTTCAGATCCCGTCGGCGATGCAGACCGCCGCCGCTCAGGGCATGGTGCTGCTCGATCAGTCGCTGGCCCGGCTGGTGCGGGAGGGGCTGGTCACCAAAGAAGAAGCTCGGCGGTTCGCCGAAGACCCGAACAAGGTGGGCTGAGGGAGACCGATGGCTGGAATCGAGAATCTGCTGCGCGACCTCAAGGAGCACGACGGCTCCGACCTGCATCTCGCCGCCGGACTGCCGCCGCGCCTGCGGCGC
>JAJCXP010000165.1 GCA_029263375.1 Acidobacteriota bacterium | reverse complement strand
CTCGGCGAAGTGCCGCAGGTGGGCGACCACGTCATGCCGGGTCTCGCGTTCGATCTCGGCCACGCGCTCGAAGTCGGTGTCGCCGGCGACGCGCCTGAGCGCCGCGATCTGCTCCGGCGTGATCGGCAGGCCGAGCTCCATCTCGGATTCGGCGAGGGCGATCCAGATGCGCCGCCACTGGCCGTAGCGGTTGCGCTCCGAGAACACCGCCGCCATCTCGGCGGAGGCGTAGCGTTCGTGGAGCGGGTTCTGGGGAGAGGTATTGGCCATCGCGCTAGAGCTCGATTCTAGCGCGATGGCCCCGGGTGTGACCGACCCGGTCGCTGGCTCAGTCGTCGACTGAGTCGTTGCCGCACGCACCCGTTTCGAAGGCGCGGCGCGCGCTGTCCCGCAGGCGCCGTCGCTCCGTGGACGTGAGCTGGCCCCGTTCTCCGTACTTGTCGAGCGCCCGTTGGACGCACGAGTTGTACTGGCCGAAGTTCTTCCAGGCCCCATCGAAACTGCACGGAAGGTGCGGGAAGAGCACCCGCCCCGAGGCCGCGGCGTCGTGCAGGCAGTTGCGGTCACCGCCAGGCCAGAGGACCTCGATCGTGCCGCTGGGCGACGCACCGAGGCCGAAGTTGGCCGCGAGCGCGTCCTGAGATGCGTAGCTCGAGCCGCCGAGGATCGGCAGCATGGCGGTCGAGCCGCCAAGGGGGGTGAACGACACCACCGCGCCGATGGCGTCGCGGTTTACCACGCGGTCGAAGTCAGCGCCCGAGTCCGAGTCCGAGTCGGAATCGGAATCCTCCGCATCCAGGATGCCAGCGCTGCCGAGGAGCTTCACTTCGACCCAGCCGTTCTGGTTGTCTGCGCTCGATAGCTCGACCGAAAGGGAGCCGTCGACGTTCTCGTCGGCGCCGCTGTAGACCCAGACGCCGGGCGTCTCGGTAGGCACGAACAGCTGCTGATAGACGATCAGCCCGTCGAGGGGCGAGCCCCATTCGACGTTGTACGGCACTACCGGCAGTGACTCCTGGATGTCGAGGCTCGAGACGCTCACGATATCGATGAACCCGTCCCCGTTCAGGTCCCCGGTCGCCATGCCGTGCACGTTGCGGCGGGCATGGTTCGTGGAGTCGGCGAGAGCGGCGAAGTCTTGTGTGAAGTTCGCGCTGCCGTCGTTCTGGAGAATCTGCCCGGGGTTGGTGGCGATGAACGGCGCGAACGAGAGACCGCCATGATTGATGATGTCGGTGTCGCCGTCGTTGTCGTAGTCGGCCGCCGAGGTGCCCCAGGCGAACGGTGTCGCCACGAGATCGCCCAGACCGGGGTCCGTGAACGTTCCGTCCGGACCGCCGAGGAACCAACGCGAGCTCTTCGAGCCGAGCTCATATTCCCCGAACGGGAAGTAGACCGGGTCGAGCGGCGTGAACACCGTGATGTTCCAATCTCCGACGTTGGTGCCGAAGAAATCGAGGTAGCCGTCGGAGTTGAAGTCGGCGATTCCGTAGCCCATCCAGTGGCCGTTCTGGTGGAGCCCACTGGTCAGGACCTCGTCGACGAAGTGGCCGGTCCCGTCGTTGCGCAGCGGGTGGTTGAAGCCGCGCTCGGGACCGCCGTCGTCGGCCTGCAGGATGTCGGTGTCTCCGTCCAGGTCGTAGTCAACCATCGTCACTGCCCAGGTGACCGACGGAAAGCCGTCGAACCCCTCGGGGAAGCCCACCAGGTTCTCTATGCCCGAGCTCGCACTGACGTCGATGAAGACGTTGCCGCCGGTGTTGAGATAGAGCTGGTTGTGCCATGACGCCCCGAATGGCACCTCCGGTCCGATGCCGATAACGCTCGACCAATCGAGGTTCGTGTTGTTGACGACGACGTCGAGGAGACCGTCGCCGTTGATGTCGCCGAACGAGCAGCCCGCGGACGTCTGGGACATCTTGGTAATACCGGAAGTGCCGGTGATGTCGGAGAAGGTGCCGTCACCGTTGTTCTCGAACAGCCGGTTCGGATCGAATGCGCTGACCACCAGCAGATCCGGGTCCCCGTCGTTGTCGATATCGCCGAAGCAGACGCCTGAGCTGTCCTGGTCGATCGCACCGACGCCGGCCTCGACACCTACGTCCAGGAACCTCGTCGCACCGGTCTCGACGAGTTGGTTGGAGAACAGACTATTTGCTGTGGCGGGACCGTTGGTCGCGTAGATGTCGAGATCACCGTCGCCGTCGTAGTCGAGCAGCGCTACGCCGGGAGCGCCTCGCCACTTGTTGGGTTGCTCGCTGATGTCGAACAGGCTGAAGAAGGGTCGTTCGGTGATCTCACGGTAGATGTCCGTGGTCGAGGACTCGGTCCTTCGGTAGATGAGACCCGATTCGGGGTCGGTGGCGATGTCCTGAAAGGTCACACCTCCGTCCGCCCACACAGAAGCCGAGGCGAGAGTAAGTAGAGCGGTGCCGACAAGCGCAGATCGCATGGTGATGTTCTCCTGGTTCGGTTCGGAAGATCGATTTGGTTCGATCCCGCTTATGTACCAGAACGAGAGGCGGAGAGTTCGCGATCGGGGCCGAACCACCGTGTTAGCGCGGCCAACGTCCAAAAACCAGAGCCGAACGCCACGGCAAAACGTAGGTTCGAATCCGGTGCCAGACGCATGTCGGCCTTCTACTTCGTGCGGGCGCCGGCTGTGATGCCTTCCATTTGCGGTCGCAGAGGCCTGCGGCAGGCTCGTGTCGATCCGAGGCCCCTCGATGAACGCGATGCCGATGCGCAGAGTTGCGGTTCCGGCCCTGCTGGCCGGCATGATCGGAGGCGCAGTCGCGGCCGGGACGTCCGCGGCAGCTCCGATCGTCGCTGGCTGTCCGGTATTCCCGACGGACTCGATCTGGAGCGCGCGAGTCGACGATCTGCCGGTCGATCCGTCCTCGGACGCGTACGTCACGACGATCGGCAGCGCGGTGGGCCTCCACCCGGACTTCGGCAGTGGCGAGTGGCCGCCGGGCTCGGGTGCGCCGATCGGAATTCCGTTCGTCGACGTCCCCGCGAGCCAGCAGACGGTGCCGGTCTCGTTCCTCTACGAGGATGAGAGCGACCCCGGCCCCTACCCGATTCCGCCCGACGCTCCGATCGAGGGCGGGCCGGACAGCAGCGGCGATCGGCACGTCCTGGTCCTGGAGACCGGCTCGTGCACTCTGTACGAGATCTTCTACGCCTTTCCCGAAGATGGCGGTGCGTCCTGGGACGCCAGCTCGGGCGCGGTCTTTCCGCTCGGCTCGTATGCGCTGCGGCCCGATGGCTGGACCTCGGCCGACGCCGCCGGGCTGCCGATCCTGCCCGGCCTGGTGCGCTACGACGAGGTCGAGGCGGGCGCCATCGAGCACGCCATCCGATTCACGGCGCCCCAGACCCGCAAGGCGTACGTGTGGCCCGCGCGCCATCACGCGTCTTCGCTCACCGGCGCGCAGTATCCACCCATGGGTCAGCGCTTTCGGCTCAAGGCGGGCTTCGACATCTCCGGGTTCTCGCCTCCTGTCCAGGTGATCCTGCGAGCGCTCAAGGAGTACGGCATGATGCTCGCCGACAACGGCTCGGCCTGGTACCTATCCGGCGTGCCGGACGAGCGCTGGGACAACGACGAGTTGGTGTCGGAGCTCGCGGCGGTCAAGGGCTCGGACTTCGAGGCCGTGGACGTCTCGTCGCTGATGCTCGATCCCGACTCCTCGCAGATCGTGCCGCCCGAGTGCACCGCTCCCGCCGAGGTCGAGCTGAGCGACACGTCGATCGTCGAGCGCGAGCTCCATCGCGCGTGCGAAACGATCAGCGTCGGGCCGAACGTCTCGATCTTCGGGCCTGACGGGGACGCGGTCCTGAGTGCCGGCTCACAGGTTGTTCTCCTACCGGGGACCGCCGTGCTCAACGGCGGTCGGCTGGAGGTCGCGACCGGCCTACCTCTGATTCAAGAGTCGAGCTCCGGCGCGCGCCCCCGCGCTGCTAGACTGCGCGCCCGAAGCGCATCGAACTCGACTCGAACGGAGGCTTTCTTGGCAAAACGGGACCTGATTTCGATTCACGAT
>JAJCXP010000164.1 GCA_029263375.1 Acidobacteriota bacterium | reverse complement strand
CGGCTCTTTGGGGGTGGTTGTTTTGTTCCCGGAGCGCTCGCCGAGCTATCCCGACTCGACCCTGGCCGAGCTACTGCGCCACGAGGTGGCCCACGTGCTGGTCGCCCGCGCCGCCGGTGGACAGCCGGTACCGCGCTGGTTCAACGAGGGCCTCGCCACCCTGGCCGCCGACGTCTGGCGACTGAACGATCGTTCGAGGCTGGCCGCGACGCTGGTCTTCCAGGGCGAGATCGCGATCGCCGAGGTCGAGCGCCTGTTCGCGGGCGAGCGCTCCGACATCGCCCGTGCCTACGCGATATCCAGCGCCTTCGTCCGCGACATCGCTCTGCGCTATCGCCAGGACGCCATCGCGCGCGTGCTCCACCTGGTCTCGATCGGCGTGCCGTTCGACGACGCGTTCCTGCGCGGCACGGGACGAACCGTGCTCCAGGCCGAGCGCTCGTTCTGGCGCCGGCACTCGTTCTGGTACCGATGGTTTCCGATCATCTCGAGCTCGGTCACGGGGTGGACGTTCATCACGCTGCTGTTTCTGCTGGCGGCGTGGCGGAAGAGGAGGCTGATCGAGGAGCAGAAGCAGCGCTGGGAGGAAGAGGAGCGCTGGATTGGCGAGGCCGAAGCGGAGCAGCTGGCGGCAGGCTCCGAGGACCCGGTGCGACCGAACTGAGCGCGCACTCGACCTCTAGGCCTAACCGCTCGGCAGACCGACGACCGCACGAGCGCCCGCGACCACCGGCGGGACTCGAGTACGCCACGGATCGTGGATCGCTGACTGACCTGCCTTACCTGGACCCGACGAAGCCTGCCGGCGCACCGGGAGGCTCCGGCGTGAGGCCGCCTGGACGCACATCGCTAGTCGAGCCGGCGGGAAAGCTCGCTCGCGATCGCCTCCGCGCCGTTTCTCGTTCGCGCAGCGGGACGCCGTTCGGCCAGAAGCGGCTCCAGCGATTCGACCCAACCCCCGTGCGCGAAGGCCTCGGGGTCTACTTCGCGGCAGGGCAGGTGCTCGCGCACGAACGCCGCCAGAAACGGACTCTCCCGAAAGGCGGGTCGTGGCACGTACAGGTAGCGACAGCCGCCTGCCCACGCCTCGGCGACCGTGCTGTAGCCGAGTTTCCCCACGACCACGTCGGACGCGGCGATCAGGTCGGGAACGAAGATCGGCGAATGGACGGGTAGCAGGATCACGTTGCCGCGCCGATCGAGCTCGCGCGTTCCCGCGAATACCGCGAAGGTCACGCCGGATGCACGATTCAGCAGATCGGCGCCCTCGAAGTCCCACGAGCTGCCGCCCATGGTGACCAGCACCAGCGGGCGGTCGTCGTCGATTCCGAGAGTCGCGCGCACGGTCGCTCGATCTGAGCGACACCGCCGGTAGACCGGCGGCACGACGATCGAGCCCGGGGCCAACCGGCAGACCGGCTCGGTCTGAAGCCTGGCGTCGGCGCCGGCGAACTCCTCCGCCATCTCCGTGGCAACCTCACGCAGCCCGGGCTCGGCCTCGAAGTACGACTCGTAGATCCAGTCCCAGGTGAAACTCTCGACCAGGACCGACGGCACGGCGGCCAGGCGCGCCGCGGCCAGGCCCAGTGGTGCGATGTCGCAGATCGCGAGCTGGCACCCGAGGCGTGTGAGCTCGGCGGCCAGGGGCTCGGCCTTCCGGGCAAGCGGCCGGATCTCGGCAAGCTCGCGCAGGGTGGCAACCGGATCCTCCTCGGTCGGGCTCAGCTGCACCAGACCGACGTCGGTCAGCGCCTCATGCAGCTCGAACGGGCCGTCGAGCGAATCGTCCCAGAACCAGCGCGGAACCGTGGTGAATACGTGGTGCTCGACGTCGGGCCGGAGTGCATGCAACGCGTTGAGCACCGCCGCCGAGCGGGCGGCGTGGCCGAAGCCGTGAGGCGAGACGAAGTAGGCGATCTGTTGCGGCACGACGGGCCGATCGTACCGGGAGCGGGAACGCGCCCCCTGAGGCGGAGCTGGGCCCCGCCCGATCCACGAGAAAAGGGGAGGGCCCGAGGCCCTCCCCAACTTTGGTGTTCGTTTGACGATCCGAAGGCGGTTACGAGCCCGAGCCCGAGCCCGCTTCGCCGCCTGCCGACGCGGCCTGCACGCCGTCGACCCACTCGCGGATGTTGGTCTCGAGCACCCGCAGCGGTACGGCGCCGCTGCCCAGCACCTGGTCGTGGAAGGCGCGCACGTCGAAGCCGTCACCGAGCTCGGCTTCGGCCATGGCGCGCAGCTCTTTGATTTTGAGCTCTCCGATCTTGTAGGCGAGCGCCTGGCCCGGCCAGACGATGTAGCGGTCGACCTCGACCACGATGTCGTGCTCGGCCTTGCCGGCGTTTTCCTTGAAGAAGTCGATCGCCTGCTGGCGGCTCCAGCCGAGCGAGTGCATGCCGGTGTCGACGACCAGACGGATCGCGCGCCACATCTCGTAGGTGAGCTGGCCGAACTTCGAGTAGGGATCCTGGTAGAAGCCCATCTCCTCGCCGAGGCTCTCGGAGTAGAGACCCCAGCCCTCGGTGAAGGCGGTCTGGCCGCCGAAGCGACGGAACCAGGGCAGATCCTCGAGCTCCTGCTGAATGGCGATCTGCAGATGATGGCCCGGCACCGCCTCGTGCAGGGTCAGAGCCTCCATCTCCCACTTCGGCCGGCTCTTGAGATCGTAGGTGTTGGCGAAGAACTTGCCCGAGCGGCCGGCGTCGAGCGATCCCGGCTGGTAGTACGCCGTGGTCTGCGACTTCTCGGAGTACTCGGGCACCGGCACAACGCCGTACGGCAGCCGCGGCAGGTGGCCGAACATCTTGACCAACTCGTTGTCGGCGCGCTTGGAGATGTCGCGATAGGTCATCAGCAGCATCTCTTTGTCGTCGAAGTAAAACTTCGGGTCGGTACGCAGATACTCGAAGAAGTCCGACAGTTCGCCCTCGAACTCGACCCGCTCCATGACCGCTTCCATCTCACCGCGGATACGCGCGACCTCGGAGAGACCGATCTCGTGGATCTGCTGCGGCGTGAGGTCGGTGGTGGTCATCTGGCTGACGTTGTAGGCGTACCAGTCGGCGCCGTCGGGGAGCGCCGACATGCCGATGCTCTCGCGAGCGCCGGGGATGTAGGTCTCGAGCAGGTAGTCGTGCAGCTTCTGGAACGCCGGTACGATCTTGCCGGAGTAGGCCGCGATTGCCGCGTTGCGTAGCCGCTCCTGATCCTCGGCCGATACGGAATCCGGGAACTCGGCGAACGCCTTCAGCATCGGGCTCGCCAGCGGATCCTCCGTGATCTGGTTCTTGACCTGCTGGGGTACGTCGCGCAGGGTGACGCGCGGCGGCGTGACGCCCATCTCGAGCCCCTTCTCGAGACGCGTGATCGCGCTCTCGATCTGCGCCGCCGAGCCTTCGATGCGACCGAGGAGGTTCTCGTAGTCGGTGACGTTGCGCGCCGGCATCATGGTGAGCGCGCTGGCCAGGTTCTGCTGCGGACCGCCCATCTGATTGACCGCGAGGTACTCATCGTGGAACCGGTGACCCTTGACCGAATCGACCAACTGCTCCATGAGCAGGTCGTAGTTGAGGCGATCGACGCCCTCCAGCTCCGCCCGCGGAATGCTCTTGAAGACCTCGAGCGCCGTCACTTCGTCCTGCTCGCGCAGCGAGATCGCTTCGAGCGAGTTGTCGCCCCAGCGGTCGTGGTCGCCCGGAATCCCGATCATGGTCGCGAAGGTCGGGAACTCGTTCATCACATACTCGAAGTAGAGATCGATGAACGTCTGTAGACGCTCGCTCGCACTCTCTTCGGCGGCGTTCTCGCGCAGTGCTTCGACGCGCCCGAGAATGTCCGCCCGCTTGGTTTCATAACTTCCTTCGGCAACCTCCGCACCGACGCCGATAACCAGCGCCAACGCACAGGCAGCCGCGATTACGCGCTTGCTCATGCACTTCCTCCTGATGTCTTTACTCGATTTTCAACCGGTTGCCCGGATCTCTGTGGGGGTGGCGGCCCAGGGCCGCCTACTCTGTTTACGGAACCGAGCCATCGTTGTTCCAGGTGATACTCTCGGCAGCTGCGAAAACGCAGTCTATTCGGCCTTCGGAGGCATTCCGAATCGTGATCGATCCAAGTCCAAGAACCCTCTTCCTGTCGACCCTTCTGGTGGCTCTGAGCCTGACTCCGGCCAGAGCCGACGACGACCTGGTGCCGCGGATGGCCCGTGAGCATGCCCAGGACTCGCCGGTCGCCAGCCCCGCGGCGGAGGTCGACCCGGCGGCGAGCGTCATGAGCTCGGTGGTCTCCTACGCGCGCCTGGGCAAG
>JAJCXP010000163.1 GCA_029263375.1 Acidobacteriota bacterium | reverse complement strand
TCGAGGACGCGACTGACGGCAGCGGCGCCGATCACCGTGGGTTCGGCATGGGCGTCGCGGCCGGCGACTACGACGGCGACGGCAAGGTCGATCTCTACGTCACCAACGTCGGGCCGAACGTCCTGCTGCGCAACCTGGGCGGCGGCAGGTTCGAGGACGTGACGGCCAAGGCGGGCGTCGGCACCTCGGGTTGGGGAGCGAGCGCCGCTTTCGTCGATTACGACCTCGACGGCGACCTCGACCTGTTCAGCGTCAACTACCTCAACTGGAGCGCCGACGACGAGGCCGAATGCTTCGACGCCACCGGCCGCCGCACCTACTGCGGCCCCGCCAACTACAACTCGCCGGCGCCCGACGTGCTCTACCGCAACGACGGCGGTGGCCGGTTCTCAGACGTCACCGCCGAGGCGCGGATGTCGGTCGCCTTCGGCACCGGTCTGGGCGTGACCACTGGCGACTTCGACGGTAACGGTTGGCCCGATCTGTTCGTCGCCAACGACAACATGCTCGACCAGCTGTGGCTGAACCAGGGTGACGGCACGTTCCGCGAGGAGGCGATCTTCCGCGGTTGCGCCGCCGACGCCAGCGGCAAGCCGAAGGCCGGCATGGGCGTCTCCGCCGCCGACGTCGACGATGACGGTGACCTGGATCTCTTGGTCTGCAACCTGAGCGGCGAGAGCGATTCGCTGTTCCTGAACGACGGTGGCTACTTCGCCGACCGTACCGGTGCGAGCGGTCTGGCGGCTGTGTCGAGAGCGTTGACTCGCTTCGGTCTGGGCTGGGTGGACTTCGACAACGACGGCGTGCTGGATCTGTACCAGGCGAACGGCGCGATCGCGCGGCAGGGTCGGATCTTCATCGAGTCGGACCCCTACGCCGAGCCGAACCTGCTGATCCGCGGCCTGCCGGGGCCGAAGTACGAAGAGGTTCTGCCCCGTGGCGGCACTGTCCGTGAGCTGATCGCTACCAGCCGTGCGGCCGTATTCGGTGACGTCGACGGGGATGGCGGCGTCGACATCCTGGTTGTGAATCGGGATGCGGCGCCCTACCTTCTGATGAACCGGGCGTCGGCGCGCGGCCGGTTTCTCAGGGTGCGCGTTGTGACCGACAGTGGCGCCGACGCGCTGGGCGCGACGGTCATGGTCGACCTCGGAGAGCGCCGGATCGCGCGCGAGGTGAGAGCCGCTTACAGCTACCAGGCGTCGAACGATCCGGTTGTTCACATCGGCCTCGGCCTGGCGGCCAAGGTCGACGCCCTGGAGGTGCGCTGGCCGGACGGCTTGCGGCGCTGTCTGGGGGAGCAGGCGGCGGATCGGCTGGTGGTCGCGCGGCGGAGCTCGGGCTCGAGCTGCGACTAGAACGACGAGCTAGCCCGGCAGTGGGTTCCTGTGCGCGACCCGTCCGCCCTTGACTACCACGCGGACGAGATTGACTCCGTAGTGGTACGCTAGGTGCAGCAGGTTCGGAGCGTCGAGCACCAGGAGGTCGGCGCGCTTGCCCACCTCGATCGAGCCGATTCGATCGCCCAGGCCGAGCGAGCATGCGGCGTTCAAGGTGACACCGGTGAGGGCCTCCTCGATCGATAAACCGAGCTCGAAAACCGCCAGCACGAACACCATCGGCATCGACTCGGTGAACGACGAGCCCGGGTTGCAATCGGTCGCCAGAGCGATCGGCACCCCGGCCTCGACCATCCGGCGCGCCGGCGCGTAGGTGTGCTTCATGAGGAAGAAGCTGGTGCCCGGTAGCAGGGTCGCGATGACGCCGGAGCCGGCGAGAGCGTCGATGCCGGCCTCGGAGATCGCGATCAGGTGGTCGGCGGACAGGGCGCCGAGCTCGGCCGCGAGCTCGGCACCGCCGGAGTCGACGAACTCGTCGGCGTGCAGCCGGGGTTGCAGGCCGTGCTCGCGCCCAGCGGTGAGCACCCGGCGTGACTCCTCCTGAGTGAAAACTCCGTGCTCGCAGAAGACGTCCGAGAACACGGCCAGCTTCTGCTCGGCCACCGCCGGCACGATCTCGTTGCAGATCAGATCCAGGTACCGCTCGCGCTGCTCGCGGTGCTCGGGCGGGATCTCGTGCGCGGCCATCAACGTCGGCACGAGGTCGACCGCGTGGCTCGCAGATGCGTTGCGAATCGCTCGCAGCTGCTTGAGCTCGTCCTCGGTCGAGAGACCGTAGCCGCTCTTCGCCTCGGCGGTGGTGGTGCCGCCAACGAGCATCCAGTCGAGCCGCTCGGCGACTCTCGCGACCAGCTGCTCTTCGGAAGCGGCGCGAGTGGATCGAACGGTGGACAGGATGCCGCCACCCTCGGCGGCGATCTCCATGTAGCTCCTGCCGCTCAGCCGCTGCGCGAACTCCACCTCGCGGCTTCCGGCCCAGGGCAGATGCGTGTGGGGGTCGACGAAGCCGGGGATGACGGTGCCGCCGCCGGCGTCCAGCCGGGCGACGTCCGGCAGCTCGCCGAGCTCGGCGCGTCGCTGCTCGGTGCTGCCGACGAAGGCGATGACGCCGTCGCGGCAGAGGATCTCGGCGTCGGGAGTGCGCACGACGGAGCCCTGGTCGGGACCTCTGCGCGGCGTCGAGCCACGGGGCGAGGCGACCTCGGCGATGTTCTCTATGAGCAGGTCAGCCACGGTTCAGCGGGGCGCGACGGCGACGGCCTGGCTCTTCTTCTGCTCCATCAGCCGACGCATCTTGCCCAGTGTCTTTGCCTGGCGCGGATCGTTCGCCAGGTTCTCGTATTCACCCGGATCTCTCTGGTGGTCGTAAAGCGCTTCGCCCTCGAGACCATCCCAGGCCGAGTAGCGGTACCTCTTCGTGCGTATCGATCGACCTAGCCGCTCCTCGTCGAAGCGAATCACCGAGTAGGCGACGGAGTTGCGCCCGGAGCCGGGCTCGCGCATCAATGGCGCCAGGCTCCGCCCTTGCAAGCCGGCCGGAATCGGCAGCCGGGCCAGCTCGGCCAGGGTGGGATAGATGTCCAACACCTCCACCGGCTCAGCCACGACCGTTCCCGGTGACAGGCCCGGGGCCGCGATCAGCAGCGGCACCCGCAGCGACTGCTCGAAGAGGGTGCCCTTGCGCCAAAGCCCCAGATGCTCGCCGAGATGGAAGCCGTGATCACTGACCACTACGACGATCGTGTCGTCCCAGAGCTGTTCGCGGTCCAGCGCGTCCAGGAGCAGACCGATCTGGGCGTCGACGAATTCGATGCAGGCGTAGTACGCGGCCAGCACCCTGCGCCGTCTCTGGCCATGCATCTCCGCGTCCCGTGGGTCGTGCACGGCCGCGATCGGCGGCAGGTCCTTCAAGTGGTCCGGATCTTCCCGCAGCATCGGGAAGCGATTGGGTGGGTATCTCTCGTAGTACTTCGGCGGCACGCTGAACGGCAGGTGCGGCTTCATGAGCCCGATCGCCAGAAAGAAGGGTGCGTCGCGCTCGAGCTCGATCACCCGGGCGCCGAACCGGGCGGCTTTGCCGTCCGGCATCTCGGCGTCCTCGACGTTGAGCGGCTGAAAAGCGATCGGAATCGGAGCCGCGAAGGCGAGATCCGGTGCCAATGCCGCCAACTCTTCCTGTCGGGACCGTGGGCTCCAGCGGATCGCGCCCGGTCGGTGGGCGACCTTACCGGCACGGGTGGCGCGGTAGCCGTGTTTCATGAAGTGCTCGGGCAGGAACGGAGCATCGCCGACCGCAATGCGCGGATTCGTGTGGTTGCGTAGAACGCGAGTGACCTCGGGGTAGTAGCCGCAGAGCATCGAGGTTCGCGACGGGCCACAGAGGGGGAACTGAACGTAGGCACCGTCGAAGCGCACGCCGCGGGCGGCGATGCGGTCGATGTTCGGTGTGTGCGCGATCTCGTCGCCGTAGGCGCCGAGGCTCATGTTGAGATCGTCGATGACGATCAGCAGCACGTTTGGGGGGCCGACCTCATCGGTGGCCCGCCCGCAGCCGGCGCTCGCGAGGATCAGGGTCGCCAGGGCAAGGAGTGCGGAGCGCGTGAGCACGAGTCAGTATAGTCCGACGTGATCGCGCCCCAGAGTGCGCACCTGCGTGCTCAACCAGGCCTGGACCTCAGCCCACTCGAGCGGTTCCTCGAGTCGTGGCATCGGGTCGTTCTCGGTCAGGGACAGGTCGGCCAACCCCTTGAGGGCCTGGAGATGGAAGTCGCGAACGTGGCCGAACTTGTCGCCCGAGCGGGCGAGAACCTCAGCCAGCGGTAGGCGCTTCGACAGCAGATAGAGATCGACGAAATCCCGCCGCGTGCCGCGACTGATGATCGCCCCGAGCTTCATCAGAGCCAGGTCGAGCGCCGAAGCTACGTGGATTCCCAGAGCGCTCTGCTCGGGCTCGATCAGCGGGTAGGGGTAGTAGAAGAAGCGCAGTCCGACGTCCGCGGTCAGGCGGACGAACATGTAGCCGTCGCGCGCCGTCTCGACGCGACACTCCGGGTCCATCTCGAGCAGGTCGCTCAAGAGGTCGCGCCGGTCGGGGCTCGCCAGGCGATTGGTCGCGCTCATCAGGTCGAAGTCGCGAACGGTGCGATGGTCGCAGTAGAGCGTCAGCGCCGCTGAGCCGGCCAGGTAGAAGTCTTCACTCCAGGCGCGCTCGGCGACGCGCGCGAGCGCCGTCCGCGTCTGTTCGCGCAGGGCGCCGGTCGCGCCGGGCGTCAGAGCGGCCACAGATCCCTCGCACTGTCGGAGCGCGACTCGACCGGCAGGTCGAGCAACAGGCTCCAGAAGGCGCGACTCCGGTCGCTCAGGCGGCGGGCGCCGCGCTCGCGTACCCAGTCGGTCAACTGCCGCTCGGATACCAACCGGGTCAGCCATCTGAGGTCCGATCGGTCGCCGCTCTCGAGCAGCTGTTCGAGCACCTCGGCCTCGTGACCCGTGAGTGTCAGGCCGTCCTCCGGCAGGTGACTGAAGAGCCGTCGGGAGCCGGCGGGGAGGGTCAAAGCCAGGCGAGCCTGATCAGGAAGTACTTGATGACTTGAATCACCACGATGGCGAGGATCGGCGAGATGTCGATGCCGCCGACGCCCCCGGGCGACAGGATCTGGCGCAGCGGCTTGAGAACCGGCTCGGTCACGACGTGCAGGAATCGGATGATCGGGTTGCGCAGATCCTGCGACACCCAGGAGACCAGGGCGCGTCCGATGATCAGCCACATGTAGAGATTCAGGAACAGGATGACGAACTGCATGGGCGGCCGGATTGTTTCACGGGCGTCCGCCGAACAGGAGGGTGCCGACGCGGACATGGGTCGCTCCCTCCTCGATCGCGATCTCGAAGTCGCCGCTCATGCCCATCGACAGCCTCCCCGGGCAGTCGCTCCACTCGGCCCGGGCGCAGAGCTGGTCACGGAGCTCGCGCAGGCGCGCGAACCAGGCGCGCGTCCTCAACGGGTCCTCTTCCTGTGGCGGAATCGCCATCAGGCCGACGATCGCGAGCGCTTCGAGGTCGGCCAGCGGCCGCGCGGTTTCGACCAGCGAATCGGGGTCGAAGCCGTGCTTGCTCTCCTCGCGACCCAGGTTGACCTCGAGGAAACCGTGAAGACGCTTGTTCAGGCCCGTCGCCTCGCGATCGAGCGCGCGTGCGATCTTCACTCGGTCGATCGAGTGCACGGCGCTGAACAGCTCCACCGCCCGCTTGGCCTTGTTGGACTGGAGGGGGCCGATCAGGTGCCACTCGAGCCCCTCGACCTCGGGCTGCTTCTGCTGCGCCTCCTGAACGCGATTCTCGCCGACCACCGTCAGCCCGGCGTCGCGCGCCGCGCGCAGCTTGTCGATCGGCTGGCGCTTGGCGGCGCCGACCAGAGTCACCTCGTCGGGCCGCCGGTCGGCGCGCCGGCAGGCGGCGGCGATCCGTTCCCGAATGTCGGCGAGTTGCTCGGCGATCATCGGGCGCGATCGATCAGCCCGCGACGTTCTCGATGTAGAGAATGCGCTTGCAGCTGTCGCAAAAGACGATGCTGCCGTTGTTGGTGATCTCTACCACCGACTGTGGGCGCACACGGTAGTTGCAGATGCCGCACGACCAGATCTGCTGAGCCTTGCCGACCCGCTCGATGATGCGCACCTCGGCGAGCGCCGCGCCTCCGAAGCGCTCCAGGGTTCGCTCGAAGAGCGACAGGCTGGCGGGTGGGAGACGCTCGCGCAGGACCGAGATGCGGGCCTCGAGCGCTTCGACCTGTTTGGCGACGCTCGGCTTCTCGGCTTCCCATTTCACGAGCTCGGCCTGGTACCGACCGTCGATCTCCTTGAAGCTCTCCTGGAGCTCTAGGAGAGCGGTCTGCGCCTCCTCCTGTCGCTCTAGGGCGGCCAGCGCACGCTCTTCGAGCGCGCGAATCGCGTCCTTGATCGTGTCCATCTCCTGCAACAGCGCTCCGTACTCACGCTGGTTGCGAACGGCCGAGATCTGTTCCTGATAGTTCTTGAGTTTCTCTTGAGAGTCCTGAACCTCGGCCTCGGCGGTGCGCCGCTCGGCGACGGCTTCATCGATCGACGCTTCCAGCACCTCCATCTCGGTCTTGCGTGCGGAGTGCTCTTCGTGGAGCTCCTGCATCCAGTCCGGGATTCCGTGCAACCTCTCGTTCGCGTGGCCGAGATCGGTCAGAGCTCGTTGAAGGTCGATGACGCTGTCGAGAGGTCGCTCCATAGTCGTTGTCGTCAAATTCTATTCACTCGATTCCTGGCACCGTCGGTTTGCGAGGACCTCGCAGGCATCGTGCTCCTCGGGTTGACCTATGTGGGTCCACCTGGATTTGAACCAGGGACCTGCCGGTTATGAGCCGGATGCTCTAACCGCTGAGCTATGGACCCATGCGCCCCAATTGGGGGGAAAGTAGTATATCCAGTCGCCGGGCGAGCGTCACCCGCACCTGAAACGCCAGTCCTGGCCGACGCCGCTGAGGCCGCGGTGGCCGGTGCGCCGGCCGCCGACTACATTCCGAGGAGGCTCTCTTCGCCGCCAGCGAGAATGCGGACGAGAGCTTCTTTGAAGTAGTCGTTCTCGGCTCGGATCTGAGGGTCGATGCGATCCTCGAAGATCTGCCGGGAGCGGTCGATGTCGTCCTGGAGCCGCCGGTAGATGTCGCCGCCACGCCGACCCTGCTCGACCTGTTCCTCGTTGTAGAGCTTGATCTCGGTCACCAGAAGCCGGGCCAGGCGACGAGCCTCCTCGTGCAGCGCCTCGGAACCGGCGTCGGTAGCCACCTCCTGGGTCGTGAACGCCCACCCTGGGCCGCGGACGTCGTCAGGCGGCACGATCTGCGTCGAGGCCATGTCGGCTGGAGGTGCGGCAGGGGGAGGCTCTGGCGCCGGATCGGGCTCGGTGCTCTGCTCGTCGGCGCTGACGCTCGCCAAAGTCTGGGTCGATGCTTCCTCGAGGAAGGCCGGAGGAGTCGGCATACCGACCGTTTCCTGCTCGGGAGACACCGTCTCGGCTGCTATCTCGGGCTGCTCCTCGACGGCGGGTGGCTTCTCGATCGCCGGCTCCACGTCGACCGCCGGCGGCTCGAGTTCGGCGACGGCACCGTAGGCGGTTGTCGGCTCGTCGTCCAGCGCTGGCTCCGGCTCCGGTTCGGTCGGCAGCTCGGGCTCGGTGAGCAGCGCATCGGGAGCGACCATTTCGGGCTCGGGGGGTATCAGATCGGGCTCCGCCGGCGCCGGATCAGGCTCTGCCGGCGCGGACTCGGGCGCGATCTCCTCGGGCTCCGCCGCGATGAACTCGGGCTCGGCCGCCTCCGGCTCTGGTGCGTAGACCTCGGCCTCCGGCTCGAACGACGGCTCCGGCGTTGCCATCTCGGGCTCGAGCGTTGCGACGTCGGGAACCACGGCCGCCGCCGCCGCGACGGCCGCGGCGACCTTCAAGGTCGGAGTGGAGCTGCGCCTTCGGACCGGCAACGTCTCGAGGGTCTGCCCGGCGACGAAGGTCAAGAGCTGCAGCGCCGTGATGTTGAGATGCTCATCGCCGACGCGGTCGGCATAGAGGTAGCCGGCCACGTGCTCGCCGAGCGACAGCGGCAGCAGGGCGCCGACGATCGGTGTCGGCGCATCGAACTGGGAGCAGAAGGCGGCGCACTCCTCGGCCGTCAGAGCCAAGGTTCCGGCGCCGTCGCCGGCGCGCGCCCAGGGAGAGTCACCGTTGGGCGTCGCCACCGGCTCGCCCTGCATCTGACGGCCGGCGTCTTCGAAGCCGAGACTGCCCCAGCAGGTCTGGCCGTCGTCGCGAATCAATACGAAGGCGGCGCGAGACGAGAACCTGCCCGCGCCCTCGAGCAGTCCGGTCAGGATCGCGGCTTGCTGGGGTGAGCGGTCGATGGCGGCGGCCGCGAGCTTGAGCTCCTCGAGCGGATCGAGCTCACCCGCAGGCGATGACGGAGCGGATCTCGAGCTGTCGGTCGAGACGAGACCCTGGAGATCCTTGCGAATGCCCTCGATCTGGCTGCTGATCTCAGCTTTCAGCGCCTCGGTCACCTTGGCAAGGGGACCGGCTATCTTGGGGTCGAGATCCCGATACAATTCAGACGTGGACATCCTGGTCCCTCCGCTGTAACCCAACGCTTCAAAGCGGTTTGGGTCCGGGTCGATTATTCTTGCCGGTCGTCCGGGTGTCAAGGAGCCGTGAAACCCTGAAAATCCTTAAATTAAGGACGTTTAGCCGAACGGTGGACGAAAAAAAGTCGGCTGTGGTAGCTTGGCGGCTCCCTAGTACACGGCCTTACTAGATCGAGGGAGAAAGAAGATGCGGCGCATAACGAGCGTTTTCTCGGTAGTGAGTATTTTGTTGGTCCTCGTCGGCCTGGCGGCCTGTGGCCCCAGCCAAGAGGAGCAGGTGGCTACGATGAAGGCCGAGGCGGTAGCCGGCCTTGAAGAGGCGAAAGCTGCCCTCTATGCCAAGCGGCAGGAGGTTCGGGATGCTCGCGCGGCGCTCGAGGCCGCGATCGACGAGGGGGCGGAGGACGCCGCCGACCAGATCGCCGAGATGGAAGCAGGGTTGGCCCAGCTGCAAAGCGACGCCGCCACCATGTCGGACGAGTTCAACGAGGCGGTGGTGGAGTTCATCAACAGCGACCCTCCGATCGAGGGCGAGCCGCTCTCCGAGTCCCAGCTCGCTGGCATCCGGATGAAGAGCGCCGAGGACGTCATCGTCGCCCAGGAGCACATCGACAAGGGTGGAGACTATCGCCGGGCGATCGAGATCTACCAGCAGGCGTTGATGATCGATGCCGACAACCCCGACCTCGAGGCGGCGCTGGCGCGCGCCGAAGAGTTGCGCTACATGACCCAGGAGCGCTTCTCACAGGTGACCAAGGGGATGAACGAGCACGAGGTCCGCGATCTGCTCGGCCAGCCCCTCTTGCGTAACGTGCGCGACTACCCGGAGCGCAAGGTGGCCGCCTGGTTCTACCCGACGACCGAGTCGGGCGAGGCCGCTGCGGTCTGGTTCCGGGCCAACAAGGCGGGCACCAAAGAGGTCTACCAGATCAAGTTCGAGGCGATCAAGAAGGACGGCGAAGAAGCCTCCTGAGCTCGCGTCGTCATTGACTTTTAAGGGGCGCTCGGGGAGACTGTCGGGCCCCGCGGGGGTACGGTTGCGCTCAATAGAGAGCGTAGCGCCATCGCCCGGGAGACAGACCGAAGGCGAGGTGAGTACAAGTTTGCCGGTAGTTCAGATACGAGAAGACGAGAGTTTCGAGAACGCTCTGCGCAGATTCAAGCGCAAGTGCGAGAAGTCGGGAGTGTTGACCGAGCTGAAGAAGCGTCAGCACTTCGAGAAGCCTTCGGTCAAGAAAAAGCGCAAGGTGATGCAGGCGCGCAAGAAGGTTCTTCGCAAGATGGCGGAGGAGCGCAAGATGGGCCTGCGCTAGAAACGCCCGACCATCGATAGCTCTGTTGAAGGAGCGGGGTTCGTCCCCGCTCCTTTTTTCGTCGCGGCGGCAGGGCTGTCAGAAAGTAGACTGAGCTCCCGGTGAACGACGCGAACCATCCCCTGGCGAGTGCCGCGACTCTGGATGCCCTCGAGTACGCGAGCTATCTCGAGCTGCTGTGTGCTCTGGCCGCGACCGACCTGGGACAGCAGCGGCTGCGTTCGCTGAGTTGGGCTCTTGATCAAGAGGAGCTCGATCGCAGGCATCGCCGGTACCACGAGGCGGCGAGCTTGCTGGCACATCGGCGGCTGGTGCCCTCGTTCGAGGAGCCGCTCGGCGCGATCGCCGAGGCCCTGGGCAGCGCTGACACCGAGCTCGTCGGCGTGGAGCTGAACCGGCTGGCGGCGGCGTTACGTGCGGTCGGGTCCGCCGTCGAGACGCTCGAGTCGGCCGATCCAGAGTGCCCCGAGCTGCACGCGGCGGCGCGCGGCCTGGCCGACCTCCGGCCGCTGGTGCGGCGGATCGAGAAGACGCTCGATCGCCGAGGGAAAGTGCGTGACGATGCCAGCGACAGATTGGTTCAGCTGAGCGGAGACGTGCGGCGCTCGCGCGAGGCGATCTACAACGAACTGCGCGACTACGGCAAGCAGCACAAGGACGAACTGGCCGAAGAGACCATGCCGATGCACGACGGCCGTGTGGTCGTACTGCTCAAGGCGGGCTCGAAGTCGAGGCGCGGCGGTCTCGTTCATCGCGGGTCGGGCACCGGGCGCAGCGTCTACTTCGAGCCGCTCGAGGTGGTGGACTCGAACAACCGCATGCGCGAGGCGCAGGTGAGCGAAGAGGGGGAGCGCCTTCGACTCCTCCGCGCGCTGATCGACGAGGCTCGGAGCTCGATCGAGCTGGTCGTGGGCCATCTGGAGTTTCTCGCTCTGCTGGATCAGCAGCAGGCGCTCTGCGACTTCGCGGAGCTCTGTGGCGGTCGACTGGTCGAGGCGTCCGAGCAGCACTCGGTCAAGGTGGTCGCCGGCCGTCACCCGCTACTCGATCCCAAGCTGGCGGATCTGCGCGCGCGAGCCCTGGGGCACGCCGGGCACGTCGGCGACATGGTGCCGCTGGATCTCGAGCTGGCGCCGGCGCGGCGTGCGCTGGTGATCACCGGGCCGAACGCCGGCGGCAAGACGGTGGCGCTCAAGACGCTCGGGCTGATGGCGCTTGCCGCACAGGCGGGCCTGCCGTTTCCAGCCGGAGCGGGTAGTCGCGCTCCACGACTGAGCTCGGTGGTGGCCACCGTCGGTGACGAACAAGATCTGCTGACCGATCGCTCCACTTTCAGCGGTCGTCTCATGCGTCTGCGCGAGGCGTGGGAGGCCGCTGGGCCCGACAGCCTCCTGTTGCTCGACGAGCTCGGTTCGGGCACCGATCCGGAAGAGGGCGCAGCGCTGTCGATCGCGCTGCTCGAGGGTCTGCTCGAGCGCGGCTCGATGGCGCTCATCACGACCCATCTGACGCCGCTCGCCGCCGCCGCGCTCGAGCGCGAGGGCGCCACCTGCGCGGCGATGCAGTTCGATGCCTCGAGCCACCTGCCGACCTTCGAGCTGTTGCCGGGGTCGCCCGCGGGTAGCGAAGCGCTCGCCCTCGGTCGCCGGCTGGGTCTGCCCGCGGAGTGGTTGGATCGAGCGGACGAGCTCCTGGGGAGCACGCACCGGGATCTGCGGCGCCTGCTGGCCGAGGTGGAAGCGGTGCGCGAGGAGCTGCGTCGGCGCAATCGCGAGGCTGAGGAACGTGTCGCGACGCTGGAAAGCGAGCTCGAAGAGGTCACCCGTCGAGAGCGCGAGCTCGCCGAGGAGCGCGTCAAGGTGGGCAAGCGGGCGCGCCGCGACCTCGACGAGTTCAAGCGCAAGGTGGCCGGCGAGTTTCGCGCCGAGGTCGAGCTTATTCGCGAACAGCTCGAGGCGGGACGCAAGCGTGGGCTGGAGGCGGCCGCGGTGGAGCGGGTCTTCGCCGAAGCGCCGGCGTTGGAGACCGGTGAGGAGCCCGGGCCGGTCGCGACTCTCGGCGATCGCGTCGAGCATCGGTCGCTCGGCTGGCAGGGGGTCGTCGAGCGGCTCGATCGGAACAAGGTCGAGGTCAATGTCCACGGCAAGCGCATGCGCTGTGCGATCGACGACATAAAGGTCATCAAGGTTCGCGGCGACGAACCGGCCGCGCGTCGCTCCCGCCCGAGCCCGGCGCCGGCGGTGTCAGCGGTGCCCGCCGAGCTCAGTCTGATCGGTCAGCGGGTCGAAGAAGCGCTAGAACAGCTCGACCGCTATCTGGATCGAGCGCTGCTGTCCGTGGATGGCGACGTCCGGATCGTGCACGGCCACGGCAGCGGTCGGCTGCGCAAGGCGATTCGCGAACATCTGCGCAACCACCCCGCGGCGGCATCGATCCGGCCCGGTCGCCAGAACGAGGGCGGCGACGGTGCGACCGTCGTGACGCTGCGCGGATAGAGTGCGAGGCGAGAATCGTTGACGCTCCACAATATCCAGCTCACGCCCCAGCTCGTGCAAGCGGTCAGGGATGCGGTCGACATCGTCGACATCACCTCCGAGTACACCAAGCTGACGAAGGCGGGGCGCCGGTACAAAGGGCTCTGTCCGCTGCACAAGGAGAAGACGCCCTCGTTCAGCGTCGATCCCGACCAGGGGCTGTTCTACTGCTTCGGATGCGGCCAGGGGGGCGACGCGATCAAGTTGCACCAGAGTCTCTCCGGAGACGACTTCCCGGCGGCGATCGAGGTGTTGGCACGGCGCTACGGTATAGCCCTGCCGAAGGTCAGCGAGTCCCGCCGCGGCCCGGTCGAGCCCGATCTCGAGCGGGTACTCGAGGAGGCTGCGGGCTTCTTCCAGGACCAGCTCAAGAAGTCGGCCAGGGTGCTCGACTACCTGGCGCGGCGCAAGATCCCGGAGGAGCTGATCGAGCGCTTCGGCGTGGGCTACGCGCCGGACGGATGGCGCAATCTGGTCGGTGCGCTCGGAACTCGCTTCCCGCTGCGCGAGCTCGAGGCGGCGGGCCTCGCTGCGCGCTCGGACAAACGGCCCGACGAGCCGTACGATCGCTTCCGGCACCGGCTGATGTTCCCGATCCGGAACGCGGCCGGTCGGTTGGTCGGCTTCGGCGGTCGCACGCTCGGCGACGACCAGGCGAAGTACATCAACACCTCCGAAACCGCTCGTTTCCAGAAGGGCTACCTGCTCTACGGCCTGGATGTCGCGAAGCGAGCGATTCGCGACCAGCGTCGGGCGTTCCTCGTCGAGGGCTACTTCGATGTCCTGGGCGCCGCGGCCGCGGGACTCGAGACCAGCGTCGCCAGCATGGGCACCGCGCTGACTCCGGAGCAGGCCCGGTTGCTGAAACGCTTCGCCGACGAAGTGGTGGTCGGCTACGACGGCGACGAAGCGGGCGAAAAGGCTTTCCGCCGCTCGCTACCTACTCTCCTGAGCGAGGGTCTGACGGTGCGACGCCCGCCGATACCGCCAGGCGAGGATCCCGACTCGTGGCGGCGCAAGGAGGGCGACGAGGCGCTGCTCGAGCTGGTCGACGGCGCCGAGGACGCGGTCATGCTGGAGATCCGTCGACTGGTGCCGGACCGGGTGCGGGCTGAGCCGAGTCTGCAGGCCCAGGCGGCTCGGCAGGTCGCGGAGCTGTTGAAGCCGATCCCGGACGGGATTCTGCGCTACAGCTATGCGCGCGTCGCCGCCGATCGACTGGGGGTGCCGGTCGATCTGCTCTGGCGCCGAGTCGGCGGCGAGCGTGGTGCCCCGGCCGTCGAGGAGCCGGCCAAGCCCCGGAGCGAGGTCCGGTCGCTCGAGGAGCGGGTCGTCCAGCTGCTGCTGGCCGGAACGGTCGAGATACCACCGCCGGCGGAGCTGCCCGCGGAAGATGCGTTCCTGGACGCCGAGCTCAGGAATATTTTCGCGACCTTCCTTGCTTTGTATAAGGCAGCAGACGGAAGCCGTCCGGAGGTCAAAGAGGTGCTTGCGCAAGTAGGATCCGAAGGCAAGGCAGTTGACCAGCTGGCCCGACTTCTGTTAGAAGATAGTGTTGCCGCGGCGAAGGGTGAGCTTCAGAAGTCTCTCGCGAGTCTGAAGCGCCGCTGGCAGCAACAGCGGTTGCGGGAGTTGTCGACGGAAATCAGCCGAGCCCAAAGCCTCGGAGACACCCAGCGTCTCGAGAGGCTCCTGCACGAAAAAAACGCAATTAGCCGTGATCTTCACGGCCGTCAGACTGACTCTGGAGGCCGAGCCTAGATCACCCAAGGGCTTGTGCTCAGAATCGGAATGACGTAGGAGAGGTCTGTTGACAGTTTCCACGGTGGCTACGGTCGAAGAGAAGCATCCGTCCGTCAAACAGCTGATCGAGTTAGGTCGGGGCAAGGGTTACCTGCTCTACGACGAAATCTACGAGATGCTGCCTGAGGACGTGGTGGCGGTACCCGACGAGCTGGACGAGATTTACGTCCGGTTCGGCGAGCTCGGCATCGAGGTGATCGATCGCCCCGAGCGCCACCAGAACCGCGAGGCCACGGATGGTGTGGTCGGCGATTTCGAGAAGTCGGAGGCCGGTGACGGTCCCGAGTTCCGTCTGCACGAGCAGGAGAAGACCAATGACCCCGTGCGCATGTACCTGCGCGAGATGGGGACGGTGCCCCTGCTCGACCGCGAGGGCGAGGTCGAGATCGCCCAGCGCATCGAGAAGGGCGAGTGGGTCGTCTACGAGGCGCTGTGCGAGAACGCGGTCGTGCTCAAGGAGCTGCTGCGTCTCAACGAGATGATGCACAAGGACCAGGAGGTCATGCGTGAGCTGATGTCCTCCGAGGCCGACGAGCCGCTCGACCCCAAGGCTGCCGATCGCATCAAGTCGAACCTCAAGGTCTTCACCCAGATCGGCAAGCACGACACCAAGATCCAGACGCTGCGCAAGCGTCAGAAGCGCTTCAAGAACGGCGGCGATCGCTACATGGAGATCGAGCGCGACATCGATCGCGTGGTCGCCAAGATCGCCAAGGACATCCGTTCGATCGACTTCTCACTGCAGACGCGCAATCGGCTGGTCGACTTCCTCAAGAATCTCGATCGCCAGTACGCGATGCTCGAGCAGGACATCCGGCGCGCCAAGCTGGCTCTCGACCGCGAGTCGAACAAGGAGCTCCAGGCTCTGCATCGGCGGCGGATCGACAAGTACCGACGCAAGATCCGTGCGATCGACGACCGCTACGGCACCACCCACTCGCAGGTGTCGGCGACGATTCGCAAGATCCGCAAGGGCGAGGCGACCTGCGAGCGGGCCAAGGAGGAGCTGATCGTCGCCAACCTGCGACTGGTGGTCTCGATCGCCAAGAAGTACACCAACCGCGGCCTGCAGTTCCTCGACCTGATTCAGGAGGGCAACATCGGCCTGATGAAGGCGGTCGAAAAGTTCGAGTATCGCCGCGGCTACAAGTTCTCGACCTACGCCACCTGGTGGATCCGGCAGGCGATCACGCGAGCGATCGCGGACCAGGCACGCACCATCCGGATTCCGGTGCACATGATAGAGACGATCAACAAGCTCACCCGCACGAGCCGCTCGCTGGTGCAGGAGCTTGGTCGCGAGCCCACCGCCGAAGAGATCGGTCAGCGCATGGATCTACCGGCCTCGAAGGTGCGCAAGATCATGAAGATCGCGCAGGAGCCGATCTCCCTCGAGACGCCGATCGGCGAAGAGGAAGATTCGCACCTCGGCGACTTCATCGAGGACAAGAACGCCACGTCGCCGGTCGAGTCGGTGATCTCGAACAACCTGACGGATCAGACCGGCAAGGTGCTCGAATCGTTGACGCCGCGCGAGGAGCTCGTGCTGCGCATGCGCTTCGGGGTCGGCGAAGGCTCCGAGCACACCCTCGAGGAGGTCGGCCGGTCGTTCAATGTCACTCGCGAGCGCATCCGCCAGATCGAATCGAAGGCGCTGCGCAAGCTGCGCCACCCGAGCCGTTCGGGGCAGCTCAAGCCGTTTCTCGATCGAACGCGCTAGGGGTTCGAGGCGCGAGCGGTCAGCCGTCCCCGGACGGCTCGCCCTCGCCCTCGGCGGCGTTGGCCTTCAGGAACCAGCGGCCGTCGATCTTCACGAACTCCATCGGTCCCTCGGGACTCCGGGCGGTGGCGTGATCACCGTGAATCTCGTAGTCGGTGACGTCGCTCGCGAGCGGGGTCGGGCTGTCGCCCGAGTCCTCGGCGCCCGGAAAGCTCTGCATGAAGACCATGAGATCGCCAATCAGCGCGGCCTGGTCGACCCCCGCCAGCAACGAGGCGAAGTCCTCTTCGCCGGAGGGATCCTCGTCCATCATCTTCTCGAGACCGTGCTTGGCTAGCACCTGTCGATAGCTCTGGGTAAGGGCTTCGACCTCGGCGGCGGCGGCGTCCTGCGCGGCCTCGGCCTCCGCATCGATCTCTGCGCCCTCTTCATCGAACGCCTCCGCCATGCCCTCGGCCATCTCCCCTGCCATGGCGCCGCCGAAACCGGCGAAGGCGATCATCATCGTGGTCGCCATCACCAAGCCCTCAGCCATCTCTGCCCGGCTGTCCGGATCCATGCACGCGGCGAGGTCGGCGAAGTCGCCGCGCTCGGCCGCACTCGAGATTCGCTCGACGACCGCCTGCGGCGACTCACCTCCGGGGGCATCTGCGGCGAAGACGGAACCGGTCAAGACCGACACTCCAACCAGAAGTACCGACAGCACTTCTCTCATGGCGCACCTCCTTTAGGCGGACTCTGGCGTAAGTGGTGCGCGGGGTCAATGATGCCGCTCTCGTTGCTCGGCGGGCGCGGTTCCCGGCAGTCGACCCCTCCGCTGGGTGGAAGTCTCGGCTCTGAGCTCTCGTGAGGCCGCCGGCTCACTCCTTGGGCGTGCCCTGCTCGCTGTCGCGGCCGAGCGACACCTGGATTCCCTCGAGATAGGCGATCAGATCCGCGAGCTTCGCTTCGACGTCGGCTTCGGTCTGTCCGTCGTCGACCTGGAACACGGCGCCCCAGATGGGCATGTCACGGCCGTGGATCGGCAGGTTCTCCTCGCGCCCATCGATCGACTTCCGCACCCTCTCGGTGGGGAACTCATCGCCATTGTCAGCGGCCAGCCGAGTCAGGTTGGTGGGCGCCACCTTGAGGTACTCGGCGACGTGCCCATCGCCTTCGGCCTTCTTGCCGTGGCATGAGCGGCAGTAGCGCTGAAACAGAGCGAAGCCACGTCCGTAGCTCGGTTCCTGGGCGGCTGCGACGCTCTGCGCGGTTGCATCCTCCTGGCCTGCCGCGAAAGCGGCGGCGGTGAGTGTCGCCGGCAACGCGACGACGGCGAGTACGACGATCAGTTGCCTGGCTGTCATGGTTCACCTCCCTTGGCTCGACTCAGCCTACGCTCGGCGGGCGGTGTCGGACACCTCCCAGGAGTCGGGCGACGACGCCCTTTTCGGGTGGGACAAGGGTAGGTGGGTCGATTGACAAAGGCGGGGTCGATACCTAACATGCCCAGTTCGGCCCACGGGCCACACGATCCTGGGTAGCTCAGTGGTAGAGCGGTCGGCTGTTAACCGATTGGTCGGGGGTTCAAATCCCTCCCCAGGAGCCATGAACGACACGAGCCGGAGGGTGACCGCCGGCTCGTTTTTCGTTTGAGATGGAGGCGGGACAGGGTGACAGCTGAGTACATGGTGATCTTCCTCCTAGCCCTCGCGAACGTCGTCGCGAATTGGGCATGTTCCTGGCTCTTTCTGCGCCGATTGCAGCGGCGCCATCCAGCTGCGTGGTCAGAGCTTGGCAAGCCGACGATGATATGGAACAACAGCCTGGCCAATAGCCTGGCCATGGCGGCATTCGTATACCGGAGTCGATATCGTGTCCTGCACGATCCGGTGCTCTCGCGACTGGCCCTTTGGATGAAACTGCTGTTCGTTCCGCAGATGATCCTCCTCGGGCTGATGGCGGCCCAGACCTTGGGCTGAATCGCTCGGCGTGTGCTAGTTTTCGGTCGATGTCGGATCTCGCCTCCAAGGAGTGCATACCGTGCAAGGGCGGCATCCCCCCCCTTCAGGGTGACGAGTTGGCGGCTCTCGACGCCGAGCTCGGCAACGGCTGGCAGGTGGTCGACGGCCACCATCTGGTCAAGGAGTATCGCTTCAAGAATTTCCAGGAGGCGCTCGATTTCACGGTTCGGGTCGGCGCACTGGCCGAAGAGGTCAACCACCACCCGGAGATCTGCGTCACGTGGGGACGGGCCACCATCACGATCTGGACCCACAAGATCGACGGCCTGACCGAGAGCGACTTCGTCTGGGCCGCCAAGGCCGACCAGCTGGCCGGCTAGGGCGGCCCCCAGCTCCGTCCTGTCACCGGTCCGTCACCGGCCGGTCGCTGGTCGCCGTCTTGCTGCGCGATGCCGGCCGCGTCGTGCAACTTATAGATGGCAATCGATTTGTTTGAGGGCGCCGAGTCGAGCGGGTAGACTCGTTGCAAGCCGGACAAACTTCGGGTGCGAATGTCGGCGGCCTGTTCGCGGGCCCCAAGGGAGAGAACACATGTCGAGGAATCGGAGTGGTATTTCATACCTGAACGGACTCGTCGCGCTCGGTGCGGCGTTCATCATTTGCGGCGCAGCCTGGGGCGCGGCGCCAGGCGACATCGTCGTCAACGAGATCATCCAGAATCCCGCGGCGGTCAGCGATGGTGACGGCGAGTGGTTCGAGATCACGAACGTCACCGGGTCGGCGATCGACATCAACGGTTGGACGATTCAGGACAACGACACCGACAGCCACGTCATCAACAACGGCGGTCCGCTGATGGTTCCGGCGGGCGGCTTCCTGGTTCTGGCCGACAACGGCGACGCCGGTACCAACGGCGGCGTCACGGTCGACTACGTCTACACTGGCATCACCCTGGCGAACTCCAGCGACGAGCTGGTGTTGCTCGACAACCTTCTGACCGAGATCGATCGCGTCGAGTGGGACGACGGCGCGACCTTCCCCGATCCCAACGGCGCCACGATGTCGCTGATCGATCCGGCGCTCGACAACAACGTCGGCGCCAACTGGTGCGAGGGGACGACTCCCTTCGGTGCGGGCGACCTCGGAACGCCGGGAGCCGCCAACGATTGCGCGGCGCCGTTCGTCGAGATCGTCATCAACGAGATCATCCAGAACCCGGACGCGGTCAGCGACGGCAACGGTGAGTGGTTCGAGCTCTTCAACCCGGGCGCGTCGGACGTCGACATCGAGGGTTGGACGATCCAGGACAACGACACCGACTCGCACGTGATCGCCAACGGTGGACCGCTGCTGGTCCCGGCCGGCGGCTACCTGGTGCTGGGCGCCGACGGCGACATTGCCACCAACGGCGGCGTCGCGGTCGACTACGTGTTCTCGAGCCTCTTTCTGGGCAACTCCGCCGACGAGCTGGTGCTGCTCGACGGCGCCCTGACCGAGATGGATCGCGTCGAATGGGACGGCGGTCCGCTCTTCCCGGATCCGACCGGCGCCACCATGTCGCTGATCGATCCGGCGCTCGACAACAACGTCGGCGCCAACTGGTGCGAAGCGAGCACCCCGTTCGGCGATGGTGACCTCGGCACGCCGGGCGCCGCCAACGACTGCGGCGGGGCGCCGCCGGTCGAGATCGTCATCAACGAGATCATCCAGAATCCCGACGCCGTAGGTGACGCCGACGGCGAATGGTTCGAGGTCTTCAACCCGGGCGCGTCCGACGTCGATATCGATGGCTGGACGATCCAGGACAACGGTACCGACAGCCATGTCATCAACAACGGCGGTCCCCTTCTGGTTGCCGCTGGCGGCTTCCTGGTGCTGGCTGACAACGGTGACATGGTCACCAATGGTGGCGTCGCGGTCGACTACGTCTACTCCGGCATCACGCTCGGCAACAGCGACGACGAGTTGGTGCTGCTCGACGGCACGCTGATCGAGGTCGATCGCGTCGAGTGGGACGGTGGTCCGCTGTTCCCGGACCCGACCGGCGCCACGATGTCGCTGATCGATCCGAGTCTCGACAACAACGTCGGCGCCAACTGGTGCGAAGCGACGACGCCGTTCGGCGCCGGCGACTTCGGTACCCCGGGCGCCGCCAATGACTGTGTGTTGACCGCCGGCGAACTGGTGATCAACGAGATCGACTACGACCAGGACGGCACCGACGCCGCTGAGTTCGTCGAGCTCAAGAACGTCGGCGCGGGTCCGGTGGATCTGAACGGCTTCACGCTCGAGTTCATCAACGGTTCGAGCGTCACGACATACGACACGATCGCGCTGCCGGCGGTGATGCTGG
The DNA here is from genome assembly GCA_029263375.1 of Acidobacteriota bacterium. Classification (GTDB taxonomy): domain Bacteria; phylum Acidobacteriota; class Thermoanaerobaculia; order Multivoradales; family JAHEKO01; genus JAHEKO01. Next base: position 203 of record JAJCXP010000163.1, on the reverse strand, counting down.
CCGCGGGCGACTACTTCGTGGTGTGCGCGAACGCCGCCACGGTGTTCGACTGCGACCTCGACGACAGCCCGGATACGAACTTCATCCAGAACGGCTCTCCGGACGCCGTTGCGCTCATGTTCGGCGGCTCGATCGTCGACACCGTGAGCTACGAAGGCGACGTCGCCGGCTTCGTCGAGGGCTCGGGCTCGGGGCTCGAGGAC
>JAJCXP010000162.1 GCA_029263375.1 Acidobacteriota bacterium | reverse complement strand
GCCCACCACCTGGCGCATGACCGCCTCGCTCAGGTCGCGGAAGGTCTCCTCGACCGCGCGCACCTTGAACAGGAACCTATAGGCGTCGACGATCCGGTACTGCACCACCCACTCGACCACCGCCGCGTTCAGGTCGCCGGTGAGCATGTTCGACTCGGTCTCGTAGCCGTCGCTGGTGAACTGGCTGCGGACGCTGGCACGCAGAGTCCGGAACCCGAACTCCTGCTTGAGCTGGCGCAGCACGGCCACTTTGTAGAGCCGATCCACCCCCAGCGGGATCTTGAAGTTGAGCCCCGGCTGGGTGGTCTTGATGTACTTGCCGAAGCGCGTGATGACGCCGATCTCCTCGGGATCGATCGTGTAGACCGAGCTCATGGCGCCGACGACGATCAGGATGACTGGCAACAACAACCGCAAGGCGCCCGCCGGCAGCTTGGGCATCTTGGGCATCTTCGGTAGCTCGACGACTGTACGCGGGGGCTCCATAATCTCTCCAGAGCCTATCCTAGTTCTCGGGGGGCCATTCCTCTACCCGCAGGGGCCTCGCGTGGGAGCGCCGGAAGTCAGTATCCTGTCCTCGCCATGGCGCCGCGTTTCGACGAAGAGAAGCTGATTCTCGACCTCTCGGTCGCCGATCTGATCGACGCCAAGCTGAGACGCAACCTCGGGTTCGCGAACCGCGGCGGCTACGAGCGCCTCTGGATGGGCCAGGCGATTCACAGCCGCTACCAGGAGGAGGCGCTCCATCAGGACTCGACCTACCAGCGCGAGGCGCACCTGACGCTCACCCTCGAGCACCGCGGCTGGCAGGTACGCATCCAGGGGCGAGCCGACGGTCTCAGGCGCGAGGACGGCGAGCTGATCGTCGAGGAGATCAAGTCGGTGCGGCGCGGCGGTCAGCTGGCGCCCCAGACCCGCGAGATCTACGAGCGCCAGGCGCTGCTCTATGCCTGGATGCTCAAGCGCTCCGGCGAAGAGAGCGTGCGCGCGGAGCTGATCCTGATCGAGATCGGTAGCGACTACGCCGAGCGCGAGCCGTTGGAGCTCGACGAGGCCGCGATCGACGCGCTGGTGCGCAAACGCATCAACTCCCTGATGCGCGGCTGGGAGAACGAGCGCCAAGCGTCGGCTGGCAGGCGCACGGCGGCGGCCGCGCTGGCCTTCCCCTACCCGGAGATGCGACTCGGCCAGGGGCAGATCGTCGAGGCCGTCGAGCGGGCGCTCGAACAGCGCGAGCACCTGCTGCTCGAAGCCCCCACCGGCATCGGCAAGACGGTCGCCGCCATGCTGCCGGCGCTGCGCTATGCGCTCGAGCACGAGAAGCGCATCTTCGTCCTGACCGCCAAAACGCTGCAACAGAAGATGGCGACCCAGGTGCTCGAGATGCTCAACGCCGACCGCGCCTATCACTCGCTCCAGCTGCGAGCCAAAGCCAAGATGTGCGCCAACGGCGAGGTGCTCTGCCACGAGGAGTTCTGTAGCTACGCTCGCGACTACTACGCCAAGCTCCATCAGTCCGGCCTGGTGCCGCAACTGCTGGGCGACGAGACCACCCTGCTGCCGGACGTCATCTTCGAGCGCGCCCGCGAGCGGGAGGTGTGCCCGTTCGAGGTCAGCCTGGAGCTGGCCGGCCGCTCACAGGTGGTGGTCTGCGACTACAACTACGCCTTCGACCCCTACGTCTCGCTGCCCGACTTCGCCGGCGACGCCGACCTGGACGACACCATCCTGCTGATCGACGAGATCCACAATCTGATCGATCGGGGCCGCGGATACTACAGTCCGGAGCTCAGCGCCTCGGCGGCCGGCGCGGCCGCCGAGAGCCTCCGGCGCGGCAAGGCCTCGATTCATCAGCGCGCCGCCGGGCTCTGTGACCGCCTGGCGAGGCTGATCGACTCGACCGTCGGCGGCGAGCTCGACGACTCCGCGGCGGGCGCGCGGGCGGTCGAAGCGCGACTGCCCGAGGACGACCTCTGGTCGTTCCGGGCGGCCTTCGACGAGGCGTTCGTCGACTACATCGAGCACCAGCGCGAGACCTCGACCTTTCAGGCCGACGATCGCTTCGTCTCGCTCTACTTCGACTTCCTGCGCTTCCTGAATGGGCTGGTGGTCTCCGACTCCGGCGCTTTCAATCACTGCGTCGAAGTCGCGGGTAGGGACTCCCGCCTGCGCATCCTGTGCAAGGATCCCGGGCGATTCCTGGGCAAGGTGCTCAACCGCACCCACTCGGCGATCGGCTTCTCGGCGACGCTGTCACCGCCCGAGTTCTACCGCGATCTGCTGGGCTTCGACACGCAACGCACCGGAGTTCTGAGCGTGCCGAGCCCGTTCCCACCCGAGAACCGGCGCGTCGTGATCGACGACTCGATCTCGACGCTCTACCGCGAGCGCGACGCCAACTATGGGCCGATCGCCCAGCAGCTGGCGGCCCTGGCGGCAGCGGTGCCCGGCAACTGCCTGGCGCTGTTCCCGAGCTACTCCTTCCTGGCCGAGGTGCGCGATCGAATCTCGGCGCCCGGCCGCCGAGTGCTGACGCAGGCGCGCGGCGACAGCGATCGCGAGCGCGACGAGATTCTCGACGCTCTGCGCTCGCCGCTGGTGGGCGACTGCCTGCTGATGGCGGTGGCCGGGGGCGTGTTCGCGGAAGGGGTCGACTACCCGGGCGAGATGCTGAGCGCGGTGGCGATCGTCGGACCCTGCCTGCCGGCCCTGACGCTCGACCAGCAGCTCCTGCGCGCCTACTACGAGGAGCGCTTCGAGCGCGGCTTCGAATACGCCTTCGTGGTGCCCGGCATGACCCGGGTCGTCCAGGCCGCGGGCCGGCTCATCCGCTCGTCCCAGGACATCGGCGTGATCGCCCTGCTCGATCGCCGCTTCCTGCAGACCCCTTACCGCCATCACCTCCCCTCCGACTGGCTCGAGAACGGTGCGCCGGAGGCGCTGGTCTCCGACCCTTCCCAGGCGGCCCGCGAGTTCTTCGGGCAGCTCATCTGAACCGCCCCGCCGCCCAAAAAGAAAAGGAGCCCCGCAGGCGGCCTGCGGGGCTTGGAGGAGGAGGGAGGAGGGAGTGTTCCCTGGCTCCACACTTTCTTACGTGCGCGAGGCCCGAGGCGTTCACATGAATTTCTACGGCCCGTACGCGGCCGCGGCACTCGGGCCGAGCTACTTGCCTTCTTCGCGCCGGCGAAACCTGCCGAGGTGCTCTTCCACCAGCCGGTGGACACCGATTCTCTGCAGCTCGGAGGCGAGACTCAGGATCTGGTTCGCGCCCAGCGGATGCTCTTTGTAGACCACGTCGAGGACTCGCTTCAGAGCCGCTTCCAGCTCCGGGTCGGCGCTCGCGGTCGAACCGGGGTCAGCCACGGCTCTCGGCGGCCTCGTGCATCTCTTCGGGCTCGTAGTCGTAGAGCAGCGACCGCACGGTCAATTTCGGCGCGACTTCGACGCCCTCTTCCCAGCTCCACATATCGATCGTCTCCCAAGGGCAGTAGCGGGCGCAAAGCTGACAGCCGATACAGCGCTCGAGGTCGACCTCGACCAGCTTCATGAAGTCCGGGTGCACCGGTCCGGGCACAATCTCGATGCAATCCACCGGGCAGAAGGCGATGCACGCCTCGCAGCCGGTGCAGCCGGTCTGGTCGATGACCGCCGTCTGCTTCGGCGGCTTCGGCCGGGGCGCCTTGTCGATCTCGATCTTGTAGGAGTACGGGAACTCGTCACTCATGAATGGCGGTCTCCTAGGTCGCGCGAACTCTACCACGTGAAAGAATCGCCCAATGCCGTCAGCGGCGCTCGCCGAGCGCATAGCGCACTACCTGGAAAGGCCCGCGCCAGCTGCTTTCGACGAGCTCGCGGCGGAGCTCGGTCGAGAGCTCCATCGGCGCGACTCCGGCTTCCGAGAGCTCTGCCGGCAAGCCGGCTTGGGCGACCAGCCGCCGGGCGACTGGCGAGCGGTCCCCGCAGCGCCGGCACCGAGGGTCTCGAGCGGAGGGGCCGGCGCTCTGACGCGGCAGGCGGACGAGCGCGCGTTCCAGTCGGCCTGCCCCGAGAGCGATCAACCGCTGCCGATCCTGAACCTGATCCCAGCGGATGGGACCGAGGCCGCACGCGAGCAGGCCAGCGCGGGCGCTCGGATCGTTGACCGCTACGGTGCCCCGGGATCGAGCAGTGCCGTCGCCGGCGACCGGATCGACATCGGCGCCGCGCGCTCCTGGCTGGCCGGCCGTCAACGCGACCGCCGCGTCGCGATCGCGCTGACCACCCGAGCCTCGCTCGAGCGCCTGCTCGGCGCGCTCGCACGTCAGGATCTACGCTTCCAGTTGACGCCCGGAAGCCGGATCGTCGTCATGGACGCCTACGGCTCGAGCGGCGACGACCCGGTCGGGCGCTGCGCCGAGCATCTCGGGCTGCCGCCCCAGAGCCTCGTCGTTCGCCTGGCCTGGGCCGGAGTCCCGACGCCACTCTACGGGCAGCTAACCGACCGCGGCGCTCTGACCGGAGTCCCGAGCCCCTGGACCCGGATTCGAGCACTCGACCCCGGGACGTTCCACGAGCTGCCCGAGGGCCGGCAGGGCCGGCTCAGCGTGCTCGATCTGACCATCGACGATCGACCGTTCCACCTGTTGACTGCCAGCCTCGGGACGGTCGCGAACGGAACGATCCGGGTCGACCTCGCGGCCCGGCCAGAGAGCTAGGCGCCGATCAGGTCGCGCAGGGCGCTCTCGGGATTGCGCCAGTCGTTGCCGGTCAGGCGCCCGACCTCGACCCCATCCACCCAGATCACCCCGGTCGGAACCGACTTGATCCCGAGCTTCTTGGCCTCGCTGTCGCCACTGAACTCGCGCTCGAGGCCGTAGAAGGCAAACTCGATCTTTGAGCCGCGGGTCTGCTCGGCGACCTTGAGAATGCGGGGCACCATCTGCCCGCAGGCCGGGCACCAGGTGCCGAAGAAGATCTGCACGCGCACCGCCTTCGGCTGCGAGCGCAGCGCCTGGACGACCGCGTCGGACGGCGAATAGAACCCGGCCCGCTGCTGGTACTCGGGGCTGTGGTCGAAGATCGCCGCCGGCGGCTGGAAACCCGCCAGGGCGGGTTTCGGCTTCAGGCGTGCATCGTGGCCCTCGACGCTGAAGACGACATCCGAGCCGTCGACCGAGAACCCCTGCTCGGCCGCGTAGACCGGATTGGGCAGCAGGTCGATCGACCCGTCCGCCTTCTCGTCCATCTTGAGCAGGCTGACCTTCTCGACGCTGCGGACGCGCGGCCGGATCAGCACCGGCGCCGGCAGCTCCGACGCCACGATCAGAACCGCCTGGGCCACCGAAGAACGGTAGATCTTGGCGTCATCGACCATCGCGCCGTCCAGCTCGAGCAGATAGTCGCCGGTCGGCAGGAAGCCGTTCATGCGCGCCCCGGCCTGGGCGAAAAGGGTCGGAACGGCGATCAGTGCAATCGCCAGCAGGAGCAGAGGCGCTCGGAGGGCGGTCTTCTGAAATTTCTTATCCATGGTGTATTCCTGAGGTGACATCGACTGAGATTCTAACTGTACGGGCCTCGATCCCTCTAGCGCGGGCCGAGTCCCGTCACACGCGACTGGTAGAGGAGGGCCGTGCGCCCCCCGGACGGGTTCGGAATCCAGATGCCCCTTGGGCGAGCAAGGTGTCTGCGAAATCCGTGCCTCCACCTGCGATCTAGTCGTCGTACTCGCTCACGCCCGGCGGCAGGCCCGCCCAGGTCTCGATGACCACGCCACTCTCGACCCGGAACGACCGTGGCTGGCGGCGGTAGAGCGGCCGGATCATGGCCAGCGGAACTTCGCGGATCTCGAACGGCGGCGCCCACTCCCAGAAGAACGCCTGACGTTCCTCCTCGAGCGAGTCGGTGGCGATCCATATCGTCGGCCCGTCGCCCAGTGCGGCCTCGCTCAGCGCTTCCATCCCGCTGCGCAGCTCCTCGTTGTCGAGGCTGGCGATGACGACGATATGGCGCCCTACCTGCAGCTGTGGCATCAGGATGTCCAGGCAGACGCGCACCGTCTCTTCGCTGTCGCGCCCGGCGCAGATGTCGGTGATCTCGACCCCCGGCTTGAGCCGCGTCGCCAGGTCGTCGAGCGGCAGCTCCGGCGCCTTCCAGACGAATAGCACCGCCGCGAGCGAGACGGCCACGACCACCGCTATCCGCAGCCGCTCCTTCGAGATCCGCCCCGGCCGCGCCAGGAAGGCGAGCAGTAGCGGCGGCACCAGCATCGCGAGGTCCTGCCAGAACGCCTCGGCGGGAGTCCGCGACAACAGGTTGCCGAAGCAACCGCAGGATGCCTCCTCGTCCACGATTCCCTGCGCAAAACGCCAGTAGGCCCGGCCGTTCAGGAAGACGAACAGCCCCACCATCGCGGCACTCGGCAGGAGCACCCAGAGGCGGCGCAACCCGAGCACCAGGGCCAGGCCGAGCGCCACCTCGGCAACGATCATGACCACGCTCCAGGCCGACGCCGACAGGCCGATCGCCAGCCCCTCGCTCTCGATCAGCTCGGCGAACGAGGCCGGATCGAGCGCTTTGGCCCAAGCGGCGAACAGCAGGACGGCGCCGAGGATGACGCCGGCGGCGGTGCCGATCCAGGCGCGCCAGCGGGGAGGCTCTGCTGGTTGGGTCGTCATGAGGGGTCGAAAACTCCTGCGAATCTCACGCCAATCTGGGCTACCCCGCCGCCGCGGTGGCCACGATCTCCCACTTGAGGTGCCGCCGGAGCTCGTCCGCGGTCGGACTGTCCACGCGTTCGACGAACGGGCCGAGCGGCCCCGAGTAGAGGAGATCGCCGCCGTGCACGCCGCCGCCCGGGCCCAGGTCGACGATCCAGTCGGCGCGGGCGATGAGATCCAGGCTGTGCTCGACCACCACCACGCCGTGGCCGCGCCCGACCAGCTTGCGCAGCGTCCGGTAGAGCAGATCGATGTCCGACATGTGCAGGCCGGTGGTCGGCTCGTCGAAGATGAAAAGCCGCGCCTCGCGCTTGCCGCGCTCGTCGAGGAAGCTCGCCAGCTTGAGCCGCTGCGCTTCGCCTCCGGAGAGCGTCGAGGTCGCCTGGCCGAGCCGCAGATAGCCGAGACCGACGTCGGCCAGGGTACGCAGCTTGCGGCACAGACGCTTGTGCTCGGCGAAGTGATCGAGCGCGCCGGCGACCGTCATCTGCAGGGTCTCGGAGATGTCGAGCCCCTTGTGGCGCACGGCCAGGATCTCGCGCTGGAACCGTTTCCCCTGGCAACCGTCGCAGGTGATGGTGACCGGCGCCATGAACTGCATGTCGACCTCGACGGTGCCGGTGCCCTCGCACTCGCGGCAGCGGCCGCGATCGAGGTTGAACGAGAAGTGTCCCGGCCCGATCCGGCGGCGCTTGGCCTCCGGCGTCGAGGCGTAGAGCTTGCGAATCTCGTCGTACGCCTTGACGTAGGTGACCGCGTTCGAGCGCGTCGAGCGGCCGAGCGGTCGCTGATCGACCAGTACCAGCTCGGCGACCTGATCGAGGCCTTCGACCGCATCGCACTCGCCGAGCTCGTAGTCGACCACCCCCCGGTCGCGCTGATGACGGGCGAACAGGACGTTCTCGACCAGGGTCGACTTGCCCGAGCCCGAGACCCCGGTGACGGTCACCAGGCTGGCGAGCGGAAACTCGACGTCGAAACCGGTCAGGTTGTGGGCGCGGGCGCCGCGAATCGAGATCCGAGGCTTGGCCTCCATCTCCTCCTCGAGGCTGTCTCGCCCCTGCTCGCGTCGGAAACGCGCGATGTGCTGGCGCGCGGCGGTCGCCGGGCGCTCGTGCAGGTAGGCGCCGGTGACCGACCCCGGCGTCTGGATGATCTCGTCGAGCGTCCCCTCGGCGACTACCCAGCCACCGTGCTCACCGGCCGCCGGTCCGAGGTCGATGATGTGGTCGGCGCCACGGATCAACGTGCGATCGTGCTCGACCACCAGCACGGTGTTGCCGCGCGACGCCAGGTCGCCGAGCAGATCCACCAGCCGGTCGCTGTCCTTCGGGTGGAGGCCGATGGTCGGCTCGTCGAGCACGTAGAGCGTGCTGGTCAGCCCCGAGCCCAAAGCCGCCGCCAGGTGGATGCGCTGGGCTTCGCCGCCCGAGAGCGTGCGCGCGTGGCGATCGAGTGTCAGGTAGTCGAGACCGACCCGGTAGAGCACTTCGACGCGCTCGGTCAGCTCTTCGAGCAGGTGCCCGGCCAGCTCGCGTTGGCGGTCGGTCCACTCGCGGGCGGCCAGCCAGGCACGCAGCTGCTCGAGGCTCATGGCGGTCAGATCCGGCAGGCTCATCCCCTCGACCAGAACCGCCAGGGCGGCCCGGCGCAGGCGCTTGCCGTCGCACCCGGGGCACGGATCGTAGGCGCGGTAGCGCGCCAGCATGGTGCGCACGTGGACCTTGTAGGAGCGCCGCTCGAGCCATTTGAAGAAGCGGCCGAGGCTCTCGAAGTCGCCCTCGCCCTCCCAGACCCACCGGCGGTGCTCGTCGGACAGCTCGCGCCAGGGCACGTCCAGCGGCACGCCGGCCTCGATGGCAGCCGGCAGCAGCTCGTCGTAGCGGTCCTCGTAGGCGGGCGTGTTCCACGGCGCGATCGGCCGCTCGGCCAGCGACAATCCTTCGTCGGGCACCACCCGCAGCCGGTCGACACCGATCACCCGGCCGAAACCCTGGCACTCGTCGCAGGCGCCGAGCGGCGAGTTGAACGAGAACAGCGCCGGCACCGGCCGGTGGAACCGGTCGCCGCAGGTCGTGCACGAGAGGCGCTCGCCGAAGTAGACCTTGCCTGCGTCGCCGCGCGCCTCGACCATGCCGCGGCCCAGGCGGTAACCGTCTTCGATCGCCGCCGCGGTGCGCAGCGTCGAGCCGCTCTCCGCCTTGAAGCGCCCGAGCGCCAGCTCGAGCGGATGCATCTCCTTGCGCCAGACCTCGGTCGACTTCATGCGCACGATCTCGTCGCCCTCGACCCGGCGCGCGTAGCCCTGGCGGATCAGCTCGCGCAGCGCCACGCTCGCGCCCTTCTTCGGTCGCTTGATCTTCACCACCAGAGTGAACTTCTCGCCGACGATGCCGCCGGCCAGCGCCTCGGCCGCCTGATCGGCCCCGAAGCTCTGCGCCGGCCCGTGGCCGCGCGGGCACTGGACCACGCCCAGGTGCGCGTAGAGCAGCCGCAGGACGTCGTAGACCTCGGTGATCGTGCCGACCGTGGAGCGCGCGTTCTTGATCGAGTTGTGGGCCTCGATAGCGACCGCCGGCAGCACGTTCTCGATCTCGTCGACTGGCGGCCGCTCCATCTGATCGAGGAACTGCCGGGCGTAGGTCGACATCGACTCGACGAACCGCCGCTGGCCCTCGGCATAGATCGTGTCGAAAGCCAGCGAGGACTTCCCGGCCCCCGACGGCCCGGTGACGACGGTCACCTTGCCGTGCGGAACCCGGCAATCGATGCCCTTGAGGTTGTGCGTCCGGGCGCGCCGGACGGTGAGTGAAACGTCGGACATTCTCTGTTCGAGGGTTCGAAACCGCGATTCGCGGGCTCAGTCGAGCCCTACATCCTATCGCGGCTTCAACGACCCGCTCCCACTTTCTCGGCAGCGCCTGAGAACTTTCCAGACTCGATGAATCAGAAAATCTGATACCACGGCCACTGAGCTACTTCACGGAGTCCATCGCGCCCGTGACGTGACCGTTCGCGCCCGCCGCGGCGCCTACGTGGAGGCGCTCCTGGCCGAGCTGCCGGTGGTCGCGTTCGACCTGGTCGCGGCCCGGCTGCACGCCCATCTTTCCGCCCGGTTGGCGGAGGCAGGACAGGCCATGGGAGCGCACGATCTGATCATCGCAGCCAGCGCAATGGCCCGTGGACTGGATGTGATCACTCGGGACTTGCGGAGCTTCTCGAGGGTGCCGGAGCTCTCGGTAGTCCGCTGGTAGAGACCTCTCCCGCGGGCGCGCTACCCGTCGTCCTTCTTCTTCCGAAAGATCTTCCGCACCCACTCCCACCGCTTGCGCCGCTCGTCCGAGCGCACCACGTCCCCGCTCCAGCGATCGCGCCAGTCGCCGTGCAGATGGCAGATCTCGTTCGGTGTGTTGCCCTCGCGGAAGACCTCGGTCAGATAGGTCGGGCAGCGGTCGGTGGCGAGCTCGCCACTCAGTGGATCGACGGCGGCGGTGACCACGCCGCGGGGCTGGTCGAATCGCGGATAGCCGGTCTCGGGGCGCACGGCGTAGGTGAACCGGGTCCAGATCGGCAGCGCCGCGCGTGAGCCCGACAGCCGGGTGGTGGCGTTGTCGTCGTAGCCGACCCAGACCAGCGACACGCGGTCTGGCGAGTAGCCGACGAACCAGCTGTCGCGGCGGTCGTTGGTGGTGCCGGTCTTGCCCGCCAGCGGGTCGTGGAGACCCTGGAGGCGGGCGCCGCTACCGGTGCCGCGGTCGAGCACGCCCTGGAGCACCGAGGTCAGCAAGTAGGCCGTCTCGGGGCTCATTGCGTCCACAGGCGCGGGCAGCGGCTGGCCCTTCAAGACGGTTCCGTCGGGTGAGACGATCGCTTCGAGGCTGTGCACGGGCGGGCGGCGGCCACCGGCCGCGACGGTCGCGTAGACGGTGGCGAGTTCGAGCGGCGTGACCTCGAAAGCACCCAGGGCGAGCGACGGCATCGCGTCGAGGCGTCCGCGGACGCCCATCGCCCGGGCCAGCCGGATGATCTCCTCCAGCCCGACGTCGAGCGCCACGCGGACGGTCGGCACGTTCAAGCTCTGCTCGACGGCGGCACGCACGGTCACCCAGCCGCGGAACTGACCGCTCGAGTTCTGCGGCGCCCAGTCGCGGCCGGCGAGTGCCACCGTGAGCGGCGCGTCCTCGACGAAGCTCGACGGCGCCTGCAGGCCATTCTCGAAGGCCGCGGCGTAGACCACCGGCTTGAAGGCGCTGCCGGCCTGACGCCGAGCATGGCTCACGCGATCGAACTGACTCTTCGAATAGTCGCGGCCGCCGACCCAGCTGAGCACGGCGCCGCTGCCGGGGTCGATCGAGACCAGCGCGGCCTGCAGCGGCCCGGGCGTCTTGTGCCCTTTCTCCCAACCCTTCTCGAGAGCGGCGAGCCCCCAGCGCACCGATTCCTCGGCCTCGCGCTGGCTTGCGGCCTCGACGGTCGAGAACAGCTGGTAGCCGCCGGCCTCGAGGTTCGCGACCCCGAATCGACGCTCGGCTTCCTCGGCCGCGGCGTCGGCGTAGTAGCGCGCTGAGCCCGCCGAGAGCGACTGGGGGTCGTAGCAGAGCTTCTGCCCGCGGGCCGCCTGCGCCCGATCCTCCTCGAGCCACTCGAGCTCTGCCATCCGACCCACCACCCAGTTGCGGCGCTCGACAGCGCGCTCCGGGTGCTTGCGCGGCGAGTAGCTGCCGGGCGACTGGATCATGCCTGCCAGCAGCGTCGCTTCGCACAGATCGAGCTCCTCTGGGCGCTTGCCGAAGTAGGCCCACGAGGCCGACCCGACGCCGATCAGATTGACCGAGTTCGAAGCACCCCAGTAGATCTCGTTCAGATAGGTCTGGAGAATCTCGTCCTTGCTGTAGCGCAGGTCGATCAGCAGCGCCAGCGCCGCTTCGCGGATCTTGCGGCCGAGCGTGCGCTTGTGGCTCAAGAAGAGGTTCTTGACCAGCTGCTGGGTGACGGTGCTGCCCCCCTGCCGGACTTCCCCACCTCGAATATTGACCCACGCCGCGCGCGCGATGCCACGGATCGAGAGCCCCTGGTGTTGGAAAAAGGTGGCGTCCTCGGCGGCGAGCACCGCGTGTATCAGCTCCTCCGGGAGCCCACCCAGCAACACCGGCCTGCGCTCCGCCCGATCGGGCCCGTAGTAGGTAGCCAGCAGCGGCGGCTCGAGCTGCGCTCGGCGTACGCTCTTGCCCTCCCAGCTGAGCGCGCGCACGCGGCCGTTCTCGATGCCGATCTCGAGGGCGCCACCGTCACGCCAGCCGGCGGCGGTGGTGTGCGGCCGCAGCTGCGCGACCACGCCGCTGTCGAGCCATCGGTACTCGCCCTCACGGCGTGGCGCTCGCCCCGAGACCTTGGTGTAGCCGAGCGCCTCGAACTCACGGCTGAGTGCCTGC
>JAJCXP010000161.1 GCA_029263375.1 Acidobacteriota bacterium | reverse complement strand
GGACGCATGTACCAGGTGCCGTTCGCCGAGAAGATCCGCCACGAGGTCGGGATTCCGGTCGCGGCGGTCGGAGCGCTGCTAGGCGCCGACCACGCCAACACCGTCCTGGCCGCCGGCCGGGCCGACCTGGCGGTCATGGCGCGCCCTCACTTGCGCAACCCGTATCTGACTCTGCACGCCGCCGAGCGCTACGGCTTCCCGGACCAGATCTGGCCCGGCCAGTACCTGCTCGGAAGACGCAAGCCGAAGTAAGGGGGACACAATACGTAATGCGTTTTGCGCATTACGTATTGTGTCCCCCCTTCTCCTGCGTGATAGAAGTTCACAGATGACCCGCATTGAAGTCCGTCACCGTGGCGCCGAGCTCCTCCGGCAGCCGATGCTCAACAAGGGCTCGGCGTTCTCGGCCGAGGAACGGCGCACGTTCGGGCTCGAGGGACTGCTGCCGAGCGTCGTCACGACGATGGGGGAGCAGTCGAGACGGGTCTATGGCCACATCGTGCGCAAGAGCGAGCCGCTCGAGCGCTACATCGGATTGATGGCGCTCCAGGATCGCAACGAGCACCTGTTCCATCGGCTGCTGCTCGATCATCTCGAGGAGTTCCTGCCGATCGTCTACACGCCGACCGTGGGCCAGGCGTCGAAACGGTTCAGCCATATCTTTCGGCGCGGTCGCGGGCTCTGGATCACGCCGGATCACCGCGGCCGGATCGTCGAGGTGCTGCGCAATCACACCGCTTCGGGAATCAGGCTCTCGGTGGTGACCGACAATCAGGCGATCCTCGGCATCGGGGACCAGGGCGCAGGCGGGATCGTCATCCCGATCGGCAAGCTGTCGATCTACAGCGCCGCGGCCGGAGTCCATCCCAGCGAGGTTCTGCCGCTCAGCCTCGATGTCGGCACCGACAATCAGGAACTGCTCGGCGATCCGCTCTACATGGGCTGGCGCCAGCCGAGGTTGCGCGGCGAGGAGTACGCGCAGCTGGTCGAGGAGCTGGTCCTGGCGATGACGGAGCTCTATCCGGGCGTGCTCCTGCAGTGGGAGGACTTCTCGAAGAGCAACGCGTTCGACCTGCTCGAGCGCTACCGCGGTCGGATCCTTTCGTTCAACGACGATATCCAGGGCACCGGCGCGATGACGCTCGCGGGGTTGATGGCCGCCTGCCGGATCGCGGGGCAGAATCTGGTCGATCAGCGGACGGTGATCGTGGGTGGCGGCGCCGCCGGTATCGGCATCGCTCAGCAGCTGCGCGCCGCCCTGGTGATGGCCGGTGTCGACGGCGACGCGCTGACCCGGTCAATTGCGGTCCTCGACTCCCGCGGCCTGATTACCAGCGACCGCGAGCGGCTCGATGCCTACAAGAGTGAGCTCGCCTGGCCCGCCGAACTGGCGGCGGCTGCCGGGCTCGGCGAAGACCGGGGATTGGATGCGGTGGTCGAGAAGCTCGCGCCGACCGTGCTGATCGGCAGCTCCGGCCAGCCGGGCCTGTTCACCGAGGAGCTGGTGCGCGCGATGGCTGCCAAGGCCGAGCGCCCGATCATCTTCCCGCTCTCGAACCCGACCGACAACGCGGAAGCGCTACCGGTCGACCTCGTCGCGTGGACCGAGGGCCGCGCGCTGATCGGTACCGGCAGCCCGTTCGATCCGGTCGAGTGGCAAGGCCGCGAGATCCACATCGGTCAGGGCAACAACGCGTTCATCTTTCCGGGCGTCGGTCTGGGCGCGCTGGTCGCCGAGGCGAGTGCGGTCACCGACGGCATGTTCACGGTCGCTGCGCAGGCGCTGGCCGATTCACTGAGTCCGGCGGAGATCGAGCACTCGCAGATCTACCCGAGCGTTTCCCGGCTGCGCGAAGTGACGCGGCGGGTGGCGGCCGCGGTAGTCACCCAGGTCGGCGAAGAAGGAGTTGGCAAGGTTGTCGAGGCCGAGCATGTCGACGAGGTGATCGCCGCCGCGATGTGGACGCCCGCGTATCCGGAGCTGGAGCCGGTCTGATGGCGCCCTTCCGTGCGACCATCACGGTCCGCTTCGGCGACGTCGACCGCGCCGGCATCGTCTACTATCCGCGCTTCCTGAACTACATTCACATCGCCCTCGAGGAGTACTTCCTGGAGGTGGTCGGTATTGCCTACCCGGATCTCATCCAAGAGCACCGCCTGGCGTTTCCGACCGTCCATCTCGAGATGGACTTCATGCGGCCGCTCCGCTACGGCGATCGCGTCGGCGTCGAGGTGATCCCCGAGAAGCTCGGCACGACGTCCGCAACCTGGCGCTATCGCCTGTTCCGGCCGGAAGAGAGCGAGCCGGCGGCGGTCGGTTGCCAGGTCACCGTGTGCACGAACATGGACTCGTTCGAGAAGCGCGAGATCCCCGATTGGCTGCGAGCCAAGCTGAGCGAGGAGTGACCCAGTCCGATTGATGCAGTCGCGAGTCATCGTCGTCGGCCTAGTCCGCAACGATCGGGATGAGCTCCTGCTCACGCGCATGAGCGACGACCGCGGTGTCTTTCCGGGCCAGTGGGGACTGACCGGGGGCGGCATCGAGCCGGGCGAGCGGATGGAGGACGCGTTGCGCCGTGAGATCCGCGAGGAGGTCGGGCTCGAGATCGACTCGATCCGGCCGGCCTTCTTCAAGGACGGCGAGTACGAGAAGACCTTCCCGGACGGCTCGAAGGAGTCGATCTACATGATCTTCCTGCTCTTCCACTGCCGGGCGGTGGGGCAGGAGGTGACCCTGAACGCAGAGTTCTCCGAGCACGCCTGGGTGTCCGATGATCGGCTGTTCGACTACGCGTTGAATCCCGAGACGCGCCGTACGTTCGAGCAGCTCGGGCTGGAGAGGCGCACGCCGTGACCGACGCCGGAGGCTAGCCGTGCGGTCGCCCTTCGCCTGGCGCCCGCGCGGGCCCGCTCAGGTGGATGCCGCTTCGACGAGACGGTCGAGCAGCTCGCGCCGGCTTCGTGCCAACCGTAGGCGACGGTCTCCAACGAGGATGATCCAGTGCGCGCCGAACTCCGCCGGGCGCACCTCGCGGACGAATCGCAGATTCACGAGCGCCGAGCGATGAATGCGCATGAACCAGCGTCCGGGTAGCTCCTCTTCAAGTGACGAGAGCGAGCGCGACAATAGGTAGTCGTTCTTCTCGGTGTGGAGGCGCGCGTACTGATCCGCCGCTTCGATCCAGACGATCTCCTCGACTGGTAGCGACAGGAGCCGCTCGCGATGCTGGAACGAGATCCGACGCGGCGACGGATCGGTACTTTCCTGCGGTCGGACCTGGCCGCGGGCGAAACGCAGGACCCGCTCCGCTAGCTCAGTCAACCCTTCGCGCCGAAGCGCGCTCTTCACCCGGTCGAGGCACTCGACAAAGCGATCGCGCTCGACCGGTTTGAGCAGGTAGTCGAACGCGTGGACGTCAAAGGCGCGTGGTGCGTAGTGGTCCCAGGCGGTCACGAAGACGACGTACGGGATGTCCTCGGGTGCGAGTCGTTGGAGAACTTGAAAGCCGCTCAGATCGGGCATCTCGATGTCCAGGAAGACCAGGTCCGGTCCGATCTCGCGGATGGCGCGCACCGCCTCCTCGCCGCCGGCGCAGGTCCCGACGACTGTGAACTCCGGTTGGCTGTAGAGCAGACGGGCCACGAGCTCGCGCGCGAGCGGCTCGTCGTCGACGATCAGCGTGCGGATCGTCTCAGCTCCCATCGGCGCCCTCTGCGATCGTCGCCACTGCGCCCGGCACCTCGATGCGGCAGCGAACGCCGCCTCGAGGCGAGGGCTCGACGTCGAGTCGATGGTCGTCGCCATAGACGAGCCGCAGCCGCTCAGCGGTCGTCGACAATCCGACGCCCGAGTTCGCCTCGAGCGTCCAACCCTCGGGTAGCCCCACGCCGTCGTCCTCGATCGAGATCACGAGCCGACCGTCGACGAGCCGCGCCTGGAGATCGAGCGCCACCGGCGTCACCCTGCGAGCTACCGCATGACGCACCACGTTCTCGACCGCGGGCTGGAGGATCAGGGTGGGTACGAGAATTTCCCGGCAGGCCTGTGGGACATCCAGCCTGACCCGCAAGCGATCTTCGAAGCGCAGCCGCTCGAGCTCCAGGTACCGATCAACGAGGTCGAGCTCCTCGGCTAGTGGGATCCGGTGCTCGTCGCGCGGTTTGAGTGTCGCTCTCAGGAGCCCGCCGAGTACGCCGATCATGCGGAACGCTCGGTCGCTGTCGCCCTTTTCGACCAGGGCGGAGACGCTGTTGAGCGCGTTGAACAGAAAGTGGGGATTGAGCTGCACCCGGAGCATCTGAAGCGTGGCGCTGGCGAGCTGACCTTCGAGCCTCGACGCCTCCAGGGCCACCGCTGCCGTGCGCTGCTCCGCGGCGCGTCGGAGACGCACCTCGCGAATCAGCGCCATGAGACCCAGGACCAGCCAGTACTTGGCGAAGTTCAGCAGGTGCAGCGCCGTCGCCGAGCGCGAGACGAGCTCGCGCGCCAAGATCTCCGGCGCGGGCTGCGAGCGCGGCAGAATGGCGATAGAGATGACCGCGGCGACGAGCGCGACGCCGATAGCAGCCGCGATTCCCGCCATCGAGTGCACCGCCACACCGCGCAGGCCGCCCTGCCGGCCGAGCGGCCAGCGGACGTAGATGCGGTAGACCCACGGACAGGCGGCCGCCCAGTAGAGCCAGTACCAGAGACCGGCGAGCAGATCGCGACCCCACCCGGTGAGGCTGCCGCCGGGTTGCGCCAGCGCGCTTCGACCGGTGAAGACGAAAGCCGGTAGCAGCCAGAGCAGGATCAGGACGATGGACCAGCGCCAGGACGGCAGCAGCCGATCCGGGCGCTGGTCCGAGGGTGTCGCTGCTTCCGGCTCGCTCTTCAGGGCCATGGCGCATCTTGCCTCAGCAACCTCGGTCGAGGCGAGACGCCAGATCTCACGAGCCGGCTGACTGGGCCCGCGCGGTTGACGGAGGCACCTCTCCGAGCAGCCGCAGGTAGGTCACGAGGTTGCCAAAGTGGTTGGTGATGTGGGACACATGAAAGATGAGGACTCCGGCGGTCGAAACCGGCTTGCCGTCGAACAACGCTTTTGAGAGTGCGGTCGTGCCGCGCTCCGAGACCGCGTCGGGACCCTTCAGATCCGCGAACGTCTGGTCGCAGTAGTCGCGCGCGGCGGTGAGCTCACCGATGAGCCCCGGCTTGCCGAGCTCTGCGGCGCGCTTCTCGATGCCCGCTCGTTCCGTGGGCGGATCCTCGCCGCGCGCCATGGAGCAGAGGCCGAAGCTCGCCGCCGAGATGTGTCCGATCAGCTCACCGTAGGTGCGCACCCCGTCGGCGGCGCGGAAACCGTAGTCCTCGGGGTCTACCTGTTCGGCCGCTGCCACGATGTCGCGGAAGTAGAAACTGTGGAGCGAGCGCAGGTTGCCCGCCGGCGAGGCGCTCTGATCGTCGGCGGCGATGGGGAGCGCGGCCAGGACCGCGGCGATCGACAAGAATAGGGTGATTCGTCGGTTCAATTTGAGTCTCCTTCTGGGCGTTCAGCCGCCGGTAGTACTGTTCCGAGGTTCTGCAAGGTGTTGAGAGTGTTGATCGTTTGGAAGATTCGGGCGTACAGCTCGCGTCCGGCCTCGGGCGCGAACTCCGTCCTCAGGGGTAGGCGGTCGACGATCGTCGTCGGATCGGCGCCATCTCGCGCGGCACTTCGCACCGACTCGGTCAGGTCGCTCAGGTAGGCCAGGTAGAGCGGCACCGCAGTGGCGGCGTCAGTCAAGCTGCCATGGCCCGGCACGATCGTGTCGATCTCCAAGCGGCGGGCGAACTGAGTGACCGCGTCGAGGTAGAGGGGCGCGCGGGCCGCACCGGAAAGGAGCGGTATGAGGTGATTGCCGAGCATGAAGTTACCGGTCCAGACCACGCGCGCCGCCGGCACGTAAACCACCAGGTCCTCCCTTGTGTTGCCGACACCAAAGTGGTGTATCTCGACCTCGAGACCGCCGAGATCGATTGTCAGCTGCCCGTCGAGGTAGAGGTCCGCCGGGCGCGGCTGTACATCCGCGACCTTCGCCTCGCCGCCGGCGAAGAAGGCGATCTCGCCCCTCAGCTGATCGAACTTCGCCATCTTGGTCGCGGCGTTGCGGTGGGCGATGACCGTCGTGGTTGGCGGGAACGCGTAGTTGCCGAACCAGTGATCGGCGACCGCGTTGGTGTTTACGAGATAGAGAATCGGTTTGTCGGTCACGGTGCGGACCGCCTTTTGGACCGCGTGAGCTCCCTCGGCATTGACCAGCGAGTCGACCACCAGGACGCCGCGGTCGCCGACGATGAAGCCGCTGTTGTCGCCGAAGGGATTGGGCGACAGCAGCGCGTAGACTCCTGACGCCAGCCGCTTGGGCACGAGGGTGAGGCCGGTGGTGTCGAGGACTCCGGCGAACGGTGTCAGATCCTGGGCATTGGCTGGGAGCGGGCACTGCAGGGTCGCGAGGACCAGCAGGAGGGCGGGAAAGGTGCGATTTCGGCTCATGGTCGATCTCCTATCGCTAGATGACGCCGTCTCGGCCGATCGCGCGGCGGAGAACTCCTAGCTGGCCCGCGTGGTAGGCCTCGTGCAGGAGCAGGTTGAGGAAGTGATCGGGAAGGTCGAGGTCGGAAGCGCTCTCGGTCCACTCTTCGAGCCGCTTGTGCATCGCCTGGAAGTCCGCCGTCAGACGGGAGATGGGAAGCGCGCTTGTCGGGTCGAAATCGAGGGGCCGTCGTTCCTCGGGGTGGCCGCGATACGAAGCGCCCTCGTCCTCGGCCCACAGCGGTTCGAGGCCGGACATGGACAGCAGCGAGCTGCGCCAGAAACAGAGATGACCGACGATCCAGTTGAAGGGATTCGCGCCACCCGGAGAAGTCCGGAGTGACTCGTCCTGGGAGATGCCCCCAGCGTTGGCCAGCACATAGTGGGTGTTCTGTCGAATCAGGGACTGCAGGGACTTGGAGGTCATGTTCTTCTGCCTTTCCTCTTTTGGATCCACGGGAGCCCGTCCGTCGATTCGTCCGGGCATGCGGGATCTACGCGAGGCCGAAGCGGTTCGCGTTTCTGAGGTTGCCGGCGGCACGGCCAGCGCGCCAACGGCATCGGATCCCGGCCGCAGTCCGCGTCAGCGCCCGAGGCGCGCCTTGATAGGAAGATCGCTTCCGCTCGAGCCCTTAAGCCGGATGCACGACGGCGTGCCGGAAGTGCCGGACTGGCACTACCAGGCGGATCGATTGATCGCTATTTGACGTTCGGTCACGGCAGGAGTACATTTATTGGTGGATAACAAAAGGGGAGCTTCCATGACTCCACCGGGCCACCCATCGCCCTCGCGGGCCGTCGGTGGCGACTCAGTCACGACGGTCTTCGAGGGCTACACAGCGCGCTCGGGGGATCGTTCGCACAGCCCCGCTTCCTGAAAGATCGGAAGAACCGGGGACCGAGTCTAGAGGCTCAAACAGGATCCACCGAGGGATGACCGGCCCGGGTTTCGACCTGGGCCGTTCTGTTGTGTGGCCGAGACGGCGACGGCCGCTAGCCGTCGACCAACGTCGACCTGAAGTACTCCTCGGCGCCCTCGGGGTCCTCCCAGCCGCGATACTGCTCGACGTCCGGAATCTCGCCCGCCAGCACCTCCTCGAGCAGCTCGTCGCTCAGCTCGCTCGGGCCGATCACCGATACGGCCCTACCCTCGGGGTTGAAGATGTACACCGTGGGGATGCCCCAGGCCTGAAATGCGACGAAGGTGGCGAAGTCGTTGTCGATGCCGACCGCGGTGTCGAGCGGCTTCTCGTCGAGTACCGGTCGAATCTTGCTCTCGGGCTCATAGGTCACCGAGTAGAAGTCGATCGGTCGCCCTGCGAAGGTCTTCTCGATCTCGTTGAACCTGGGAAAGGCGCCGATACACGGGCCGCACCAGGTCGCCCAGAAGTCGATCACCACATAGCGGCCGAGCAGGTCGTCGCGCGTGACGGAGGTGCCGTCGGCGAGCAGAAAGTCGACCTCCGGCATCGGATCGCCGATTCTGAGCGTCGTGTAGGGCTGCTCGGCTTCCTCGTCGGCACGGATGGGCGCCACGATCAACGCGAGGAGCAGGCAGAGTGGAAGGACGGTTCTGGTCATCGGATCTCCTCTCAGGTCTTGAAGCGGACCCCCCTTGGACGCTCTATTTGGGCGGTTGGTTGCGTTGACCTGAGCCCTGGCGCGAGTCTTTCGCCTGCCGACCGTTCCGTCAGCGTTCGGGGATCCGCGCCACGCGAGCCGAGGCGATGCGCCAACCTTCGCCGGTCAGCTCGACGATCGCGACCATCGCCTCACGGATGAGGCCCGTCGCTTCAGTGCCGAAGATCATCTCCACGTCCACCTGCGCCAGAGCGGGCGACAACCGGTTGACGGCTTGTACGTCGAGCCGAAGCGCACGCTTCTCGGGTGTGTCTCGTCCCTGCAGGCCGATCTCCCAGACCTCGGCGATCTCCTGACGTCCGGATCGGATGCGTCGCGAACCCACCAGACTCATCCAATCGCCCTGTTCGGTCCAGAGCTCGGAGAGACCTCGAGCGTCGCCCCGTTGCCAAAGCTCGGCGAACGTGTCGGCGAACAAGCTCTCGATCGCGGCCGAGTCCTCAGCCGACCAGAGCACGGCGGGCGACAGCGACAGGGCCAGCAGGAGGCTGCCGAGGGCAATCGAACGTCTCACGCCATCTCCTTGAGTTTGCCGCGATCGACCTTGCCCAGGTGGGTCCTGGGGAAGTCGTCGAGCACAATCACCCGGCGCGGGTGCTTGTAGCCCTGGAGATGCTCCAGGCAGTGCGCCTTGAGCTCCTCCTCCAACCCGTCGGAATCGCCCTTGGCGCGCACGAAAGCGTACGGCTTGGTCAGGCCGGCGTCATCCTCGATGCCGACCACGGCGCACTCGGCGACCCGCGGGTTGCGCAGGATGCAGCTCTCGACCTCCTGCGGTGCGAGCCACTTGCCGGCGACCTTGAGGACGTCGTCCGACCGGCCGCTGTAGGTGACGTAGCCCTCGGCGTCGCGGCTCACCAGATCGCCGCCCACGAACCACTCGCTGT
This sequence comes from Acidobacteriota bacterium, assembly GCA_029263375.1. Classification (GTDB taxonomy): domain Bacteria; phylum Acidobacteriota; class Thermoanaerobaculia; order Multivoradales; family JAHEKO01; genus JAHEKO01. The sequence continues at coordinate 146 of JAJCXP010000161.1, read as the reverse complement.
GGAAAGCGGCCGCGGTCTGGTCGAGATTGCGCCAGTAGCCGAGCGCGCGCGACGCGCCGCGCACCCAGAGCCGGCCGATCTCGTCGTCAGCGACCGCGGCGCCGGCGTCGTCGCACACCTTGATCTCGAAGCCCGGGACCACCCGG
>JAJCXP010000160.1 GCA_029263375.1 Acidobacteriota bacterium | reverse complement strand
CTCGTGAGGGCTTCCTCGAGACACCACTGCGCGACCAACTGGGCGCTCCCATCCCGGTGCGACCGGCCCGTTTCGTCGAGCCCGAGCGGCTTCGGCGCAAGCTGCTGACCCGGAGCTCCCGCCTGCGCGCGACAGCCCGATGGCTTGACCGCTTGCGACTGCGCCGGCTCGGGCCCGGTCTCGGGAGCAGCGCCCGGTTGCTCGATCACTTCATTCGGCTGATCGACGTCTATCGACCCTACTTCGATCACGGCGCGCGATTCGAGGACCAGGAGACCCGGAGCCTCTGGAACCGACTCTCACCGATGGCTCGCGCGAGCTTTCCATTCGACGTCGCCACGATCGACTGGCGCTCCTACATCGCTGGCGTCCACGTGCCCGGCCTCGTTCGCTTCGCCCTGCGCGCCGAAAGCGGCGCCCCGACGACGCCTCGGCGCGCCGCGCGTTCGACGGATCGCGCGGCGACCGAGAAGCGGGCGGCGATCGCGAGCAGTGTCTTCGACCTGTTCGCTCGGACGGCCGAGGCCGAGAGCGACGTCACAGCGTTTCAGACGTTCCGCGACGGCAGATGGCTGCGCTATGACTACGGACAGGCGCTGACCGCAGCCGGCAACATCGCGCGTACCCTGGTGGCTCGACACGGCATCGGCGCCGGCGATCGCGTCGTCCTCTGGGCGAGCGGCCGCCCGGAGTGGGTGCTCACCATGCTCGCGATCCATCGCTTGGGGGCGGTGACCGTGCCACTCGATCCACAGTGGCCGGCAGCGGAGGTCGAAGCGGCAGCCCGGTACGTGGACGCGCGGCTGATCTGCGCCGCTCCCGAGCTCGCCGGCAAACTGGACCACCGGGCGCACCGGGTGATCGAGCTCGCACCGCCGTTCGTGCCCGAGCCTGGCGTCGGTCCGTTGCCGGGCACGGGGCCACCGGACCGCGCCCCGAGCCCGGCCGATCTCGCCACTATCGTATTCACCAGCGGCACGACGGTCGCGCCCAAGGCGGTGCCGCTCACCCACGGCAACCTGCTCGCCAACCTGCGGGATCTGGTGCCGCTGATGGACCTGTCTCGCGACCGCCTGCTCTCGGTGCTGCCGATCCACCACGTGTTCGAGCTCATGGCCGGACTCCTGGTGCCGCTGGCGGGCGCCAGCACCATCAGCTATGTCTCCGAGGTCAAACCGGCCGAGATCAGCTGGATGATGGGCGTCACCCGACCGACCGTTCTGGTCGCGGTGCCGAGACTACTCGAGCTCCTGCACAACGGCGTTCGAAGCAGTGTCGCTGCCGGCGGTCCGGCTCTGGCCGCGCTCTTCCGGGTGCTCTTTGCACTCTCCAAGCTCAGCGGCGGCCGCTTCGGCCACCGCCTGTTCGGCAAGGTGCACCGCCGCTTCGGTGGTTCCCTGCGACGCATCGTCACCGGAGGCTCGGCGCTCGAGCAGGGCCTGGGAGAGAGCTTCCGGCTGATGGGCTTCGAGGTGGCGGAAGGCTACGGCATGACCGAAACCAGCCCCGTCTTGACCGTGAACCCGTGGGGCGCGGTGCGGCTCGGCTCGGCGGGCAAGCCGTTGCCGGGAGTCGAGCTCGAGATCCGCCCTCGGGCCGGAGGTTCCTCCGCAAGGCCCGGCGAAGGCGAGGTCTGGGTGCGCGGCGCCAACGTGATGACGGGCTACTTCGACAACCCCGAGGCCACCGCGGCCGTGCTTCGAGAGGGCTGGCTCGACACCGGCGACGTCGGCTATCTCGACGCCGACGGCTACCTCCACCTGTCGGGGCGGACCAAGGACGTGATCGTCACCGCCGCCGGCAAGAATGTCTATCCCGAGGAGGTAGAGCAACGCTACCGCGACCTTCCCGGGGTCGCGGAGGTCGTCGTAGTTGGCCTTCCCGCCGCTGGCGGCGGCGAGACGGTCACCGCCGTGGTCGTCCCGGCCGCAGGCGTCGGCGAAGTGGGACCCGAGCGGATCCGGGCCGCGATCGCGGCTCGCTCGGCGGACGTGCCGAGCTACCAACAGATCTCGGCTATCCGAATCTGGCAGGGCGAGCTCCCCAAGACCACGACTCTCAAGGTCCGGCGCTGCCAACTCAGAGACGCGCTGCTCGCCGGCCGGGACACCGCGCCAAACGCGAGCGCCCCGAGGTCCGAAGTACCGCCAGACCAGCCCGAGCTGAGCGAGGAGCAGCGTTGGATCGTCGCCACCCTCGCCCGCCTCTCGCGTACCCGCCCGGACCTGCTCCACCCGGACACCCTCCTGGCCGATCTCGGAGTCGACTCCCTCACCCGGGTCGAGCTCGTCGGCGAGCTCGAGGCCCGCTTCGATCTGCGGGTCGACGATCGAACGGCCGCTTCGCTCGTACGGCTCCAGGATCTCTTCGAACTGCGCCAGACTCCTGAAACGGCTACGGGTGAACGCCGGATGAGATCGATCCATGCCTGACGCTCTCCCGGACCGGCCTTCCGAGCGCTTCGCCCTCGCTTGGATCGACCGGTTCCTCGATCACCCCTGGCGAGTCATCGCGCTGACCCTGGCGCTGGCCGCGGCAGCCGCCACCGGCATACCCAAGCTCGCTTTCTCGAACAACTACCGAGCCTACTTCAGCCCCACAAACCCCGAACTGGTCGCGTTCGACGAGCTGCAGGCAACCTATGCGAAGAGCGACAACATCCTCTTCGTCGTGCAGTCGCCAGGCGGCGAAGTGTTCACCGCCGAGGTGCTCACGGCGATCGAGACTCTGACCGAAGACGCCTGGCAGATTCCTTACGCGACCCGGGTCGATTCGATCACCAACTTCCAGCACTCGTTCGGCGAGGGCGACGACCTGATCGTCGAGAACCTGATCAGCGGCGCCGCAGCACTGAGCACAGAGGAGATCGCCGCGAAGCGCGCCGTGGCGTTGGTGGATCCCCTGCTGCTCGGCAACCTCTTGTCGGTCGACGCGGACACCACCGGCCTCAACGTGGTGCTCCAATTCCCGGAGCAGAGCCTGTCCGAGGTGCCGGCCGCGGTGGCCGCCGCTCGCGACCTCGCCCGCCGGCTCGAGTCCGAGCTACCGGGCTCTCGGGTCGCCCTCACCGGTGTCACGATGCTCAATCACGCCTTCACCGAGTCGGGGCAGCGCGACGCGACCACTCTGATGCCGTGGATGTTCGTGCTGGTGAGTCTCTTTCTGGTGTTCACCCTGCGCAGCCTGGCGGCAGCGCTTGCGACCCTGGCCGTGGTCGGCCTTGCCACGACCATGGCGTTGGGCCTCGCCGGACACCTGGGGATCTCGCTCAGCCCGGTCGCCATCAATGCACCGACCATCATCATGACTCTAGCGGTCGCCGACAGCGTGCACATCCTGTCGACCCTGCTGACCGCGCTGGGCGCGGGCGCCAGCAAGACTGCGGCTCTCCGCGAGAGCGTGCGCATCAACCTGGTCGCGGTCCTGATCACCAGCCTGACCACCGCAATCGGGTTCCTGACCTTCAACTTCGCGGACTCGCCGCCCTTCCGCGACCTGGGCAACATCACCGCACTCGGAATTGGTGCGGCGCTGCTCTGCTCGCTGACCCTGTTGCCCGCTCTGGTCGTCCTGCTGCCGGTCCGGGCGCGCCGCGGGTACGGAAACGGCGACCGGCTCTCGAGCTACCTCGATCGGCTCGGAGCTCGAGTCGTGCGTCATCGTCGCGCCGCCCTCGGCGCCACTCTGGCCGCGGCCGCGATCTGCATCGCGTTTCTCCCCCGGCTCGACCTGAACGATCAGTGGGTGGACTACTTTGACGACCGGATCCGATTTCGGCGCGACGCCGACTTCGCGATCGAGCGGCTGACCGGGCTCTATCCGATCGAGTTCTCGGTTGCCGCCGGCGAGCCCGAAGGGATATCCGACCCCCGGTATCTCGAGACCCTCGAGAGCTTCACTACCTGGCTCCGCCGCCAGCCGGAGGTGCGCCATGTCTTCAGCTACGCCGACATCATCCGGCGGCTCAACCGGAACCTGCACGCCGACGATCCGACCTTCTACCGGATGCCGGCCGAGCGCGATCTGGCCGCGCAGTACCTTTTGCTCTACGAGCTGTCGTTGCCGTTCGGCCTCGATCTGAACGATCGGATCTCGGTGGACAAGTCGGCCACCCGGGTCACCGCCAGCCTGGGGGACCTGACCACTCGTGACACCCGGGCCTTCATCGACCGCGCTCGAGCGTGGTTCGTCGACCACGCTCCGGTGAACATGCGGGCGGTCCCTACCGGACCGGCGGTGATGTTCGCCCACGTTTCCCAACGCAACATCGAGAGCATGCTCGGCGGCAACGTCTTGGCGATCCTGGTGATCGCCGGGGTGATGGCGCTTGCGCTTCGCAGCTTGCCGCTCGGCCTGCTCAGCCTGGTTCCGAACACGCTCCCGGTTCTGATGACCTTCGGGCTGTGGGCGCTGGCGGGCGGCAAGGTGGGGATGGCGGCCGCCATGGTGTCGGTCTCTTCCCTCGGCATCATCGTCGACGACACCGTGCACTTCCTGACCAAATATTCCCGCACCCGTAGTGAACGTGGGCTGGACCGAAGCGAGGCGGTGCGCGAGACCTTCCGCACCGTCGGCGGCGCCATCGTCACGACCACCACGATCCTCGCCGCCGGCTTTCTGATCCTCGCCCTGTCCACGTTCAGAATCAACTTCGAGCTCGGGCTGCTGACCGCGATAGCCATCGTCATCGCGCTGGCGATGGACCTCTTCATGCTCCCCTCCCTACTGCTCTGGGGATTCCGCACCGATAGGAAGGAGATCGCACACCGTGATTCGCTACCCGTCCGGAGTTGAGATCAAGAGAGCTCGTAACGCTCTCGTCCTGGCTACGCTCGCCTGCGCCGTGGGGGGATCTCTCCCATCGCTCTGTCCCGAGGCACGCGCCGAAAACCTCGACCCGAGGTCGCCGGAACGAGGCTTCGAGATCGCGACCCGCTCGGATCGGAGCGATCGCGGATTCGGCGACAGCACCGTGCGACTGGAGATGGTGCTGCGCAACCGCACCGGAAAGGAGGCGCGACGCTCGCTGACGATTCGCACGCTCGAGGTCGCCGACGAAAGTCTGGGCGACCTGTCCATGGTGGTCTTCGAGGATCCGCCGGACATCGAAGGCACCGGCCTCCTGTCCCACGCCCGGATCCTCGAGCCGGATGACCAGTGGCTCTACCTGCCAGCGCTGAAGCGGGTCAAGCGAATCTCGTCGGCCAACAAGTCCGGGTCGTTCGTTGGCAGCGAGCTCGCCTTCGAAGACTTCACCGCACTCGAGCTCGGCAAATTCCACTATCGCCACCTCGCCGAGGAACCGTGCGGTGATCTGGTCTGCGATGTCATCGAGCGCGTCCCGCGCTATGAGCACTCCGGCTACAGCCGTCAGCAGGCGTGGATCGACCGAACGGTCTTCCAGGTGCGCCGGGTCGAGTTCTTCGACCGCAGGGGCGAGCTTCTCAAGACACTCGCGCTCGACGACTACCGGCCCTACGCGGACCGCTACTGGAGACCACACAAGCTGTCGATGGTGAACCACGTCAACGGCAAGACCACCGATCTACTGTATTCGGAGTATCAGTTCGGCCAGGGGTTGACCGAGGCGGATTTCTCGCGCGCGGCCCTGCAGAGGTTGCGCTAGCCCGACCTTCTCACACCGTCGCGTCTCGAGAGGCCGTAGGTGAAGGGCGGGCCAGAGGGCAGGCTAGACTGCGAGTAGCATGACCTGGAAACGGGTGCTCCTCGTCGCTCTGGCCGTAGTTGGACTGTTCCTGCTCGTCACGGCCGCACTCTTCAGTGGATCGCTCGTCGCCTGCGACGAATCCGCCACAGCAACCGGCCCTGCGCTGCACTGCGACTTCTTCGTCGGGGCGCCGCTCAACGACGTGTGGTCGGCGTTCACCCGCACCGGAGCGCCTCGCCCGTACTACTTCGACGCTGTGCTCGAGGCCGAGATGCGCCCGGGTGGCCGCTGGCGCTTCGTGACCGAGAACCGCGAACGGCTCCTGGCCGGCGGTGAGATCGTGACCATCGATCCTCCGCACCGGTTCGAGCAGAGCTTCTCGGCGGCCGACCTCGACGACGCACCCAGCCGAATCGTGGTCGAGCTCGAGGCGGTCTCGGACGGCACCCGGGTGCTGTTGGTACACGACGGATTCCCGAGCACCACTCGCACGTTTCGTCGATTTCGCCGCGCCCATCCACTGGCGCTGAGTGCACTCAAGTCGGTCCTCGAGACCGGCGAGCTGCCACTGCGCGCCCAGATCTACACCGCCATCTTCAAGCCGGGCATGCGCTTCGCGACCGTGCGCGCCGAGCCCTGGGATTGACGTCGACGACTCAGGGAATCGCCGCGCCAGGGCGTGCCCCGAGAGCGGATTCGATACCCGCCGACGCCTGCCGCACAACGTCGTCGAACGCCTGCTGCGCCAGAGTAGCTACCTGCGACACGTCGCGGACCCGGCCGGAAGCCGACCCGGTGAGAACAGAGGTCCAGAGCAGCTCGCCCTCGTCGCTGCGTAGATCGAGCTGTAGCGAGAGCCTGGCTTCCTGCCCCGCCTCCGAGTCGAGCTCCTCCAGGTAGAGCAGCCGCCCCTCGAGCCGTGCCGAGTAGTCGCCGGCAGCTCGGGCCGGTTCGATCTCGACAATTCCGGCCGTACCCCGGAGCCCGTCTGCCAGCGCCACGGCGACCAGTCGGCCGAGCGGAGAGGCCCACCGGTGATAGGCGTAGAAACCGACCTCGGTCGAGTCGACTCCCCGGCGGTAGACCAGTCGGTCCTGGTCGTACGGCGGATCCACGGCAAACGGGGGAACGCCGACTACCCAGCCAGAATCGCCGCTCTCGCGCGCGCTCGACTCGGTGACCGCGGCAGGCGGCCTCAGGGTGTAGTAGTGCGTCACCGGCAAGGCGCCGCCACCGATGCACGCACCCAGCAGAGCACCGATCACCAAGGTCGACCCCGCCGACAAGCGGCCAAAGACGGTCACGGCTCGACCCCCTCACCAGGCTCGCGCTCCGGCTGCTTGGGCGAGCGCAGCAACAGACTCGGCCTCTCCTTCAGAGTCTGAGTGAGCGACCGCAGGTTGGCGGCCGACTCGCGTAGATCGTGCAGCATCGCGTCGAGCTCCTCGCGATTGAGATCGAAAGTAGAGAGCGCACCATCCGCCGTCTCGATGGTCGCGCCGGCGGAATCGAGGACGCCGGCCAGCCGCGCGCCGTCCGGTCCGACGGCGCTGCGCAGGTCGCCGACCAGGCTGCGCAGCTCGCTGGCCAGTTCGGGCACGCCGCCCAGGCCCTCCTCGAGCTCGGACGCCAGGGAATCGAGGTGCTCGGCGAGCGCGCTCAGCCGCGTGCCGACCTCGTCGATGGTCGGCTCGAGCTTGCGGATCACCCTCGAGACCGTGTCGACGTTCTCTTCCGACAGCAGCTGCTGAAGCGACCGGAGGATCGGAGCCACTTCGATCTCGACCCGGTCGAGGGTCGCGGCCGCATGATCCAGCAGCTCCGGAAGCCGCTCTCCAGCGGCGCCGATGACCTCCAGAGTCTGATTCAGGTCACCGCTCTCACTGCCTATGATCCGACTGCCGGGCGGCAAGGGCTCGGCTTCCGACGGCCCTGCGATGATCTCGAGATAGGGCGCACCGAGCAGGCCGTCGGTGGTCAAGCGGGCCGAGCTGCCACGAGTCATGCGGATCCCGGCGTCCAGCGCCACCTGGAAGAGCACCGGCCGCTCTTCGCCGGGCAGCAGTCGGATCTCGCTGACCCTGCCGACCTCCATGCCCGACAGCCGAACGCGATCGCCCCGTCGCACCCCGCCCGAGCTCGTCATCTGCACCTCGTAGTCCCGCTGACCACGGCCCATCGGCGAGCCGAGAATCCACAGCGTACCGGCCGCGAGGATAGCCACCGCCAGGAGCACGAACGCGCCGGCCCGCACGTCGCTACGATCAGCCATCGGGAGCCTCCGATCCGAGGATCAGCTCCCGCAGGCGACCCTCATGCTCGGGCCCAGGCTCGGCCTCACGATCCAGGAAACGCCGCACGATCGGATTCTGGCATGCCCGCAGCTCGTCCGGCGTGCCGGTGATCAGGACGCTGCCGGCGTGGATGAGCGCGATCCGGTCGGCGATCGCAAAGGCGCTGTTCAACTCGTGCGTGACAACCACCAGGGTGGCTCCGAACACGTCCCGGAGACTCAACAGTAGACGGTCGAGGCCGGCGGCGGTCACCGGATCCAACCCCGCCGAGGGCTCGTCGAAGAAGAGGATCTCCGGATCGAGGGCCATGGCGCGGGCGAAGGCAGCGCGCTTCTTCATGCCGCCCGAGAGCTGCGAGGGGCGCAGCGCCTCGGTGCCTTCTAAGCCGACCAGGGCAAGCTTGATCCGGACGATGATGCGCCGGGTCGATTCCGGGAGATGACTGAACTCGACCAGCGGCAGCTCGAGATTCTCGGCGACCGTCATCGACCCGAACAGCGCGCCCGACTGAAAGGCCATGCCGATACGTTGCCTGAGATCGGCCAGCTCGCGCGGCGCGGCCGTGAAGATGTCGCGACCGAGCAACGAGACCGCTCCCGCGTCGGGGCGCTCCAGGCCCACCAAGCAGCGCAGCAGAGTGCTCTTGCCGCTGCCGCTGCCTCCCAGGATCACCAGCGCCTCACCCTCGTGCACGGTCAGGTCGATACCCTCGAGAACTCGACGGCGCCCGTACGACTTCTCGAGTCCCCGCACCTCAATCGCTGGAGTCGGCGCGGTCATCGACTATCTGACAAAGAGAACCGCGGTCACGAACAGGTCGGCCGCGATGATGAGCACGATCGAACGCACGACCGTCGTGGTGGTCGAGCGGCCGACCTCATCGGCGCCGCCTCGGGTGCCGAGACCACGCTGGCACGCCACCAGACCGATGATCCCGCCGAACACGATCGCCTTGATCACGCCGCCGAAGATGTCCTCCAGAACCAGCGCCGACAGACTGTCGGCCGTGTAGGCGCCGGCGCTCAGCCCGAGCGCGGCCACCCCGGCGAGGCAGCCACCCAGGATGCCGATCAGATCGGCGAACAGGGTCAAGCAGGGCACCGCAACGAGCAGGGCCACCAGGCGAGGGATCACCAGGAAGTCGACCGGATCGAGCCCGATCACCTCGAGTGCGTCGATCTCCTCGGAGACCTTCATCGTGCCGAGCTCGGCCGCGATCGCGGAGCCCGCGCGTCCCGCCACCAGGATGGCCGTCATCAGCGGCGCCAGCTCGCGAGTCACCGACACGGCGACCAGGTTCGCGACCAGATGGGTCGCTCCCAGCTGACGTAGCTGGTAGGCCGACTGGAGAGCGAGAATGATGCCGATCAGCGCGGCGATCAGGGCGACCAGCGAGAGCGATTGGTTGCCCACCCGGATGAGCTGAGCGATCGTCGCTCGCCAGCGAAACGGCTGCCCTCGAAACGGGCCCGCGACCGCCTGCCGGCCCGCAGCGACCGCCAGCCTCCACATGCGGCCGGTCTCAGCGAGCTGCTCCCAGAGCAACGCCTGCGCACGAACCGCCAGCCCGGTCGGCATTACGCCGACATCGCCCGATCGAGGTCGCCCCAGCAGGAGTAGCAACGCAGCAGCGCGTCTTCGAGACCGGCGAGCTCGAACACCCGGCGGACCGAC
>JAJCXP010000159.1 GCA_029263375.1 Acidobacteriota bacterium | reverse complement strand
CGCAAGGTCATCGACGGCTTCCTGGATCTGACTCTGGTCAAGAACACCGGTGTCGCCTTCGGGCTGTTCCCGGCCGGCGGCGAGACCACCCGAGTGATCGTGCTCACGGCGCTCGGACTCGCGGCGCTGGCCGTCGTCGGGGTCTACTTCTGGCGCACGCCACCATCGGAACGATTGCTGCTGACCTCGCTGGCGCTGATTCTCGGCGGCGCGGTCGGCAACCTGGCCGACCGCATCGCGGCCGGAGCGGTCACCGATTTCATCGATGTCTACGTCGGCTCCTATCACTGGCACACGTTCAACATCGCGGACAGCGCGATCTCGGTCGGCATCGGTCTGATGATCCTGGAGATCGTGCGCTCGCGCGAGCGCCCGGAGGCGAGTGCCGAAGCGGGCAGCTAGACTGGTCGTGGCATGCGCTGGCTGATGTCGGAGGACGACGCCGGCGAGCGTTTGGACAAGTACCTCGCCGACTACTACAGCGAGGCGCGCAATCAGACCGCGCGCTGGATTCGCGACGGCCTTGTGCAGGTCGACGGCCGCCCGGCGACCAAACCCTCGCACCGGCTCGAAGGGCGCGAGTGGATCGAATGCGAGCCGCCTGAGCGCAACGCCGCGGCAGCCATGACCGCCGAGGACGGACCGCTGGATATCGTTCTCGAGGACGACCATCTGGCGATCGTTAACAAGCCGGCCGGAATGGTCGTTCACCCGGGCGCTGGGCGTGAGACCGGCACGCTCGCGCATCGCATCCTGCATCGCTATCCCGAGACCGGGACCATCGGCGGGCCGGGGCGGCCCGGGATTGTGCATCGCCTCGACCGGGGCACGACCGGCTGTCTGATCGTCGCCCGAACCGGCGCCGCCTACGCGGGGTTGTCGGCAGCCTTTGCCGAGAGGCGGGTGCAGAAGACCTACCTGGCGCTGGTCTACGGCGTGCCGCGGCCCCCCGAGGCCACGGTCGACGCACCGATCGGGCGGCATCGCACGCGCCGCAAGGAGATGACGGTGGTTGTGGACGGCCGGGGGGACGGCCGGCCGTCTGTGACCCACTACCGGACGCTCGCCAGCGCCGATGGCGTGTCCCTCCTAGAGATCGATCTCGAGACCGGGCGCACGCATCAGATTCGTGTCCATCTCAAGCACGCACGTCACCCCCTGGTCGGCGACCCGGTCTACGGCGAGGCGCGGTGGAAGGAGTTGGCGAAGAGCCGGCAGGCCTCGCTCCGCCGCTTCGAGCGGCCCGCTCTGCACGCCTGGCGGATCGCGCTGCGCCACCCAGTCACCGGCGAGCCGATCGGAGCGCAGGCGCCGCCGCCGGCCGACCTCACGGAACTCTGGCGGGCGCTCGCGAACAGTGAGCTCGGTGCGAGCCTGGCAGAGAGCTCACCCGGGTAGGGCGCCTGGGCCCTAGATCAGATCCGCGAACGGCGTCCAGGGCTTCCCCTGCGACTCGGCCACCGGGGCGCAGGTGATGTGCCCCTTGAACGTGTTGACGCCCGGTAGGAATCCCGCGCGCTCGGCGACCGCTCGCTCAACCCCCTTGTTGGCCAGGGCGAGCGTGTAGGGCATGGTCGCGTTGTTGAGCGCGAAGGTCGAGGTGCGCGGTACCGCGCCGGGCATGTTGGCGACGCAATAGTGAACGATGTCGTCCACGTCGTAGACCGGGTCATCGTGGGTGGTGGCGCGGGTGGTCTCGAAGCAACCGCCCTGATCGACCGCGACATCCACGACCACCGAGCGGGGCTTCATCAGACCGAGCATCTCGCGGGTGACCAGCTTCGGCGCCGAGCGGCCCGGAATCAGCACCGCGCCGATCAGAACGTCCGCGCGGCTGAGAGCCGCGACCAGGTTGTGGTGGTTGCTGGCCAGGGTGTTCACACGGCCGAGGAAGAGATCGTCCAGATATGCCATGCGTGCCGGACTGGTCTCGAGCACCGTGACGCTGGCGCCGAGGCCGACCGCGACCTTGGCGGCGTTGACTCCGACGATGCCGCCGCCGATGATGACGACGTCGCCCGGCGGTACGCCCGGCACGCCGGACATGAGCGTTCCGCGCCCACCCAAGGGGCGCTGCTGATAGTAGGCCCCCACCATCGCCGACATGCGGCCGGCCACTTCGGACATCGGCGTCAGCAGCGGCAGGGTCTTGCCGCTCGAGTCGGTGATGGTCTCGTAGGCGATGCCGGTCGCCTGGCGCTCGAGCAGCAGATCGGTCAGCTCCGGGATCGGCGCCAGGTGCAGGTACGTGAACAGCGTCTGTCCCTGCTGGATCAGGTCGTACTCGCTGGCGACCGGTTCCTTGACCTTGACGATCAGCTCGGCCCCAGCCCAGACCGTTGCCGCATCTGGCTCGATCCGCGCGCCGGCGTCGACGTACTCCGCGTCCTCGATACCGCTGCCCTCGCCGGCACCGGCCTGGACGACGACTTCGTGGCCGGCGACGACCAGTTCGTGCACTCCCGCCGGGATCAGGCCCACGCGGTATTCGTGGTTCTTGACCTCCTTCGGGAGCCCGACCTTCAAGCCTTCTTCTCCGCCTTGTGGGCGTTGTCGCCGCTCATCTCGACGTTGCCCTTGAAAAAGGCACCCTCGATGATGACGAAGCGCGGCGACGTGACGTCGCCTTCGAGGCTGCCGCCGGCCAGCACCTCGACCCGCTCGCGGCCGGTGACGTTGCCGACAACCTTGCCGCTCACCTGTACGGTTTCGGCCTGGATCTCACCCTTGAGTAGCCCGCCCCGCGCAACCGTCACAAGGCCGTCGAGAAGTACTCGGCCGTCCAACTCGCCTTCGATCCTGAGCGGTGCGTTGCCGGTGATCGAGCCCTTGACCTTGGAGCCCGGTGCGATCGTCGTAGCCTGCTGGGAAGCGTTCATGTCGTCTTGTCTCATGGAACCCCGTGTCCGAACGTGGAGCGGGCAACGGGACTCGAACCCGCGACATCAAGCTTGGGAAGCTTGCACTCTACCAGCTGAGTTATGCCCGCGTTTCGCCACTTGGCGATGGTGAATGTAGCCGACCCCCTGAGGGCCGTCAAGTGTGGCGAACTTGGCTTGCACTCCGGTGCTCTCTGGTTATACTCATAGGGATGTCGGGCTCGCAGGACACTCTCTACTTCTTCCCGGATCAGGAGCTGACGCTCCCCGAGCTCGAGGCGATCCTTGCCGGCGACGACGCGGACAAGCGCTCGTGGGCGATCTCCCACCTGCTGCGCTACGCCCAGTGGGACGACATCTGGAAGTTCGTGAGCCGCGATGAAGTGCGCGAGATCTTCCCCGGGCTCGACCTGCCTGACACGCTGCGTCAGGCGTGGGCCAGGATGCTCAAGATCGAAGCACCGGTCAGCTAGCGGACGGCCGCTACCGCGTCGCCCACGTCACCTCGAACAGTCGGCCCCAGTTCTTGCCGGTCACGAGGAATGTGCCGCGCTCGCCTCGATAGGCGATGCCGTTGAGCACGCCGCCGCCGCTCGGCAGGCGCGCGCGCAGGGACGACGCGTCGACTCTTGCCGTCACCTCGCCGCTTGCCGGGTCGATCCTGACGATCGCGTCGGTCTGCCAAACGTTTGCCCAGACCTCACCGTGCACGCACTCGAGCTCATTCAGATAGCGCACCGGGCGACCCTGGAAGGTGACCTCGAGGCGCCGAAGCGGCGCCAGCGTGCCGGCGTCGTGGACGGTGAGAGTGGCGCTGCCGTCACTGCGAATCAGGTCGACGTCATCGAAACAGAGCCCCCACCCCTCGCCGAGGTAGGAGAGACGCCCGGTGGGCTCGAGCGATGCCAGGTCGTAGACCAGGGCGACGTTCTCGCGCCAGGTGAGTTGGATCAGCCGATCCCCCACACGCTCGAGGCCCTCGCCGAACATGGTCGGCTCGAGATCGCGTTGGATCTCGACCTCGCCGGTCGCCAGATTCAAGCGCCGAAGTGTCGAGGACCCGTACTCGCCGGTGCTCTCGTAGAGCCGGCCTTCGTGCCAGACCAGCCCCTGGGTGAACGCAGCCGGATCGTGAGGATGCTCGGCGATCACCTCCAAGACGAGCTCCTCCACCTCGGCCGGCGCCTGGCGGCTCGAACCCATGCCGCAGGCGGCGGTCGCGGCGAACAGGGCGACCAGCGCTACCGATCTCGCGGTCATCGCCGTTCTCAGGCTTCCTTCCGCACGCTCAGGCGCCAGAAGATGAGCGCCAGCAGGCCGAAGGCCACGAGCGTCGCGAGCTGACCGAAGTCGCCCGCCCACGCCGTGCCGATGCCATGCGGCGCCCTCCCGAGGCGAGCGGCAACCAGCGCGATCCCCACTCCGAGGAGACCCTCGCCACCCACCAGGCCGGAGCCGAACAGAACACCGCGCTCGCGGCGCTCGGACCCCTCGGCCTCGTCCGGAGCCGTGCGCTCGGCGTTCCAGCGCAGCAGGCCACCCAGGAACACCGGCACCATGGTCGCAACCGGCAGGTACACGCCGACCGCGAACGGCAGACTCGGGATCTTGAACAGCTCGCAGACAAGCGCGATGCCGACGCCGATGCCGACCAGGCCCCAGGGCAGCGAGTTCTGAAGCACGCCTTCGATCACGACCTTCATCAGGGTCGCCTGAGGCGCGGGTAGCTCCTCGGTTCCGAAGCCGTAGGTCTTGTCCAGCAGCAGCACCGCCATGCACACGAAGGCGGCCGAGGAGAGCACGCCGATCAGCTCACCGAGCTGTTGTCGGCGCGGTGTGGCCCCGAGCAAGAATCCGGATTTCAGGTCCTGCGACGTGTCACCGGCGATCGACGCCGCGATGGCTACGACGCAGCCGACCGTCAACGCTCCAGCCTTGCCGGCGTCACCGGTCCAGCCGAAGGCGAGGAAGATCGCCGACGTCGCCAGCAGGGTCGCGATCGTCATGCCGCTGGTCGGGTTCGAGGTCACGCCGACCAGGCCGACGATCCGCGAGGACACCGTGACGAAGAAGAACGCGGCGACCGCGACCAGCAGGGCCGCGACCAGGCGCGGACCGAACGACGGCAGGTCGGCGAACACCGCGGGAACTCCGGCCATCACGCCGACCAGGAGCAACGCACCGATGCCGATGACCGAGAGTGGTAGGTCCTGCTCGGTGCGCGGTCCGATGTCGGCGCTGTCCTTGAGCTTTCGGCGCAGCTGCTTGGCGCCGACCTTGAAGCTCTCGATCATGGTCGGAATGCTGCGAATCAAGGTGATCAGACCGCCGGTGGCCACCGCGCCGGCGCCGATGTAGCGCACGTAGCGTGTCCACAGGCGGCCCGGCTCCATTTGGGCAATCGTCTGGATCGTCTCGGGGTAGAGCGGCGTCGTCATCCCCTCGCCCCACCAGGCGATGATCGGGATGATCACCAGCCACGACAGCAGGCCGCCACCGACCATGATCGCCGCGATCCGTGGCCCGAGAATGAAGCCGACGCCGAACAGGGCGGCGGAGGCCTCGCAGCCGAGCTCCGCCTTCTTGATGAAGGGCACCCGAGCGTGCATCTCGTCCGGGATCACCTTGAGCCAGCTGACCAGGAACTTGAAGAAGGCGCCGGCGGCGAGCCCCCGGAACACGTTCTTGGCCTTGCCGCCGCCCACCTCGCTGGCGACCAGCACCTCGGCGCACGCGGTGCCCTCCGGGTAGGGCAAGCGGCCGTGCTCACCGCGAATCAGGAAGCTCCGCAACGGCACCATGAAGAGCACGCCGAGGAGGCCGCCGCACATCGCCAGAAGGGTCATCTGCAGGAGCCCCGGATCGAGCCCCCAGAGGAAGAGCGCCGGCAGGGTGAAGATCACGCCGCTGGCTACCGAGCTCGAGGCCGAGCCCACGGTCTGCGACATGTTGGCCTCGAGGATGGTGCTCTTGATGCCGACCTGGGACATCACCTTGAACGCCGCCACGGTCAGGACCGCTACCGGGATCGAGGTCGAGATCGTCAGGCCCGCCTTGAGACCCAGGTAAGCGTTGGCGGCGCCGAAGGTGATCCCGAACAGGATGCCCGCTACTGCCGCCTTGATCGTGAACTCGGCGGGCGACTCCCCCGCCGGGATGAACGGTTCGTACTCCTCCCCCTCGGGAATCGGTTCGTACGCCTGACGGCTCAGTCCTGTCTTCTTGGCCATCCGCTACTCCTCCGCCAGGCCGGCGAGCGAACAGCCGCTCAGTGAGAATGGCTCGGAAGAGCTGCCGATCGGCGACCCCGGTGGAGGCTCAGGCGCCGGTCTGCCCGAAGCGTCGGGAGCGGCGGGACGGGCCAACGATCGATCGATCTGCCGCACCAGATACTCCGCCTGCGGCGAGCGGCCCGCGCCGGCTTCTCGGGCCAGGAGCGCGCGAGCGCTGCCGAGCGCCCCCTCTGCCCGAGCGCGCACGGCCATCGCCGCATCCGGGTTCGCCGCCAGGGCACTCAGTCCGGCGACGATGACCCCCTGGACCGTGCGGCGCAACTCGGCATGGCGCTCGGAGTCGGCGGTGCCGACGAAGACACCCGGAGCGAGCAGCGCATCGAGCACGCTCGAGAACCCGGGCAGGCTCGGGTCGCGGTGGTGGAGGTTGATCAGCCGTGCGGCGCGCTCCGGCTGCAGGAGGGCCGACACCACCATGTCCGCTGCCGTGGCAGCCGCGGCCAGCTTGTCGAAGGCCGGCGCGGCGTTGCCGCGAATCAGCTCGCGGTTGCCGCCGTAGCCGAACGGCCGCGGATGCAATGCCGCCAGGGCCGACTCCGGGATGTCGAGGGCGCTGGGTTGGATCGCGGCCAGCAACACGCTCAGCGCCCGCTTCTGTTCGGCGCTCGGGAGCGGTCGCGGCATCGGCTGGCCGTCACCACGCAGGGCGTAGCGATAGTCGAGGCCACCGACCATCTTGACCACCGCCTCGAGCTGATATCGGTGCCGGAAGTAGACCGTGGCCAGCACCTCCTCGAGCAGCGCCAGAGGCGAGCCTGGGGCGACCCGGTCGGCGCCGAAGCTCGCAAGTGCGACGCTCCGAACCGCCATGTCGATCTCGAGCTGGGTGACCGCGTCGGCGCCGTTGTCCCAGAGACTGCCGATCGCGTTGGCGGCACCGGCCGGCCGGGCGTCGGCATCGGTCACGAACGCCAGACCTCGCTGCCGTCCTTCGGCGAGCAGTCGCTCGAGCCCTTGCGCTTCGTCGCCCTCGATCTCGCCATAGGCGAAGCGGACGGCGTGGATGTCCCAGGCGCCGATCCCGACGGCGTAGGCTGCGCTGAGATCGAGCTTGCCGGCGGCGTCGAGGCTCACCAACGGCGCCGGATAGTCCATCACCGACTCGCGGCCGTAGGTGCTGGCGGCGAAGTTGTGGGTGATCCCGAGCGTATGACCGACCTCATGCGCGGAGAGCTGGCGGATCCGCGCCAGCGCCAGCTCGACCGGATCGTCAGGTCCGCCGGAGCCGCTCTTGTCGGCGCCGATCAGCCCCTCGAAGATCAACCGGTCCTGCCGCACGCGCAGCGAGCCGAGGCTGACGTGCCCCTTGAGCATCTCGCCGGTGCGCGGGTCGACGACGCCGCCGCCGTACGACCAGCCGCGGGTCGAACGGTGGACCCACTGGATGACGTTGTAGCGCACGTCGAGCGGATGTGCATCCTCGGGCAGCATCTCGACGCGGAAGGCTCCGGGAAAGCCCGCCGCGTCGAATGCGTCGGCCCACCAGCGGGCACCGTCGAGAAGCGCTCCACGCACCGGCTCGGGAGCGCCGCGGTCAACGTAGTAGACCAGGGAATCGCCCTTCTTCAGGCGATGCCGCACGATCCAGCGGCGCTCGATCGACGCCGCGAGCGGAGCCGCATAGTCCTGAAAGTCGATCGCGAACGAGCCCGCCCGCGGATCGAACTCGCGCGGTTGATAACCGGGCTCGGGGAGACGGATCAGGGAGTGGTGTTGCACCAGTGTGATGGTGTCGGGCGTCGGCGCGGTCGAGCGCACGTGGGCGCCGATCTCGCCAGTGCCGGCATAGGTCAGGATCGCCTCGAACTCGAGGTTGTCGGGAAACGCCAGGCAGGCGGCAAGATCGACGGTGCTGCGCCCCGGATCGAGAGCGAACGTTCCCTGCCCGGTCACGCGTAGCGTCTCGGCGACGCCGTGAGCGTCGCGGACCAGGAATGACGTGATGTCGACCAGCGTTCGGTCGCCCTTGGTCGGACCGATCTTGCCCGCCCACAACACCGAGGTCGCGAACGACTGGCGAGTTGCCCGGGACTCGGCGGAATCCTCGGTCAGAGCTCGATATCCGAGATTCGGCTGCTCGATCAGCAGCCGGTCGCCGAGGAGGCGCAGAGCCACCAGCCGTGAGTCGCCCAGCTGGCCTCGATCTAGACCGACCGGATTCGAGCCCAGGCCGGTCGCGAGCCCCTCGACGTAGATGAACTCGCCCAGCGTCCCGGTGGCGTCGGCCGGGAGCTCGAGCCAGATCCGGTTGTCGGAGGGGTCGGCATGGAAGGTCAAAAGACCGGATCGCTCCTCCGATCGCCCGGCGACCTTCCCGAACTCGGGCTCGGGCTCGGCCTCGGGCATCGGCGTCTGGGCCGCCATTGGAATCGACAGCAGCCACAGAGCCAGACTCGCACTAGCAACTCGCATCATGCACTCCTCCTGAGGTGGTTCCCGAAACCGGAAAGCGGCGCCATGCTATCGCAAGGACCCCGGCCTTCGGGCCACGGCAGGCTACGCGTTGGCGGGGATCCAGAGCTCGACTTCGAGACCACCGCCGTCGCGGTTGCGCGCGTGCACACCGCCGCCGTGCTCCTCGGCGATCCGGCGCGCAATCGGCAGGCCGAGGCCGGTCCCGGTGTCGTGGGTCGAGAAGTACGGCTCGAAGATCCTGGCCAGATTGTCCGGGCTTACGCCGGGACCGCGATCGAGGACCCGGATCGACACACGCCGATTATCGGAGCCGACGGTGACTTCGACGCCGCGGCCGTTGGCGGTGGCGCGCACTGCGTTCTCGATCAGGTTGCGCAGCGCTCGCCCGATCAGCTTGGCATCGAAGCGGGCACCGGTGCGATCAACCCGCGGGTCGATCTCGAGCAGGACGCCCTCCGGGTTGGAGGCCTGATACCCCTCGACGATCTCGCGCACCGTGCTACCCAGGTCTCCGGGGATCGGCTCGATCTTCGGCAGCCGGCTGTAGGCGGAGAACTCGCTCGAGATCTGGCGCAGCTCCTCGACCTGGACGAGTATATTGGCGGTGCAGCGCTCGAACACGGCCTCGAACTCCTCGGGGCGTTCGGTCCGCACCTTGCGCATGTGCTCGGTGGAGAGCCGGATCGGAGTCAGGGGATTCTTGATCTCATGCGCGATGATGCGGGCCATCTCCGCCCATGCCTGGAGGCGCTGTCCACGCAGGACCTCGGTCACGTCCTCGACGACCAGCAGGGCCGTCGGCGCCCCTTCGTGCGGCAGAGGCACCCAAGCCAGCGTCCACTCCGTGCCCTCCCCTCCCCCTTCCGCGACCGGCAGCTGCACCGTCTCGACCCGACGATCGGCTCCGGCTGAGCCCAGAAAGTCGGCGATCGGCGCGAGCCACTCGCGCCCGGCGAGGACATCCGGAAGCGAGTCGCCGATCTCGGCACCCAGGAGATCGCGCGCGACCTGATTGATCAGCAGGACGCTCCTGTCCTGGTCCACCGACACGACTCCAGAGTTCACGTTGTCGACCACGCGTTCTATCAGTGCCTTCTCGCGTTCAAGGCGCGCGCGACCGTCGGCGATCTTCTGGGCCATCAGGTCGATCGCGTCGACCAGGGTCTCGAGCTCCTGATCGCCGGGCCGGAGGTCGATCGAGCGGGCACCGGCGGCAATCCGCTGGGTGCCGTCGACGATCTCCATCAGGGGCGAGGTGAAACCGCGCGCCAGGCGGCTGCCCACCGCCATCAGGAGCAGTACCAGAGCGGCCGTCGCCAGCAACACCTTGCGTCGCAGAGATGCCAGCTCGGCTGCGGTCTCGACCTGCTGGGCGAGCATCGGCACCGACAGAAAGATGCCGCTCTGCGCGGATGGTTGCCCCGGGATCGAGAGCGGCGCGTAGAGCTCGAGGTAGTCGATGTCGCCGGTTCGATTCACCCGAGCGGCTCGAGTCGCGCCGTCGAGTGCGAGACTGGCGTAGATCTCGCCGGGAATCCTCTTGGGCAACAGGCCGGCGCTGAAGAGCTCGCTCTTGCTCGAGACGTAGACGCTGCTGCCCCAGTAGAGGGTGATCTCGTGGTGAATCACCCGCGCCAGCCAGCTGAGCAGCTCGTCGTCCAGGATCGTCTCGATCCCGAAGCCCGGGTCGAGCGCCAGGATGTACTCACCCAGCACGCGCTGCGCGGTATCGAGCGCCGCCTCTCCAGCCAGCCGCTGCTCGTTGCGCAGCTGGTCGGTCAGCACCCGTAGGGCGAACGTGTTGAGAAGCAGCACCGGCACGACCAGTAAGAGGCCGCTCACCAGCAACATGCGCTTCGAATAGGACCTCCAGATCCCCGAGATCGCTCGTCGGCTCGGCAGGGTCGGCAGCCCGAACGCCCAGCCGATCAGCAACCCGAGACCGAGCAGCACGAGCGTGGCGACGGCATGCATCGCAGCTCGCTCGAGCGCCGCCACCGGTCCGAGCACCGGCAGCAAGAGCACCTGAATGCCGTCGGGACCCTCGGCGGCGAAACCAACGGCCCGCCCTTCCGGCCCCACGACCACGCTGCCGGGCTCGGCGATCAGCCGAGCGAGCGGCAGGGTGACGCCGGGCCAGGCCACCTCGACCGCCTCGCCATCCGGGGAGTAGAGGCCGTACGAGGCGGGCTCGATCAGCTTGGGATCGGGCCGGAACGGTCCGGGAGCGCCCTGGAGCAGCACCGTCGCCAGGCTCCTCAGCGGCCGCCTCGACAGCCCGAAGCCCGGTCGCATCAGCAGCGTGTAGGAAACATCCGCCCAGGGCCGCCCATCGTGCAGGAACTGTGTCGCGCCGGTCAGCAGCGAGCCCTCCGGCGAAGGCTCCTCCACCTTGCGCCAGCGTGTCGGGCTCCAGTCGACCTCGCCCTCGTTGGTCAGCGGCAGACCGAGCGAAAAGCTCGCGTGGCCGCCGTCGAAAGGCCACACCGTCACTGCCGAGAGCGCGCCCCGGACAGCCAGCGGCGAGCCGCTCCAGACCGCGATCCCGAGGTCCTGAACCTCGAGCCCAGCCGGATTGGGTAGGACTACCGAGCCGAGGTCCAGCTCGCTGAAGTGCCGATCGAGCCCCTGGCGCAGAAGCTGGAGCTCGCCAGGGGCCGGTCGGGCGAGCCCTGGCAGCACTACGGACTTCAAGTGATGCTTTAGGTTTTGGCGGGACGTCATCTCCCACCCCACGGCAGCGATGAGCGCCGCGAGCAGGATCAGAATCGACCCGGTCGCCAGGGTCAGCGGACGAGCCTGACGCTCCGCCCACAAGCCCGCCACCACCGTCCCGGCAACAAGGAGCATCGCCGGGACGAACGCGGCCGGCTGATCGTGTAACGCGCCCGCGGCGAGCAGTAGCACGACCGCCGACGCCCCCCAGCCGACGGCGCCGGTCGAGTTGGCCGCGGCCGAGTCGTCCACGGTCTTGTCGGCTCGGACGCGACCGACGAGTCCGAGCCAGGCCAGGGTCAAACCCGCGATCGAGAGGCGCCAGGCGTTCGCCTGGTGTCCTGGGAAGAGCTCGGAGCCGAGATCGAGCCCGGTCTCGAAGCGCTGGGCCGCGAAGGCGACGGCCATCACCGCAGAGCCGCCCAGCAGGGCCCTCGCCCAGGCCGGCGGCAACCACCGCTCCAGGACGGCCGGGCGCCACCAGACCAGCGTCGCCAGGAAGGCCGCGGCTGCCAGGGGAGCCAAGACCACCGGGCTCAGTCGGGCCGCCAGCCCCGCCGCGATGGCTGCGGCCGCCAACAGGGTCGCGCTTTGCCCGGCCTGCCCCCTCCCGGCAATCGTCCGCAGGGAGGCTAGTGCCAGGAGAGCCAGTGCCAGCACCACCGAGCCCCAGCGACGAGCCCGAGATTCCCAGGCGTCGCCGGCGGCTGGCCTACCCTCCCAGTTCTCGACGGCGATCGCGGGACCGGCCCCGATATCAATCTCGATGAGCTCCGGCGGTACGACATCGCCGGCGTGAAACACCGTCCAGCGGATGGGCCCCAGGAATCGATCTCGGCGCGGCAGATCATTCGTGAACAGGCTGCGACCGGCGACGACGCGCGCTCCGCCGCCATCGGGGACCTCGGCGACACTGAACACCGTTGCGGCCTGAAAACCGAGTCGGAAGGATCGTCCAAGTGCCGGCAGCGGCTCGCGCTCGAGATCGTGCAGGAGACCCGGACCGGACCAGGCTTCTGGAGCACCGTCCTCGCCGATCGAGAGCAGCGTCAATCGCTGGTTGTGGGAACGCGCCTGACCGGCGAGCCGCTCGAAGGACGCCAGGGCGCGTCTCTCGTCCTGGGGCATTCTTCCGAGCGCCTCGGCGGCCTGTCGGGCCGTGAGGTCGAGCTCGCCCCAGATGCTCGCGAACTCGCGTTCGATCGCGCGGGCCTTACGCGCCGGATCGAAGGCCGCCCGTTCGTACTCTCGGCCGTAGGTCAACAAGGCCACCGAGAGTAGGAGCAGCACGCCCAGCAGCCAGCGCTCGCGCCGATTCGACCAGTGCCACAGCCAGGTCGCGCCCAGCAGGGCCACGAGGGCGGGACCGAGCAACCCGGGCGCAAGGAGGCTCGCGACCAGGCTCACCAGCACCAGGGTCTCGAGCCACCTGTTCTTGGACGCGGGCATGAAGGGTGCGCTATGCAAGGGCCGAACCGGGCCCCCTCTGGCTAGGAGCCGTCAAGCATTGGGATGTCGACGCCGCGCTCACGAGCGATCTGCTGAGCCCGGTCGTACCCCGCATCGGCGTGCCGTACGACCCCGGTCCCGGGATCGCCCGTCAACACCCGGGCGAGGCGCAGTTCGGCCTCTTTGGAGCCGTCACAGACGACCACCATTCCGGCGTGCAGCGAGTAGCCGATGCCGACTCCTCCACCATGATGGACAGACACCCAGGTGGCGCCGTTGACGGCGTTGAGCATGGCGTTGAGGATCGGCCAGTCGGCGATCGCGTCGGAGCCGTCCATCATCGCCTCGGTCTCACGATTCGGAGATGCGACCGAGCCGCAGTCGAGATGGTCGCGCCCGATCACGATCGGTGCTTTGACCCGACCACTCGCGACCAGATCGTTGAAGATCCGCCCCGCCTTGGCCCGCTCGCCGTATCCCAGCCAGCAGATACGGCAGGGTAGGCCCTGGAACGCGACCCGCTCGCGCGCCAGGCGGATCCAGCGGTGCAGCGGCTCGTCGTCTGGGAACGCCTCCAGGATCGCGTCGTCGGTCGCCGCCAGGTCCTCCGGGTCACCCGAGAGCACGGCCCAGCGAAACGGCCCCTTGCCCTCGCAGAACAGGGGTCGAATGAACAGCGGCACGAATCCGACGACATCGAAGGCCCGATCGACTCCCGCCTCGAGCGCCTGGCCGCGCAGGTTGTTGCCGTAGTCGAAGGTCACCGCCCCCGCTGCCTGGAGCTCCAGCATCGCCCGCATGTGCCGCGCCATCGACTGCGTCGAGCGCTCGATGTAGCGCTCCGGCGAAGATTCGCGCAACTCGCCCGCCTCGGCGAAGCCCATCCCGTCCGGGTAGTAGCCGAGGAGGGCGTCGTGGGCCGAGGTCTGATCGGTCAGGACGTCGGGCACGATGTCGTGCTGGAGCAGATACCGAAGCAGATCGACCGCATTCGCCTCGACCCCGATAGAGACCGCCTCGCCCTTCTCACGGGCGGCCAGCGCTGCTTCGACCGCGGCGGGGACGTCCGGCTCGGTGCGGTCGAGATAGCGCGTCTCCAGCCGCCGCTGGATGCGACTGGCGTCGACCTCGGCAACCAGGCAGACGCCCTCGTTCATGGTCACCGCCAGCGGTTGCGCGCCGCCCATCCCGCCGAGCCCCGCGGTCACTGTCAGCCTTCCCTTCAAAGATCCACCGAAGTGTTGTCGAGCGCATTCCGCCAGCGTCTCGTAGGTTCCCTGCAGGATGCCCTGGCTGCCGATGTAGATCCAGGAGCCGGCGGTCATCTGACCGTACATGGTCAACCCGAGCCCCTCCAGGCGCCGGAACTCGTCGGCGGTGGCCCAGTGCGGCACCAGCATCGAGTTCACGATCAAGACTCGCGGGGCGTCGGCGTGGGTGTCGAACACCGCCACCGGCTTGCCCGATTGCACCAGCAGCGTCTGCTCGTTGCCGAGCCGCCTCAGGGTCGCGACGATGGCGTCGTAGCACTCCCAGTTGCGAGCGGCCTTGCCGGAGCCGCCGTAGACGATCAGCTCCTCCGGCCGTTCGGCCACCTCGGGGTCGAGATTGTTCATCAACATCCGCAGCGCCGCCTCCTGCTGCCATCCGCGGCAGGAGATCTCGGCGCCCCGCGGAGCTCGGATGGTCCTCACGGCTTCCAGCGACTCGGGCATCAGGTCACGCTATCAAAGCTGGGTCACTCGAGAGCGGCTAGACGAGATCAGTTAGATGCGAACCGATCCCGCCCGCCAGGAACGCCTCGGCCGCTTCGAGATCGGCCGATAGCTCGCGGTCGTCCTCGAGCTTCGGCACATGGCTCCGGAACTCGCCGTGCAGCGCCTCCAGGCGCGGACTCGTGCGTAGCGGGCGCAGCAGATCGATCCCCTGCGCCGCGCACAGCAGCTCGATGCCGAGGATCCGCCGAATCCCCGTCACCACCTCCTGGAGCTTGAGTCCCGCGCCCATGCTCATCGAAACGTGGTCCTCCTTGTCCGCGGAGGTCGGGACGCTGTCGACGCTTGCCGGATGGGCCAGGATCCGAGCCTCGGCGAGCAATGCCGCCGCCGTCACCTGGGCGATCATCAGCCCCGAGTTCAAACCGGGACTCGCGGTCAGGAACGCCGGCAGACCGGAGAACGCAGCCTGGTTGAGCTTCTCGATGCGCCGCTCGCTGATCGAGCCGATCTCGCACAGACCGATCGCCATGAAGTCCGCGGCGAAGGCGATCGGCTCGGCGTGAAAGTTGCCGCCTGCCAGGATCGCGCCGGAATCCGCGAACACCAGCGGGTTGTCGGTCACGGCGTTGAACTCCAGAACCAGCTTGGTCGCGGCATCGTCCAGCACGTCACGGACTGCCCCGTGGACCTGAGGCATGCAGCGGAAGCTGTACGGATCCTGAACGCGCGAGTCTCCCTCCCGGTGCGACTCGCGGATCTCCGAGTCGCGCAGCAGAGCCCACAGATTCGCGGCGCTGGCCCGCTGGCCCGGGTACGGTCGGACTTCGTGCAGCCGGTGGTCGAAAGGCGCGTCGGTGCCCCGAAACGCCTCCGTCGAGAGCGCGCCCACGAGGTCGGCGATTCGCACCAGGCCTCGCGCCTCGAGCAGCGCGATCGCCGCCAGCGCGGTAGAGGCCTGGGTGCCGTTGATCAGGGCCAACCCCTCCTTGGCAGCCAGCCGCAGCGGCTCGATCCCGAGGCCCTCGAGGACCTCGGCCGCCGGCCGGACCTCGCCGTCCACGAGCAAGCGGCCGCGCCCGGTCAACGGCAGCGCGAGGTGCGCGAGAGGCGCCAGATCACCGCTCGCCCCGACCGAGCCGCGGCTGGGTACGACCGGCAGGAGGTCGCGATTGAGCAGGTCGATCAGTCGCTCCACTACCACCACCCGCACACCCGAGAAGCCTCGGGCCAGCGCGTTGGCGCGCAGCAGGAGCATCGCCCGGACGACGGCCGGGGCGAGCGGAGCGCCCATTCCCGCCGCGTGGCTCTTGAGCAGCCGCTCCTGGAGGATCTCGGTCTGATCGGGAGCGATCGTCTCGCCGGCGAGA
>JAJCXP010000158.1 GCA_029263375.1 Acidobacteriota bacterium | reverse complement strand
GTCGATCGCATCGAAATCCACGACGTCGGCAAGACCCTTCGTCGACAGAATCTTCGTGATCGCTGCCGTCAGCGTGGTCTTGCCGTGATCCACATGCCCGATCGTCCCCACGTTCACGTGCGGCTTGGTGCGCTCGAACTTCTCCTTCGCCATGATGCCCCAGACGCCTCCTAGAAATTAGACGTGCCCCACCAGCCTCGGTCGAGGCCTTGGGGGGCTTGCAAGATTCCCACCGAACTTTTCTTGAATGCGTTGCTTAAATGCGTTGCTTGAGTACTCTGCCTGAATGCGTTGATCTGAATGCCCTTCAACGTTGGCCGGTTCGCCGAATTTTTTTCCTGGAGCCCACGACCGGATTTGAACCGGTGACCCCTTCCTTACCAAGGAAGTGCTCTACCCCTGAGCCACGTGGGCACTTTAAAACTCGACGAACCTTTCCCGGTCGGTCACCGCCGATGGCCGACTGCGGGTAATGAGCGAGTATAGGTCACGATCCCACTCCTGTAAAGGGGGGTAAACGGGCAGGAGTTAGTTGACTTTCGTCGTGCCAGTTTGGCCGGGCGGCAGTCGTTGAGTGCCGTATCCCGGGAAACTCTTACACTCGGTGACGATCACATGTTGAGAGCCGGGTCGATCTCGATCGTGAGCTCGCCCCCCTGCTCGATTACCGTGCCCTCGCCGAGGGTCACCAGCGAGCCGGCCCGGAGGGTCAGATCCCCGCCGGGGCTCACGATCAGGCCCTCGCCCGTCGTGATCGAGTGACAGACCTCGATTTCGAACGGCCCGCTGAAGGTCCCCTCGGCGATCGCCTGGTTGCCGTCAGGTGCCATGCACTCGTTGAGCTCGAAGGAGCCCGAATCGCAGGCCCCGTCGTCGCGCTCGACCCCACGCTGGTCGAACGGGATGCCGCAGGTGCCGGCCAAGCCGATCGCGTTGCCTCCTTCGAGGAGCGCATGGGTCCGGGTCGGGCCGCCGTTGTCGAGCAGCATCGGGTCGAGGCCGGTGAGGGTCGCGGGAATGGTCGCGCAACTCGCGTCGTCGGCGAGGTTGTTCTGGATGTCGTTGATTGTCCCTACGCCGTCGCAGTTGCCGCCGGTGCTGTCGGCGATCAGAGTGGCGATCACGTTCAAGAGATCGCCGACGGCGGTCCCGACGTAGATCGCCCCCCCATCCTGCTGGAAGCCGGCGCTGACCGAATTGCCCGAGAGCGTCGAGTAGCTGATCGTCCCTGGGTTGCGTCCGTGGTGAAGCCCGCCGCCGAGGGCGGCGCTGAACGCCGAGAGCGCGGTCAAGGAGTTACTCGAGATCGTGCTCGCGCTCACGTTCACGATGCCGTCGTCGACAGAGATTCCGCCGCCGAACAGAAGGGCACCGTAGCCAGCCGCGTCACTCGAGCCGACGTTGCCGGAGACCGTGCTGGCCGAGAAGGTCAATCCGCCAGCGCTCAGCCTCACCCCGACGCCCTTCAAGTCCGAGTACGGACCGATCGCCTCGCCGCTGTTGCCCGACACGGTGCTCTGGGTGATGGTGGTGGTACCCCAGGTCTCGACGCCGCCGCCCCCCGCCTTCGGCGCGGCCACCGAGTTGCCCGAGATCTCGCTGAGCTCGACGTTCAGAGTTGCGCCGATGTCGGTGAAGATGCCGCCGCCGTAGGCGACGTCGGCCTGGATCTGATTGCCCGACACCGTGCTCGAGAAGATCACCGAGACGCCAAGGTTGTAGATCCCGGCGCCGTAGCCGTAGTTGGAGCTGTCGATCGAGTTGCCAGAGAGCGTGCTGTTGGTCAGGGCGAAGTCGCCCCGATTGAAGACTCCACCACCCGACGCGTCGACCCCTTCGAGCCGTCCGCCGCTCACCGCGACATCGTTCAGCATCAGGTCGCCGCCGCTCGCGACGTGGAAGATCCGGAAGCTGGGCGCACCGGCGTCGCGCGCGATCGTGTTGCCCGCACCGTCGATCGTGATCTCGCTGGTGATCGACGGCAGACCGTTGTCGCCGTCGGTGGAGTTGTCCATCGAAGTGAGCGTCACGTTGCCACTCAATTGGATCGTGTCGGCGCCAGACCCGGCGACGCAGTCAGGGTTCACCGCCAAGTCACCGTTCGCGTTCTCGATCGCTTCGCCGAGATCGCAAGCACCGCCGACCGGAATGATGGCCGGCGCCACTGGAGCCGACCCCGCCAGCAGCAGGATGCAGACGAGCCACGCCATCGGTCGTCGATACGACCGGCGGGTCGCTTCGATGGCACCCCGGTTCATGGCAGCTATCCCTACCCCTCTCAGTAGGCCGGTCTCGCGCCCGGCCGGCCCCGCAGGAAGATCGAGATGCTACACGCTCGTCGGAGTCCAGGTATCGACCCAACGCCATAGTTGAATGCGCTGATCCTTACCCTGGGGGCGCGCCAGGTTCGACCGAGCAAACCCAACGTGCCTGAATTCGTAGGAAGATAGGGTCACTCATGCACGATCGTCCAGCCGCCGAAACGGCTCTCAATGTCTCGCGGATCGCCCGCGCCGGCCGCCCGCGCCGGCTGGCGCTGCTCGCGGCGCTCTACGTCTCGCAGGCCATCCCGCTCGGGTTCTTCATCGAAGGCGTACCCGCGATCGGTCGTGACCTCGGGCTCTCGCTGCGTGACATCGGGCTCGTCCAGGCGCTGGCCGCGCCGTTCATGCTCAAGTTCCTCTGGGCGCCTCTGGTCGACGGTTGGGGATCGAAGCGGCACGGCCACTATCGGAGCTGGCTGCTGCCGCTGCAGGGGCTCGCGGTGATCGCGGTGATCGCGATCGCGTTCCTCGACCCGCGCAGTCAGGTCGGGCTGCTACTGCCCCTCGCCGGCCTGTTCATGCTGCTCGCGGCCACACAGGACATCGCCTCGGACGGCATGGCGGTACACATCCTGCCGCGGGCCGAGCGCGGCCTGGGCAACGGCGTCCAGGTCGGCGGCTTCTATCTCGGCCAGGTCCTGGGCGGCGGCGCCATCCTGCTGTTCTACGCCAGCTTCGGCTGGCGGGCCGCGCTGCTGGCCATGGCGGCGATGCTGGCGGGACCACTCGCCAATGTGCTGACCTTCCGCGAGCCGCCGCGCGCGGAAGCTCCGCGGAGAGTCCAGTTCGGCGCCCTGGCCCGCTTCTTCCGCCGACCCGGAATCCTGCCGTGGGTCGTGGTGCTCCTGGTCTACCGCAGCGGCGACGCGATGGCGTTGACGATGGCGAAGCCGATGCTGGTCGATCTCGGCCTGAGCCTGGGTCAGATCGGCCTGATCGTCGGCGTCGGCAACTCGAGCGCCGCGCTGGTCGGCGCCTTGGCCGGCGGCATGGCGGTCGAGCGACTCGGTCGCAAGCGCTCGCTGGTGGGCTTCTCCGTCCTCCACGGAGTCGCGGTGCTCGGTTTCGCTCTGCCGGCGCTCGGCTACGGTTCGTTGACGACGATCTGGATCGTGTCGATGGCCGCCGCGTTCGCCGGCGGCATGGCCACCGCGGCGCTCTACACCCACATGATGGACCGCGCCTCGATCGAGACCGGCGGCACCGACTTCACCCTTCAGCAGTCGCTCGCCGTCGTCGGACCGTTGGTCGGAGCCGGCCTGAGCGGGCTCCTCGCCCAGGCGCTCGGCTACGCGCCTCACTTCGCGATCTGCGCCGGCATCAGCGTGGCCGCGGCCCTGTTCGTGGCGCTCGCGCTACGCGACCTGCCCGGCGAGAGGCAGGCCTCGACCTCCCGATAGGCCGCGCCCGACCTGTTCGCTACCGTCGCGCCTGATACGCGTCGCCCATCTCCCGGGCAAGCTCGGCCATCTGGTTACGCAGTGACGGATTCATCGCCAACCTGGTGAAGGCCGAGCTCAAGCGCGCCTGGGCCTCGGCGATCTCGCGCGGTGTCGTCGAGCGATAGGCCTGGGCCGCAGTCTCCTCGGTACCAAGGCTTGCCACGTACGCCTGCCATTCGTCCTCGAGCTCCGACAGCCGCTCGCCGAGCGCTCGCATTCTGGGCTTGGCGCTCTCGGCCGAAGATGCGTCGTCGACGCTCTCCAGAACGGCCGCCATGTCGTTCATCACGTCGGCCTGCCCGGCAATCAGTTGCTCCGCCTCGCTCCCGCTGCCAGCGCACGCCACGAGCACAATCGAGCACGCCAGCAGGGTCTGCTCGAGTCGCATCCGATTCTCCTCCCGACGCGTCAGTCGACAGACTGTCGCTGCCAGACGTAGCGCCGCTGCTGGATCCAGTCGCCCTGATCGTCGATGTCGAAGGAGGTGGTCGTATGCAGGTCGCCATCCAGCGTCGACCGGTGGCCGGAGCGCGTCACGGCGCCTGAAGAGACGAAGTGGAAGGTCTGCTCCAGCTCGAGTGTTCCATCCGTCAGCTTGGTTTGAGAGCCGACACCGTAGGTGCCGTCCGCGCCGAACTGCTCGGTGACCAGCTGCCCCGACGCCGGGTGCCAGAACTCGCGAAACTCCCAGTAGGTACTCGCCTCCTCACCACCCTCGATGGCATAGAGACGACCCGAGAGACTTCTGCCGCCAATACCCAGGGTCCACTCCACCGCGTACGCGTCGGCGAGCTCGACGTCATTGCGATGGGCCGAGTTGTCGGCGACCCAGGTCCCCGCCAGAGCCGCCCAATGCTCGAGCACCCACGCCGGTGGCGGCACGAGCTCGGATGCTTGGTCGACCGCCTGGATCCGCCGCCAGGGGTAGCCGGTCTCGAAGCTCGAGTCCGGATGTGGATCCTCCCAACGGTCCCCACGCCGAATCCGAAACACGCCGCGCAGCTCGTCGGGGCCCGCGCGACGAAACGTGCGCTGGAAGTGCAGGGTGTGCCCCTCGGCGCCCGCGACGGTGCCGTCGGTGAAAGGTACTGTCACCCCGCTCGGGTAGTGGACGTCCATGAGGAGCCGCACGCCGCCGTCGTCGAGAATCTCGATCTCGCCATCTTCGATCACCTGCCTCTCGTGGCTGTCGCCCGACAGGTAGGCGCCCAGGAACACGAAGCGCTTCTTCACCGGGTGCCAGACCACCGTCGTTTCGTACTCGGGGACCAGCTCGCCGCCCGGGCCCGGCCGGGTTCCGTACATCGTCAGGATCGACCGATTCTCGTCGCGCCATTCGAAGCGCATAGTCGGCGCCGGCATGTCCTCACCGTGCGGGCGGAACTCGGCCTGCCAGTCTCCGATCAGCCAACCGAGGGAGTGATCAGCGTCCGCCACAGCGGTCGCGCTCGCGTCCTGGGCAGCCACGAGCCCCGGGAGGACGAGGAGCGCCAACATGACCGAGCCGGCCGCCAGGCGACGACGCGCTTGCAAGCTCGGATTCCTGGAGCGCTCAAGCAACGTGTCGGTCATCTCGATCCCCTTCCTGACGGGTCTACTGTGGATACCTTCAGGTACGGAATCGGACTTCGTCGGTTGCAGCCCACGGCCGCCCCTGGGCTGGACAGGCGACGGTCTCGGGCGCCTCTATTGGCCGCCCCCGAGGCCCCGATAGAGCTGCGCTGCGTGCCGTTCCGAGGTGATGAACGGCCAGGAGTACGAGTCCCACTCCGCGAGCAGCTTCTCCTCTTGGATCTGCTCGAGCGTCTTGCCGTCGTCGATGGCCTTCTGGATTACCGCGGCGGTCGCTTCGAGCACCTCCAGGTTGACCTGAAGGTCGGATCGCGTGGCCAGCGGACCGTGGCCGGGAATGATCTTCACGTCGGCTGGGAGCTCGTCGTGAACCTTCCTCATCGCGGCGATGTAGCCGCCGACCGTGCCGCCGCTGTCGAGGTCGATGAACGGAAACATCCCGTTGAAGAAGTCGTCGCCCATGTGGACGACGTTCGAGCCGGTGAAGTAGACGATAGTGTCGCCGTCGGTGTGACCGACCGGGAAGTGGACCCCGCGGACCTCCTCGCCGTTCAGATGCAGCGTGACCTCGCTGTCGAACGTCAGGACCGGCAGTGCCTGGGCGGGCGCGGGCGTACCCGGCTGGCCGTCGAACGCGTCCTCGGCAGCGATCCGGGCGCGCACGTTGTCGTGGGCAATGATCGTCGAATCATGGCCGAACACCTTGTTGCCGTGGGTGTGGTCGCCGTGGTGGTGGGTGTTCAGCACGAACCGCACCGGCGCGTCGGTCAGACCGCTCAGCGCCGCTTGGATCTTGGGGACCAACGGCTCGAACTGGTCGTCGACCAGTACGATCCCGTCCTCGCCCACCGACACACCTATGTTGCCGCCGGCGAAGCCGCCGACGCCATAGAGCATGTAGACGCTGCCGGCGACATGGTCGGCCTTGATCTCAATCGCGTCCCAGTCGGGCTGCTGGGCGAAGGCCGCGAGAGACGCGGCCAGAAAAAGGACGGTCATCGCGAAAGTTCGAAGCATCGCTCTCTCCTGTTTCTCGTGAGAGGAATCATGGAGCGGGAGACGGGAATCGAACCCGCGACCAACGGCTTGGAAGGCCGAGACTCTACCACTGAGTTACTCCCGCTTTTTGAGATTGCCGTGACGGCTCGGCCGTCGATTCCGGTGACGCTCGGCCGGCCGTGAGGCTGGCGTAGCCTAGCAGACCGACGCTCTCCGGACGCAATACGTGACGCATCTC
>JAJCXP010000157.1 GCA_029263375.1 Acidobacteriota bacterium | reverse complement strand
GTCGATCGCATCGAAATCCACGACGTCGGCAAGACCCTTCGTCGACAGAATCTTCGTGATCGCTGCCGTCAGCGTGGTCTTGCCGTGATCCACATGCCCGATCGTCCCCACGTTCACGTGCGGCTTGGTGCGCTCGAACTTTTCCTTTGCCATGACTTCTCCTTCCTCGCCGCTAGCCCGCGGCCCGGGCAACGATCTCTTCGCTGACGCTCTTGGGCGCCTGCTCGTAGTTTTCGAACTGCATCGTGTAGGTCGCACGACCCTGGGTCGCCGACCGCAGGTCCGTCGCGTAACCGAACATCTCGGACAGCGGCACCCGGCAGGTGATCACCTGCGCGTTGCCGCGCGCCTCCATCTGCTGAACCCGGCCCCGGCGCGAGGTGATGTCGCCGATCACATCGCCCATGTAGTCGTCCGGCGTGACCACTTCAACCGCCATGACCGGCTCGAGAAGAACCGGCTGAGCTCTCTTGCAGGCGTCCTGAAGCGCCATCGAGCCGGCGATCTTGAACGCCACCTCGGATGAGTCGACGTCGTGAAAGCTGCCGTCGTAGAGCTCGATCTCGAGCTTGCTCATCGGGTAGCCCGCAAGCGGCCCGGTCTCCATCGCCTCGCGGATGCCCTGCTCGATCGGCCGGATGAACTCCCGCGGGATCTTGCCGCCGACGATCTTGTTCTCGAACACGAACTCGCCGTCGGTCGGGCGCACCCGAATCTTGCAGTGGCCGTATTGACCGCGACCGCCGCTCTGGCGCACGAAGCGTCCCTCGCCCTCGGCCTCCCGGGTCAGGCTCTCGCGATACGCGACCATCGGCCGGCCGACGTTGGCGCCGACGTTGAACTCACGGATCAAGCGGTCGGTGATGATCTCCAGGTGCAGCTCACCCATACCGGAGATCAGCGTCTGGCCGGTCTCCTGGTCGGTGTGCACACGGAAGGTCGGATCTTCCTGCTGGAGCTTGCCGAGCGCGGTCGCCAGCTTCTCCTGATCCACCTTGGTCTTGGGCTCGATCGACACCGCGATCACCGGCTCGGGGAAGCTCATCGCCTCGAGCACCACCGGGTTGCCCGGATCGCAGATCGTGTCGCCGGTGCGGACGCTCTTGAGACCGACCGCCGCCGCGATGTCGCCCGACCAGAGCTCGGAGATCTCTTCACGCTTGTTGGCGTGCATCTTGAGCAGACGACCGATGCGCTCCTTGGTGCCGCGGGTGGCGTTGACCACCTTGTCGCCGGACTTGATGCCGCCGGAATAGGTCCGGAAGTAGGCCAGCTGTCCGACGAACGGGTCGGTCATGATCTTGAACACCAGCCCGGAGAACGGCTGCTCGTCGTCGGCCGGCCGCTCGGTCGCCAACTCGGTCACCGGATCGGTGCCGACCATCGCGGGCACGTCCAGCGGCGAGGGCAGGTAGTCGATCACCGCGTCGAGCAGCGGTTGCACGCCTTTGTTCTTGAAGGCGCTGCCGCACAGGACCGGCTGCAGGCCGTTGGAGATCGTCGCCCGCCGCAGGGCGGCCTTGAGCTCCTCGTTGGTGATCTCTTCACCCGACAGGTACTTCTCGAGCAGCGGCTCGTCGGTCTCGGCGATCGCTTCGACCATCTGCTCGCGCATCTTGTGCGCCTTGTCGAGGTACTTCTCGGGGATCTCGGTCAGCTCGTAGTCGGCGCCAAGGGACTCGTCTTCATAGGCGATGCCCCGCATCTCGACCAGATCGATAATGCCGGTGAGATCGCTCTCCTTGCCCCACGGCAGCTGGATGACCACCGGCGACGCTCCCAGGCGACTGCGCATCATCGAGACGCAGCGCTCGAAGTCGGCGCCGACGCGATCCATCTTGTTGACCAGCGCAATGCGCGGCACGTGATAGCGATCCGCCTGCCGCCAGACCGTCTCCGACTGCGGCTCGACGCCGGCAACGGCGTCGAACACCGCCACGGCGCCGTCGAGCACCCGCAGCGAGCGCTCCACCTCGGCGGTGAAGTCGACATGCCCCGGGGTATCGATGATGTTGATGCGGTGATCATTCCACTCGCAGGTCGTAGCAGCGGCGGTGATGGTGATTCCGCGCTCCTGCTCTTGGACCATCCAGTCCATGGTGGCGGTGCCGTCGTGCACCTCACCGATCTTGTAGTTGACACCTGTGTAATACAGGATCCGCTCGGTAGTCGTGGTCTTGCCCGCGTCGATATGGGCCATGATCCCGATGTTGCGGATTTGTTTTAGGGGCTTCTTACGTGGCATTTCCAGATACTTTCGGGCGCGCTGACGCGCGGTTCAAAGGGCTGATCTCAGATATTGCTCGGTGTTTCTCAGTAGCGACAAAGCGACAGCGGTCTCCCGCTGTCGCCGCCAGGTACATCCCGTCCTCGCAGCCCCG
The DNA here is from genome assembly GCA_029263375.1 of Acidobacteriota bacterium. GTDB lineage: Bacteria > Acidobacteriota > Thermoanaerobaculia > Multivoradales > JAHEKO01 > JAHEKO01. The sequence continues at coordinate 15,115 of JAJCXP010000157.1, read as the reverse complement.
AAGGGCGGACGTGCTTACCAGCGGTAGTGAGCGAAGGCCTTGTTGGCCTCTGCCATCCGGTGGGTGTCCTCCCTCTTCTTGATGGCCAGACCGCGGCTCGCCGCGGCGTCCATCAATTCGCCTGCCAGGCGAAGATTCATCGTCTTCTCACTGCGCTTGAGCGCAGCTTGAATCAACCAACGGAACGAAAGCGCCAAGCGCCGGTTCGGGCGCACCTCGATCGGAACCTGATAGGTCGAGCCTCCGACTCGTCGAGACTTGACCTCGACCGCCGGCTTGACGTTCTCGATTGCACGCTTGAAGACCTTCATCGGATCTTCTTCCGTGCGCTCCCGAATCTTGTCGAGAGCGTTATACAGAATCCGCTGGGCGGTCGACTTCTTCCCGTCCTTCATCACCACGTTGACGAACTTGGTGACCAACTGGGAACCGTAGACCGGATCCGGCAGGATCTCTCTCTTGGGTACTAATCCTCGCCTGGGCATATCGCTTTGCTTACCTCTAGTCCTGAATCGACCTACACCTTGGGGCGCTTGGCGCCGTACTTGGACCGACTCTGACGCCGATCATCGACGCCCACCGCGTCCAGAGTGCCGCGTACCACGTGGTACCGGACCCCCGGCAAGTCCTTCACGCGGCCTCCGCGAATCAGGACGATCGAGTGCTCCTGCAGATTGTGTCCGACGCCCGGGATGTAGGTCGTGACCTCGATCCCGTTGGTCAACCGGACACGCGCAACCTTGCGCAGCGCCGAGTTCGGCTTCTTGGGTGTCTGAGTGTAGACGCGCACACAGACGCCACGCTTCTGCGGCGACCGCTGAAGAGCCGGGCTCTTGGTCTTGTGGAGCTGCTTGACGCGCCCCTTGCGGACCAGCTGATGAATCGTCGGCATCTACGTTTTTTCCTTTTATTTACTGTCTTCTATGCCCGGTTTTTGACCGGACCTTCCCCTCAAATGCTCCGGGGACCTCTGAATTTTCCGCTCGAGAAAATGAGAATAACCCGCGAAACGGACACTCACCCTGTGAGGTCCTGGAGGACCACAGAGCGGAACTGACGAAAGATAGCAGGAAAAATCGAGACAGGTCAAGCCCTGAAAGGCGCTGAAACCGGACAGATCACCGCCCGATTCGCCGCCTCTCGACTCCCCCACCATAGCCGATCGCGACCCGTCTCGTCCATCCATTTTTCGGGCTCCGGACGATGCGTCAGGAGACGCGGCAGGCCTCACGGAGCGGGTCGTCTTGGGCCGCCGTGGAGCCCCACAGCGCGCTATGCTCGGGCCATGAGCTCGTACCGCGCCTCCGCTCCGGCCCTTCTCCTCGCGACCCTCCTGGTGCCGGCAGCGGCAGCCGCCCACGAGTTCTGGCTGCTGCCCGGGAGTTTCGCGCCCGAGCTCGATCAGGAGGTATCGGTGCGGATCTTCGTCGGCGACGGCTTCGAGCACGGCGAGCCCTATCCCAGGAACCCCGGGCATCTCCTTTCGTTCGTGCACTTCGGCGAAGAGGAGACACCGATCGGCGGCGAGCTCGGCGACGACCCCGCCGGGCGGTTCGTCGCCACCCAGCCGGGCGTCCAGGCAATCTCCTACCGCAGCCGAGCCAGCTCGCTGACGCTCGAGGCGAGTCGCTTCGAGTCGTATCTGGCCGACGAGGGCCTCGAGCACGTCATCGAGTTCAGGGCGCAAGCTGGCGAGACGGCCACAGACGGCCGCGAGGCCTTCTCGCGGTGCGCCAAGAGCCTGATCCGAGTCGCCGGCGGCCCGACCGAGGGCTACGACCGCCGACTCGGGCTCGATCTCGAGATCATTCCGACCGCATCGCCGTTCGGCCTGGAGACCGGTGCCCGGCTGCCGGTTCTCGTCCTTTGGCAGGGCGAGCCGCTCGCGGGAGCGCAGATCCGCGCCTTCGCCGAGGGACACCCGGACCGTACCTCCGAGGTCCGCACCGGCGCCGACGGTACGGCCACCCTCACGCTCGACCCGGCGGGCGTCTGGATGCTCTCGGTGGTGCACATGGAGCGGGCGGCGCCTGGCGCCGACGTCGACTGGGAGAGCACCTGGTCGTCGCTCACTTTCCGAACCGACGACTGACGGGCGCACAGCCTCTCTGGACTGGGAGCGTGCGCGGGCACGAAAGAAAACGGGGCCGCCCCAAGAGGCAGCCCCGCTTCAAAACCGTCCCTCTGAATCCGACGGAGGGGTTGTCAGGGGAGGCCCCTCCCCTGACTCCACTAATCGCTCTCGAGCGCCCGCTGTGACAGAGCGCGGATATCCTCTTCTCCGAACTCGAAGAAGACTCCCTCCTCGTCCTCCATCACGTCGGCGACCTCGGGCTCCTCGACGTGGAAGTCGTGGTAGCGCATCAGGCCGGTTCCCGCCGGGATCAGGCGGCCGACAATGACGTTCTCCTTGAGGCCGCGCAGGTAATCGACCTTGCCGTTGATCGCGGCTTCGGTGAGCACCCGGGTGGTCTCCTGGAAGCTGGCGGCCGAGATGAAGCTGTCGGTCGACAGCGACGCCTTGGTGATGCCGAGCAGCATCGGACGACCGACGGCTGGGGTGCCGCCGGCGGCGATGACGCGCTCGTTCTCTTCGTGGAAGCGCAGGCGGTTGACCTGCTCATCGATCAGGAACTCGGTGTCGCCGACCTCCTCGATCTTGATCGCCCGCATCATCTGCCGGACGATGACCTCGATGTGCTTGTCGTTGATCGCCACGCTCTGTGAGCGGTAGACCTCCTGGATCTTGTCGACCAGGTAGCGCTGCAGCTCCATCTCGCCCAACACCTGGAGGATGTCGTGCGGATTGATCGAGCCGTCGATCAACGGATCGCCGGCCACCAGGCGCTCGCCCTCCTGGACGTTGACGTGGATGGTACGTGGCACCGAGTACTCGCGCGACTCACCGGTGTCGCTCCGGACCTCGACCTTGCGCATACCCTTCTGGATCTCGCCCAGGTGGACGGTACCGTCGATCTCGCTGATGATCGCCGGCTCCTTGGGGCTGCGCGCCTCGAACAGCTCCACCACCCGCGGCAGACCGCCGGTGATGTCCTTGGTCTTGGTGGTCTCGCGCGGAATCTTGACCAGCACGTCGCCGGGATGGACCTTCTGGGCGTCGAACACGATCAGGTGAGAGCCGGTCGGCAGCAGGTAGCGCCGCTTCTCCTTGCCCTCGACGCTGATCGCCGGCGCGCGCTTCTCGGCGCCCGGCGCGTCGACGATGATCCGCTGGGACAGGCCGGTGACCCGGTCGGTCTCCTCACGAACGTTCTCGCCCTCGATGATGTCGTGGAACTGGACCTTACCGGCGACCTCGGTGAGCACCGCCGATGTGAAGGGATCCCACTCCACCACCGCTTGACCGGGCTCCACCGCGGAGCCTTCCGGCACCAGCAGGTGCGAGCCGTAGGTGAGCGCGTAGCGCTCGAGCTCGCGGCCCTTGGTGTCGACGATCAGCAGCTTACCGTTACGGTTGATGACCACGTAGTCGCCGGCCTTGCTCTCGACCGTCTTGACGTTGAGGTACTTCACCCGTCCCGGATTGCGCACGTGGTGCTGCGACTGCTCGGACACACGACTCGCGGTACCGCCGAAGTGGAAAGTACGCATGGTGAGCTGAGTGCCCGGCTCGCCGATCGACTGGGCGGCAATCACACCCACCGCTTCGCCGATGTCGGTCAGCAGACCGGACGCGAGATTGCGGCCGTAGCAGTACTGGCAGACGCCGCGCTTCGACTCGCAGGTGAGCACGGAGCGGATCTTGACCCGCTCGATACCCGCCGCCTGTACGCTGCTGGCGGTCTCCTCGGTGATCAGCTCACCGACGTGGATCAGCTTGTCGCCGCCGGTCGGATCGTAGACGTCCTCCTGCGAGACGCGGCCGACGATGCGGTCGCGCAGCGACTCGAGGATGTCGCCACCCTCCATGATCGCGCTGACCGTGATGCCGTCGATCGTGCCGCAGTCCACTTCGCTGACGATCACGTCCTGAGCGACGTCGACCAGACGCCGAGTCAGATAGCCGGAGTCGGCGGTCTTGAGTGCCGTATCGGCCAGACCCTTACGGGCGCCGTGAGTGGAGATGAAGTACTCGAGGACCGACAGGCCCTCGCGAAAGTTCGAGGTGATCGGCGTCTCGATAATCTCGCCCGAGGGCTTGGACATCAGGCCGCGCATGCCGGCCAACTGACGCACCTGCTCGCGCGAGCCACGCGCTCCCGAGTCGGCCATCATCCGGATCGGATTGAACTCGCCGGTGTTGTCCTCGATCTCGGTCATCTCACGGAACATCTCTTCCGAGACCTTCTCCGTCACGCGATGCCAGATATCGATGATCTTGTTGTGCCGCTCGCCGGCGGTGATGACGCCCTCGACGCGCTGCTTCTCGATCTTGTTGACCTCGGTGTTGGCGTCGTTGAGTAGCTTGCCCTTGGTGCTCGGGATCAACATGTCGTCGATGCCGAACGAGACGCCCGCGCGAGTCGCGTAGTGGAACGAGACCTCTTTGATCGTGTCGAGCATCTTGACGGTCATCTCGTGGCCGTGCTTGATGTAGCAGAAACCGACCAGGTCCTGAAGGCCGCGCTTCTTGAGCAGGCCGTTGATGAACGGCACCTGCTCGGGCAGATGCATGTTGAAGATCACCCGCCCGACGGTGGTCTGGATGAGCCCCTTGTCGATGGTCTCAATGTCACCGTGCAGCACGTCCTGGTTGTCGTAGTGGGTCTCGAGATTGATCAGCTCGCCGGTGTAGCGCACGCGCACCTCGGTCTGCGTCTCGACGATCCCCTCGTGCAGCGCCAGCACGACCGAGTCGAAGTCGTGGAACGTCCGTCCCTCGCCCTCGGAGCCGGCCTTGCGCATCGTCAGGTAGTAACCGCCGAGGACCATGTCCTGGCTGGGCACCGCCAGCGGCCGGCCATGAGCCGGGCTGAGGATGTTGTTGGACGCCAGCATCAAAACCTGACTCTCGACCTGCGCCGTGGGTGACAGCGGTACGTGCACGGCCATCTGATCGCCGTCGAAGTCGGCGTTGAACGCCGAGCAGACCAACGGATGGATCTGGATCGCCTTACCTTCGATCAGCACCGGCTCGAACGCCTGGATGCCGAGCCGATGGAGCGTCGGCGCTCGGTTTAGCAGCACCGGGTGGTCGCGAATGACCTCCTCGAGCGCGTCCCAGACCGCTTCCTCTTCACGCTCGACCATCTCCTTGGCGGCTTTGATGGTGCCTACCAGCTCTTTCTCTTCGAGCCGGTTGTAGATGAACGGCTTGAACAGCTCGAGCGCCATCTTCTTGGGCAGCCCGCACTGATGGATCTTGAGCTCGGGACCGACCACGATGACCGAACGGCCCGAGTAGTCGACGCGCTTGCCGAGCAGGTTCTGACGGAAGCGTCCCTGCTTGCCCTTGAGGGTGTCGGAGAGTGACTTCAGCGGCCGGTTGTTGGAGCCCTTGAGCACCCGGCCCCGGCGACCGTTGTCGAACAGCGCGTCTACCGCCTCCTGCAGCATCCGCTTCTCGTTGCGGACGATGACCTCGGGTGCGCGTAGCTCTAGCAGCTTCTTGAGCCGGTTGTTGCGGTTGATGACCCGGCGGTAGAGATCGTTCAGATCACTGGTCGCGAAACGGCCACCGTCGAGCGGCACCAGGGGGCGCAGCTCGGGCGGGATCACCGGGATCACGTCGAGAATCATCCACTCCGGCCGATGGCCGCTGCGTCGGAAGGCGTCGACCACCTTGAGACGCTTGGCCGCCTTGAGCCGGCGGATCTGGCTGGTCTCGGTGCGCATCACGATGCGCAGCTCTTCGCCGAGCTCGTCCGGGTCGATGCGGCTCAGCAGCTCCTTGATCGACTCGGCGCCCATGCGGGCGACGAAGGCGTCCTCGCCGTACTCGTCCCGCATCTCGCGGAACCTCTCCTCGGTGAGCAACTCGCCCTCCTTGAGCTCGGTGTCACCGGCGTCGATGACGACGTAGCTCTCGAAGTAGAGGATGCGCTCGAGGTCGCGCAGGCTGAGGTCGACCAGCTGACCGATGCGGCTCGGCAGGCCCTTGAAGAACCAGACGTGCGACACCGGCGCGGCGAGCTCGATGTGGCCCATGCGCTCGCGTCGAACACGCGAACGGGTCACCTCGACGCCGCACTTGTCGCACACCACACCGCGGTGCTTCATGCGCTTGTACTTACCGCACAGGCACTCCCAGTCGGTGATCGGGCCGAAGATCTTGGCGCAGAACAGACCATCGCGCTCCGGCTTGAAGGTCCGATAGTTGATGGTCTCCGCTTTCGTGACTTCGCCGAAGCTCCAGGAACGGACCTTCTCCGGCGACGCGATCGAAATCTGGATCGCGTTGAAGTCCTTGGGCGACTGCTGCGGCTTTTCGAAACTTCTAAGAGGTTGCAATGCCATCCTCCTTTATTCGGCCTTCAACAGTTCGATATCGAGACAAAGGCTCTGGAGCTCTCGCACCAGCACGTTGAACGACTCCGGCAACCCCGGGTCGTCCGGGACCTCGCCCTTGACGATCGCTTCGTAAATCTTGCTGCGGCCCTCGACGTCGTCGCTCTTGACCGTCAGCAGCTCCTGCAGAGTGAAGGCGGCGCCGTACGCTTCGAGAGCCCACACCTCCATCTCTCCGAAGCGCTGGCCGCCGAACTGGGCCTTACCGCCGAGCGGCTGCTGGGTGATGAGCGAGTAGGGGCCGATCGAGCGCGCGTGGATCTTGTCGTCGACCAGATGCGACAGCTTGAGCATGTAGATGTAGCCGACCGTCACCTGCTGCTCGAACGGGTCGCCACTCATACCGTCGAACAGCTGCGTCTTACCGCTGCCCGGCAGCTCGGCTTCGGCGAGCAGCTTCTTGAGATCGGCCTCGGTCGCGCCGTCGAACACCGGCGTCGCGAACCGCAGGCCGAGCACGTGCCCGGCCCACCCGAGATGGGTCTCTAGGATCTGCCCGACGTTCATCCGGCTGGGCACGCCCAAGGGGTTGAGCACGATCTCGACCGGAGTTCCGTCCGGCAGATAGGGCATGTCCTCCTCGGGGAGAATCCGCGAGATGACACCCTTGTTGCCGTGGCGGCCGGCCATCTTGTCGCCGACCTGAAGCTTGCGCTTCATGGCCACGAAGACCTTGACCAGCTTGATCACGCCCGGCGGCAGCTCGTCGCCCTTCTGCAGCAGCTGCACGCGCTCCTCGTTGACCCGATAGAGCACCTCGATGTACGAGTCGGTCTTCTTGTAGACCGACTCCACCGTCTTGAGCAACTGCTTGTCGCTCATCGGCAGCTTGAGGATCTCCTGGCGGCTCAGCTTTTCGAGCAGCGGCCGGGTGATCTTGCCGCCCTTGGTGAGAGCGGTGTCACCCGAGCGCGACTTGACCACCGCCGAGACCTTCTGGTTATCGAGCAGATCGGTGATCTTCTTGTTGCGCTCCTCGGTCAGAATCCGGACCTGGTCCTTGATGTTCTTCTCGAGTCGCGAGACCTCTTGATCCTCGATCTCCTTCGCCCGCACGTCCTTCTCGACGCCCTTGCGCGAGAAGATCTTGACGTCGACCACAGTGCCCTCGATGCCCGAAGGCACCTTGAGGCTGGCGTCGCGGACGTCGCCGGCCTTCTCGCCGAAGATCGCCCGCAGCAGCTTCTCCACCGGAGTCAGCTGAGTCTCGCCCTTGGGCGTCACCTTGCCGACCAGAATGTCGCCGGGCTTGACCTTGGCGCCGATCCGGATGATTCCGCTCTCGTCGAGGTCCTTGAGGGCTGCCTCGGAGACGTTCGGGATATCGCGGGTCACCTCTTCAGGGCCGAGCTTGGTGTCGCGGGCCTCGACCTCGAACTCCTCGATGTGAATCGAGGTGTAGTAGTCCTCCTTGACCAGCTTCTCGGACACCAGAATGGCGTCCTCGAAGTTGTAGCCGCGCCACGGCATGAAGGCGACCAGCACGTTGCGACCGAGCGCCAGCTCACCATCTTCGGTGCTCGGACCGTCGGCCAGGACGTCGCCCTTGACCACCCGGATGCCCTCTTCGACCACCGGCTTCTGGTTGACGCAGGTGTTCTGATTCGAACGCCGAAACTTGGTCAACTGGTAGATGTCGGCGCCGAAGTCCTTGGACTCGCCGGTCTCGACGTCTTCGCCCTCGACGCGGACGATGATCCGCTCCGAGTCGACCGAATCGACTAGGCCGCCGCGAGCGCACTGGACCACCGCGCCCGAGTCTCGAGCCACGATCGGCTCCAACCCGGTGCCGACGATCGGCGCTTCGCTACGGAGCAGCGGCACCGCCTGCCGTTGCATGTTCGAACCCATGAGAGCTCGGTTGGCGTCGTCGTGCTCGAGGAACGGGATGAGCGCCGCGGCCACCGACACCAGCTGTTTCGGGCTGATGTCCATGTAGTCCACGCGCTCCCGCTCGACGGTGACGAAGTCGCCGCCGACCCGTGCGCTGACCCGCTCGTCGACCAGGTTGCCCTTCTTGTCGGTCACGGCGTTGGCCTGGGCGATGATGTACTTCTCCTCCTCCCAGGCGGTCAGGTACCAGGCGTGCGCCTCGGCCTCGACCAGGCGCTTCTTCTGCTTCTTGAGCGCCCGATTGGCGGCCGCCAACTCGTCGCCGGTGATGATCTGGCCGAGCTTGAACGGCCCGCCACCGACTCGGTTGACCCGCAGGTGGTCGATCACCCGGCCGTTCTCGACCCGCTTGTAGGGGCTCTCGATGAAGCCGTACTCGTTGATGCGCGCGAAGGTCGCGAGCGAGGAGATCAGACCGATGTTCGGGCCCTCGGGCGTTTCGATCGGGCAGATCCGGCCGTAGTGGGAGGCGTGCACGTCGCGCACCTCGAAGCCGGCCCGCTCACGTGACAGGCCGCCCGGGCCGAGCGCGCTCAGACGCCGCTTGTGAGTGACCTCGGACAGCGGGTTGGTCTGGTCCATGAACTGTGACAGCTGCGACGAACCGAAGAACTCCTTGATCGCGGCGATCACCGGCTTGGAGTTGACCAGGTCGTGCGGCATGGCCGAGTCGATGTCCTGATGTACCGACATCTTCTCTTTGATGGCGCGCTCCATGCGCACCAGGCCGACGCGGAACTGGTTCTCGAGCAGCTCGCCGACCGTACGCACGCGCCGGTTGCCGAGGTTGTCGATGTCGTCGACGCGCCCCACCTCGCTGTGCAGGCTGAGCAGGTACTCGACGACCCGGAAGAAGTCCTCGGCCGACAGCGTCTTCTGCTCGACCGGCACTTCCGTGTCGAGCTTGATGTTGAACTTGAACCGCCCGACGCGCGAGAAATCGTAACGCTTGGCGTCGAAGAACATGCCGTAGAAGAGCGAGCGTGCGCTCTCCAGCGTTGGCGGGTCCCCCGGACGCATGCGGCGGTAGATCTCGATCAGCGCCTCCTTGGCGTCGGTGGTCGAGTCCTTCTCCAGGGTGTTGGTCAGGATGTTGCCGCACAGCTCCCAGTCGGGGAAGAAGACCTCGAAGTCGGTCAGGTTGCGGCCCTTGACCGTGGTCTCGATGTCCTCGGGGACGATGTCGTTTGCCTCGAACAGCACCTCGCCGGTGTCGAGGTCGACGACATCGGCGATGAAGTAGGCGCGGTCGAGATTGGCGACCCGAACCTTCTGGGTCAGCATCTGACCCTTGGTCATCTTGGCGGTCTCTGAGTCGGACAGCTTGATGCCCGCGAACAGACGGTACTCCTTGCGCAGGCCCCGGCTGTGGCGCTCACGCAGACGCTCGCGCTCGAGCACCGCAGGCGGCAGATCGAGCTCGACCGCGCCGCGCCCCTTGAGGCGCATCGGGATCGGCACACAGAAGCGCCGCAGAATCGCCTCGTTGGTTTCGAGGCCCAGGGCGCGCAGGAAGATCGTGCCGTGGAACTTACGCTTGCGATCGATCCGGACCGTCATGATCTGCTTCTGGTCGTGCTCGAACTCGACCCACGATCCGCGGTACGGGATGATCTTGGCGAGGAAGCTACGCGGCCCCTCCTTGGTGAAGAACACACCTGGGCTGCGATGGAGCTGACTGACGATGACGCGCTCGGTACCGTTGATGACGAACGTACCGTTGTCGGTCATCAGCGGAATGTCGCCGAAGTAGACCTCTTCCTCCTTGGCGTCGCGCATCATGCGAGCCCCGGTCTCCGGGTCCTTGTCGTAGACGAACAGCCGGAACGTCGCGCGCAGCGGCACAGCGTGAGTCATGCCGCGCTCCTGGCACTCCGGGATCGAGTACTTGAGCTGCAGATCGACCGGATCGCCACACGTGTCGCAGCGCGTCACCCGGTTCCGGTTGAGGACGCCGCACTCGAGGCACGTCACCGTCTCCTCGTGCGGGTGATCGGTCATGATCTTCGAGCCGCAGTTCGTGCAGGTCATGCGCAGGTACTCGAGCCCCTTGAGCTCGCCGCACTTGCACTGCCAGTCGCCGATCGAGTACTTCACGAAGTCGAGCGAGCAGGTCTCGCGGAAGTCCGAGAACGGGAAGATGTTCTCGAACACCGTCTGAAGACCGTGGTTCGCCCGCTCTTCCGGCAACAGATTCATCTGCAGGAAGCGTTCGTAGGAGCGGCGTTGCACGTCGATCAGGTTCGGAATCGGAAGACTCGATCCGATGCGCGAGAAATTCTTGCGCCCATTCGACGTTTCGTTCAATCTGTCCATAAGCTGTACCTCGAAGGGTGAAACCAGACCCGTTCGCCGGTTTGGCGACGGGTCGTTCGGTAGCTACACCTCAGCCCAGGCCCGTGCGCGCACTGCGCCCGAGCACCAGACGAGGTTCCTCGAATGGCTGGTCCGGCAGTCCAAGCTTGAATTCGTGTGACGATCCAAACTCGGCTACTTGAGGTCGACCTGTGCGCCAGCTTCCTCGAACTTCTTTTTGATCTCTTCAGCTTCGTCCTTCGAGACCGCTTCCTTGATCGTCGCCGGAGCGGACTCCACCAGATCCTTGGCGTCCTTCAGACCCAAGCTGGTGACTTCGCGAACGGCCTTGATCACGTTGATCTTCTTGTCGCCGATCGCGGTCAGAACCACGTCGAACTCGGTCTTCTCCTCGGCCGCAGCCTCGCCGCCAGCAGCCGCAGCCGCCGCAACCGGCATCGCTGCCGCCGCCGCAGACACACCGTAGTGGTCTTCGAGGGACTTAACGAGGTTGTTGAGGTCGAGCACAGTCATCTCGTCGATCTGCTTGATGAAGTCCTCAGTCGTAACCGCCATTATTTACGTCTCCTTACTCTCTCTGAGCCCGCGGTGGGTCCCAGGATTACTCTGATTCCTTTGCGGCGCGGATCTGATCCACGACCGACACGAACTGGCGCTTGATGTCCGCCAGCGAACGCACGAAGCGCGTCACCGGCGACTGCAGGAGATAGAGAAGCTTCGCCAGGAGCTCCTCCCTGCTGGGTAGTGCTGCAATCTCGCGAATCTGCTCGGCGTCGACGCGCTGGCCTTCGACCAGCCCTGCCTTGAACTCGAGCGCCGGAACCTCTTTGGCAAACTCCGTCAGCGTCTTCGCCAGACCGACCGCGTCGTCCGCGGAGTAGGCGGCCGCAATCGGCCCCCGGAACTCATCGGCGAGCTCTTCGAGCGCCCCGCCCTTGATGGCCAGGCGCGCGAGTCGATTCTTGACCACCGCGTACGAGCTGCCGCCCGCGCGCACCCGATCCCGGAGGTCGGTGACCTCGGGAACGGTGATTCCCGTGAAGTCCATCAGGAAGACGTGCGGCGCTTTCGCCAAGCCCTCCTGATAGCTGGTGACCAGTGCTTCCTTCTGTTCTCGATTCAATGGCATCGTCTAAACCTCAGCCACCACCATCGAGCTCTCATCGACGCGCACGCCGGGGCCCATGGTGGATGAAACCGTCACCGACTTCACGTATTTGCCCTTGGTCGACGCCGGCTTGGCGCGCATCACCGCCTCGATGATGGCGTCGGCATTGGCCTTGAGCTGCTCGGCGGTGAACGAAGCCTTGCCGAACGGGGCGTGAATGATCCCGGTCTTGTCGACTCGAAACTCGATCTTTCCGGCCTTGTTCTGCTCGATCGCCTCGGCGACGTCGAAAGTCACCGTGCCGACCTTGGGGTTCGGCATCAGGCCACGCGGGCCGAGCACACGTCCGAGCTTGCCGACCTCCCGCATCATGTCGGGTGTCGCGATCACGGCGTCGAAGTCGAGAAAGCCGCCAGCGACCTTCTTGGCCAGATCCTCGCCGCCGACGATGTCGGCGCCCGCGTCCTCGGCTTCCTTGACCTTCTCGCCGGACGCGAACACAGCGACTCGCACCGTCTTGCCGGTGCCGTGCGGCAGCGGCACGGTGCCGCGGACCATCTGATCCGCATGACGAGGGTCGACCCCGAGCCGGATCGCGATGTCGACGCCCTCGTCGAAGGCGGCGCTCGCATTCTCCTTGACGAGCTCTACCGCCTCGTCGAGTTGGTACGGCCGCGGCTCGATCTTCTCAGCCGCAGAGCGGTATTTCTTTCCGTGCTTAGCCACTGCTTCTCCTCCAAATGTCCCTACTGGACATCGATACCCATCGACCGCGCCGTGCCCTCGATGATCTTCATTGCGGCCTCGACGGAGGCGGCGTTGAGATCGGGCATCTTCAGCTTGGCGATCTCCTCGACGTCGGCGCGACTCACCTTGCCAACCTTCTCTTTGTTCGGCTCGCCCGAGCCCTTGGCGACATTGGCCGCCTTGCGCAGGAGCACCGCCGCCGGCGGCGTCTTGGTGATGAAGCTATAGCTGCGATCAGCGTAGACCGTGATCACGACCGGGATGATCATGCCCGGCTGATCCTGCGTACGGGCGTTGAACGCCTTGCAGAAGTCCATGATGTTGACGCCCGCCTGACCGAGCGCCGGCCCCACGGGGGGTGCCGGCGAGGCCTGACCAGCCGGGATCTGTAGTTTGATGAGTCCTGTTACTTTCTTCGACATGTCGTGTCCTTAGCGAGGTCGCTACAGCTTCTGGACCTGACTGAAGTCCAGCTCGACCGGCGTCTGCCGGCCGAAGATGGTGACCATCACTTTGAGGGTGTTGCGCTCGAGGTTTACCTCTTCCACGACACCCGTGAAGTTGTTGAAGGGACCGTCGATGATCTTGACCGGCTCCGCGCGCTCGAAGATGTACTTCGGCTTGGGCTTCTCCTGGGCGCTGACCACCTGCTCCAGAATCTGATCGACCTCTTCCTGACTGAGCGGCGTGGGCTTCTTGCCGCTACCGACGAAGCCGGTGACCTTGGGGGTGTTCTTGACCACGTGCCAGGCGGCGTCGGACATCTCCATCTCGACCAGGATGTAGCCGGGAAAGAACTTCCGCTGCGTCTCGCGCTTCTTGCCGTTTCGATACTCGACGATCGTCTCGGTCGGAATGCGGACCTCGCCGATGGCGTCCCCCATGCCCATCGCCTCGGCGCGCTGACGCAAGGTCTCCTTGACCCGGTCTTCGAACCCCGAGTAGGTGTGAACGATGTACCACTTCTTGGCGGCGGTCTTTTTTGACTCTGTCGTCATTTCCCGAACGCCCTCAAGACCATTTCGTAGACCCGAACGATCACCATGTCCGCTGCCCAGAGGAAGAACGCGAACACGATGCTCGCAATCAGCACCACGACGGTCGTGGCGATGACCTCCTTGCGCGGCGGAAACGTAACCTTCTTGAGCTCCGAGCGTGTCTCGGCGAAGAAGGTCGTGACCCGGGTCCAGCTATCGGCGATTCCCACTGTTATCGACTACTTTCGTTCCTGGGCACGACCGCGGATGAGAGGCGCATCCCGCCTTGCCTTGATTCGTGAGATTGCTGCGGATTCCTCGTGTTTTGAGAGAGCCTGGCAGGCCAGGAGGGATTCGAACCCCCAACCCTCGGTTTTGGAGACCGATGCTCTACCAATTCGAGCTACTGGCCTAAAGTCCTTCCCTATTCCAAGATCTCGGTGACGGTGCCGGCACCGACGGTGCGTCCGCCTTCGCGAATCGCGAAGCGCACGCCCTTCTCCATCGCGATCGGAGCGATCAGCTCGACCTCGAGGCTGACGTTGTCGCCCGGCATCACCATCTCCGTGCCTTCCGGAAGCTCCGCCGCGCCGGTCACATCCGTGGTCCGGAAGTAGAACTGCGGTCGGTAGCCCTTGAAGAACGGCGTGTGACGGCCGCCCTCCTCTTTGGTCAGCACGTAGACCTCACCCTTGAACTTCGTGTGCGGCGTGATCGAGCCCGGCTTCGCCAGCACCTGACCCCGCTCCACTTCGTCCTTCTTCACACCACGGATCAGGATGCCGACGTTGTCGCCGGCCTCGCCCCGATCCAGCAGCTTGCGGAACATCTCGACGCCCGTGACCACCGTCTTCGCAGTGGTCCGGATGCCGACGATCTCGACGTCCTCGCCCACCTTGATGACACCGCGCTCGATCCGGCCGGTCACCACGGTGCCGCGACCCGAGATCGAGAAGATGTCCTCGATCGGCATCAGGAAGTCTTTGTCCATGTCGCGCTCCGGAGTCGGGATCGTGTTATCCACGGCCTCCATCAGCTCGATGATCGTCTTGCCCCACTCCGAGTCCGCATCGCCGCTCTCGAGCGCCTTGAGCGCCGAGCCGCGAATGATCGGAATGTCGTCGCCGGGGAACTCGTAGCTCGACAGCAGCTCGCGAACCTCGAGCTCCACCAGGTCCAGCAGCTCCTCGTCGTCCACCATGTCCGCCTTGTTCAGGTAGACCACGATGTGCGGCACGCCCACCTGACGAGCCAGAAGCACGTGCTCACGAGTCTGCGGCATCGGGCCGTCGGCGGCCGAAACCACCAGGATCGCCCCGTCCATCTGCGCTGCGCCCGTGATCATGTTCTTCACGTAGTCCGCGTGACCCGGACAGTCCACGTGCGCGTAGTGACGCGTCTCCGTCTGATACTCCACGTGAGCCGTCGCGATCGTGATGCCCCGCTCGCGCTCCTCGGGGGCCTTGTCGATCGCATCGAAATCCACGACGTCGGCAAGACCCTTCGTCGACAGAATCTTCGTGATCGCTGCCGTCAGCGTGGTCTTGCCGTGATCCACATGCCCGATCGTCCCCACGTTCACGTGCGGCTTGGTGCGCTCGAACTT
>JAJCXP010000156.1 GCA_029263375.1 Acidobacteriota bacterium | reverse complement strand
CGCCAGGCTGGTCTTGACCCAGGGCCGCGACTTCATGCCGCGCTCGACCGCCTTCTTGGCCAGCAGACCGGCGCCGATCATCACGTACGGGTTGGAGGTGTTGGTGCAGCTGGTGATCGCGGCGATGACCACCGAACCGTCCCGCAGCAGGAAATCCTGATCGCGCCACGAGCAGGGCACGCCGTCGACCTCGGGATCGACCGCGGTCATCTCCTTCACAGCGGTGCCGCCCTCGCTCTCCCAGTCCTTCATCACGCTCAGCGCCGGCTTCTTGGCGGGCTCGCCGCCGGGCGCCTTGAGGCTGTCGAGCTGCGCGAGGAAGGTCTCTTTCACCTCGCCCAGACGGATCCGGTCCTGCGGTCGCTTGGGACCGGCGAGGCTCGGCTCGACGGTCGACAGATCGAGCTCGAGGCTGTCGGAGTAGACCGCCTCGGGAGTGTCCGGGGTGTGGAACAGCCCCTGCTCCTTCATATAGGCCTCGACCAGCGCCACCAGTTCGGGTGGCCGGCCGGTGAAGGTGAGGTAGTCGAGCGTCATCTGGTCGACCGGGAAGATGCCGCAGGTGGCGCCGTACTCGGGCGACATGTTGGCGAGCGTCGCCCGGTCCGCCAGGGGCAGGCCGGAGAGGCCGGGGCCGAAGTACTCGACGAACTTGCCGACCACACCCTTCTCGCGCAGCATCTGGGTGACCACCAGGACCAGGTCGGTCGCGGTCGCGCCCTCGGCCAGCTCGCCCACCAGGCGGAAGCCGACCACCTGCGGCACCAGCATCGAGATCGGCTGGCCGAGCATCGCCGCCTCGGCCTCGATGCCGCCGACGCCCCAGCCGAGGATCCCCAGGCCGTTGATCATCGTCGTGTGCGAGTCGGTGCCGACCAGCGTGTCCGGATAGGCGAACGGCGTCTCGCCCTCACCGGTCATCACCACCCGCCCCAGGTACTCGAGGTTGACCTGATGGACGATGCCGGTGCCCGGCGGTACGACCTTGAAGTTGTCGAACGCGCCCTGACCCCACTTTAGGAAGCCGTAGCGCTCGCGGTTGCGCTCGAACTCGCGGTCCTTGTTGATCAGAAAGGCGGCGGCGGTGCCGTACTCGTCGACCTGCACGGAGTGATCGATCACCAGCTCGACCGGCTGCAACGGATTGATCTTCTTGGCATCGCCGCTCATCGCCACCATCGCGTCGCGCATCGCGGCCAGATCGACCACCGCCGGCACGCCGGTGAAGTCCTGCAACAGGACGCGCGCGGGCGAGAACGCGATCTCGACCGACGGCTGAGCCTTCGAGTCCCAGTTCGCGACCGCCTCGATGTCGGCGGCCGAGACCACCCCACCGTCCTCGCGCCGGAGCAGGTTCTCGAGCAGGATGCGCATGCTGAACGGCAGGCGCGAGATGTCGAATCCCGAGCCCTCGAGGCTCGGCAGGTGGGCAATCCGCAGCTTACGATCGCCGACGGTGAGGGTCTTGGAAGTCGAAAAGGTGTCTTTCATGGCGTGGTCTCCGTGAGCCGGGTATGAAAGATACCATCGAGCCGAGACGGTTCGGCGCGCGTGCTCAGGCTTTCTGGCCTCCAGCCCGCCTGTAATCCTCTTGAAAGGCCGATCTCGACAGACTCGCAATCCCAAGCGCGTTCCCGAGGGCGGCTTCGCCTGTCAAATAAAGCACCGGCTGCCGGCAGCGGACGAAGTCTCTATTCAAGACCGTCAAGGAGAAACCATTGAGACCCTTCACCAGTTCTCTCGCAACCGTCGTCGCATTCGCCCTCTCGATCGTCATCTTTCCCGCCTCCGGTCGTGCGCAGCTGGTACCGGAGTGGGTCGATCGGTTGCCGGTCGGCGACGCGCTCGGATCCGGGCTCTCGGGCTTTGTTGTCGACGCAGACGGCGTCTCCTACCTGACCGGCGATTTCGAGCCCGCGTTCAATGACGACATCATCACTGCCGCGATCGCTCCCGACGGCACCACGATCTGGACACAGACGTGGGACGGACCGCAGAACGGCAACGATCAGGCGCGCGACATCGCCCTCGGGGCCAACGGCATCCTGTACGTGTCCGGCAGCACACCCAACTCGAGTAGCTACGCCAATGTGCTCGTCCTGGCCTACGACGCCGCCACCGGCGTCCTGCTGGACACCATCATCTACGCAAGCGGATCCTTCATCTCCGAGTCGGCCTACTACATCGCCGTCGGCGCGAACGGGGAGATCTATGTCGCCGGCAGCACCAACGGCGACGGCGCCGACGTCGCGGTGATGAAATTCGACAGTACCGGCCAGCTCCTCTGGCGCCAGACCTGGGACGGCCCGGCCGCCTCTCCGTTCTCGGGCGACACCGCCAAGGAGCTGAGACTCGACCCGAGTGGCGACCCGGTGGTCGCGATTCACGGCCTGATGAGCTCTCTCCAGCCCGACTACGTCGTCATCAAGTACGCCGCGAGCGACGGAGCGAAGATCTGGGAAACCAACTGGGGGGTGAGCGGGGGCGACTACATAAGTTCGATGGAGATCGACGCTGCAGGCAATGTCTACGCCACCGGTATCGGCATCGACCTCATCGACAAGATCAGCACCATCAAGCTGCGCGGGATCGATGGTGCGATCCTCTGGCAGGAGTACGACAGCGTCGGCTCCGACCACTTCGCCGGCGCCCTCGAGCTCGACGGTGAAGGCGGTCTCCTGATCGTCGGCACGTCCGACCCCGACGGCGACAACTCCAACGCCAACAACCAGTTCTTCACCATCAAGCGCGACACTCTGACCGGCGCCCAGCTCTGGACGCACCGCTACGGCGCCACCTGCGTCGGCTGTTCCGACTCGGCGGCAGACGCCAAGGTCGATTCGGCCGGCAACGTGTTCCTCTCGGGGACGACAAGCTCACCGCCATATCTGAACGACAAGATCCTGTTCGTTCTCGACAACGCCACCGGTCTCGAGATCGACCGAGGCGTGGTCGAAGGCGTCGGCAGCGAGAACCCCTCGAGCTCGGTCCTCGAGCTCGACGCCGCCTTCAATCTCTACGAAGGCGGCCACATCTACAACGCGGATACCGGCGCGCTCGACATCACCGTCAGCAAATGGAGCTCTCTGGTCGGCGATGACAACGGCATTCCCTGCGCCGACACCGTCAGGTTCCAGTCGCGCTGCATCGTCAGCGGCTCTACCAACAGGTTGCAGTACCGGCTGGTCCTGACCGACACCAGCCACGACGGCGAGCAGGTGACGGTCGAGGTCGACGGCGCACCGTTCCTCCTACCGGTCAACGACGGCCGCGCGCAGACTTCGATCAACGGCGCTCTTCCGGGACCGCACACCATCGAGCTCACCGATCCCGTCGGCTGCTTCCCGGCGGCGGTCCGAACCTGTCCAGGGAGCTGATCCGGGGGTGTAGACTCCACTTCTAACGTCCAAGTGGAGCCCCGCACCCTGACGACCGCTATCTCGAGGTTGTTTGCCTGCTGCTGCATGCTGGCGCTGTGCACCTCGGCGCGGCTCCTGGCTCCCGAGCAGCTTCGGGCGCAGGAGCCCGAGCTCGTGGCCGCCCTTTGCGACCACCTGCCGCCGGTCGACCTGCGCCGCATCTGCGAGAGCGGCCATTTGCGCGTCGCCCGCTATGACGGCGAGCGACCGCCCTTCTTCTCCCAGCAGGGTGGCGGCATCCGCTCCGACACCCTGGTCTGGGTCGGCTTCGACGTGGATCTGGCGCGCGACATCGCCAAGCGGCTCGGTGTTCGCGCCCGCCACGTTCCCGCCGCGAGCTTCGACCACGTGGTCGAACTGGTCGCGACCGGGCAGGCCGACGTCGGTATCTCCAAGCTGAGCATCACGCTCAGGCGCTCGCAGCGGGTGCGCTTCTCCAAGCCCTACATGACGGTCTACCAGACCCTGCTCATCAACCGGCTGTCAGCGCCCAAACAGCAGGATCCGTTCGTGTTCCTGAATCGCTCGAACGCGCGCGTCGGCGCGCTTGAAGGCAGCTCCTACATCGGCTACGCCGGCAAGGAGTTCCCTGCCGCCGAGGTAGCGCCGTACGACGACTTTCAGGGCATGCTGCTCGATGTCGAGGAGAACCGGCTCGACGCCGCCTTCGTCGACAGCGCACGCGCCAACACCTGGCGCCAGGAGAACCCCGAGCGCCTGATCAACGTGCGTGCCTTCATCGCCCGTGACCGCAAGGACCAGCTGGCCGTCGCAGTCAACTGGCAGGACACGCATCTACTGGCGTGGCTCGACCTGTATCTCGACTCGATCCGAGAGGACGGGTCGGCCCAGCAGCTCTACGATCGGTGGTTCGGCACCCGGCTGGCCACGAAACCCGCCCAGTCGACGGAGAGCGAGGGCGCCCAGTGACCGCCACCGAGAAGAAGGAGCGCGGCTTCGAGCTCGTGCGCCATCCGATGATCATCGTGGTCGCGGTCGCCGTCGGCGTCGCGGTCGGCCAGCTGGCGCCGAAGCTCGGGCTCGCCCTGCAGCCGTTCGGACGGCTCTACCTGAACCTCCTGGTTATGTGCATCATCCCGCTGTTGTTCACGGCGATCATCTCGAGCCTGGGCCAGATCGTCGCCCAGCACGGCCTCGGCAAGCGCCTGCTGGTGATCTTCGTAGTCTTCGCCGTCGGCCTGATCACGGCGGCGACCATCGGCACACTCGCCGGTTGGTTGACCGGCATCGGCTCCGAACTGCGTACGTCACGCGACCTCGGCAACCTGCTGCTGGCGACCGAATCGACCTCCGGCGGCAGTCAGGTCGTGGGCGGCGGTGAGGACGGCGAGGTCGAAGCGTTCGCCGAGCTGTTCTCGGGGAACAGCGAGCGCCCCGGAGCGAGCGCGACCGAGGCGGCCGAGGCGAGAGCCTCGCAGCAGGGTTTCCTCGCCTATCTGCGCCAGCTGATCCCGCGCAACCTGGGGCGCGCCATCCAGGAGGAGAACTACCTCGGCGTGCTGTTCTTCTCGATCCTGATGGGGGTGGCGCTCGGCTACGCCCCGGCCGAGGGGCGGCGCAGTGCGATCAACATCCTCGAGACCTTCTTCGACGCCCTGCTACGGATCATCAACTGGATCATCTTCCTGCTGCCGCTCGGGCTGATCTGCATCATCGCCGGCGAGGTCGGTCGCGGCGGTCTCGCCTTCGTGCCGGTCCTCGCCAAGCTGATCCTGGTCTGCGTGGCAACCACGGTGGCGGCGATGGCGATCTTCGCGTTCATCATCTGGCTGGTCGTGCGACGACCGATGCGCGAGGTCCTGAAGAGTCTGCGCGGTCCGATCACGGTCGCCTTCGCCACCGCCAGCAGCATGGCGTCGATCCCCGCCGCCATGATCGCGCTCAAGCGCGAGCTCGGCGTGGCCGAGGAGAACGTCAAGCTGCTGCTCCCTCTCGGCGTGATGATCAATCCGATGGGCAGCGCGCTTTTCTTCAGCCTGGCGGCGATCTTCGCGGTTCAGCTTCACTCGCAAGCACCGACCATCTACGAGGTCGACACCCTCTTGATGATCGTGGTGGGCTCGGCGCTCGCGGGTGTTGCGGCGATGGGCCTGCCGGCAACCGGCGCCCTCAACATGCTGGCGCTGATCCTCGGCCCGCTCGGCGTACCGCCCGAAGTGGGCATCATCGCGCTCCTGGCCGTGACGCCGATCGTCGACCCACTGTTCACGATCGTCAACGTGCTCGGCAACTGCGCCGCGACCACGGTGCTCGACCGTCGGTTGGAGGCCCAGGACGCGGCCACGTTGGCGGCCGAAGCCGTCTAGCAGAATCGCCTAGCCACCAGTCCGGGTATTCCCGCGCCGGGTCCGTCTAATCCTCCGTAGGCCTACGCATGGAGCGAGGTCTGTAGTTCTCGAGGGCCTTGGACTCCGTGAACGACATCGATACCCGGCAGTTCTCTCACAGCACCGACCCCGGCCGCGCCGCTCGTGACCACCCGGCGCACAAACACGCCGAACTCGATCCGTTCACCGGCACACCGAGCCGCATCCGGTTCGAGCGTCCCAAACCGAACCTGGTGAGCGAGGCACTGCGCCTGGTCGGCGAGATGGCTGACTGTCACCTTCGCACAGGCGACGTTGCACCCGATTTCGTGCCGGACCCACGCGTCCATCGGATCAGCTCGGCCGCGCAGCTGGTGCATCTCTACCAGCACCACCAAGGAATTCCCGTCTTCGAAACGGTGCGGACGGTTCTGTTCGACCCAAACGGCCGACCTCTCGAGATCAGCGGCTCGCACGTTCCGGTGCCTCGTGACGCGGACCCTGAGCCGAGCGTCGAGCCTGCCGACGCCCTCCTGGCCCTCTTGGAGAACATCCGGCCCGAGCTCGGCGCGGACTGCCCTCTCAAGATCACTTCGAGCGCTCCCAGGGTGGTTGCCTCGTTTCCACTGCCGACCCGCCCATCGGCAATGACCAAGCCTCCTTTCGAGGGTCTGATCACAGCGCACCTCGTCTTCTTCTACCGCGGCCACGACATGCCTTTGGGGTGGTTCATCAGGATGAGAGCCCCGACGCCGATCTACTCAGTCCAAGCGATCATAGGCGCCAGTGGCGAAGAGGCGCGAAGCGTCCTTTACCAGGCAACCGCGACCGCGGCGGCCAAGGGCCTGGGCTTCGTGCACTTGAACAATCCTGGTGCAGGCGACCGGACAAGGCGACCCTTCCCGGAGGGACTCGATGGCTTACCTCGCCAGCGCCCCGCCGATCTCCCTGTGGGCTTCCCCTTCGACTGGATCGGAAGTCGGCGAACGCTAGGCAACAATGTAGACGCCAGGCGGAAGAACAAGTCGCTCGAGGGAACGATCGCCGCAGGCGACGTCCTCTTCGAGCCCGCTGAAGCCCAGGGGAACCCGCAGCGGATCCTGGATGCCTTCTACTTTTGCAACCTGCTACACGACTTCTTCTACCTGCTCGGCTTCGACGAGACCGAGCGCAACTTCCAGGCAAGCAACTTGACAGGAGCGCCGGGCGCCGGTGATGAGATGGAGGTACGCGTCTTCAGCTCCTCGTTCCCAGGCCTCGCCTCGATCGACACCGACGTCGACGGCCGGAACTGCCGTATCTCTCTCGGCCCGGTGCCGCCAAGGAACCGGCATACGGCGTTGGACGCCGACGTCGTAATGCACGAGTACACACACGGCGTCACCGCTCGGCTGATCGGCGGCGACCACCTCTGGCGTCCTCTGCTTGGGCCACCGCAGGCCAGGGCCCTGGACGAGGGCTACTGCGACTACTTTGCGCTCTCGTTCCAGAACTACCGACGAGCAGCCAGCCTGATCGCCGAGGGAGCCAGCGACGAGCTCGCGACCCTAGACCGATCTCTCGTCTTCGGAGCGTGGGTAGCAGACGACCCGGCTCGTGGCCTTCGACGCCACGCCTACGGTAGCGAGTTCCCTGTCACCTTCGGTGAGATTCCCACACCCGACTTCAACGCTCACGACCGCGGCCAGATCTGGTGCGAAGCCCTGCTGCGCCTCAATCGCAAGCTGGGAAAGGTCCTCCAGGATCGACTACAAGGAGATGAGCTCGGATGGCAACTCGTCGTCGATTCGATGAAGCTACTCCCCGTCAATACCAACTCCATCGGCTTCCTCGAGGCACGCAATCGCATCTTCCAGGCGATCGAAC
This sequence comes from Acidobacteriota bacterium, assembly GCA_029263375.1. Classification (GTDB taxonomy): domain Bacteria; phylum Acidobacteriota; class Thermoanaerobaculia; order Multivoradales; family JAHEKO01; genus JAHEKO01. Next base: position 4,830 of record JAJCXP010000156.1, on the reverse strand, counting down.
TCATGGCGCTCGTGTCACCGGGCCTCGCTACCGGTGGGCCTCTGTTCCCTGCGGATCTTCACGGGGGCGTGCTGCAAGCGGCACGGGAGGCGTTCGCCGAGCTCGGAATGGGAGCCGCCGCCGCGAGTCAGAGTGCGGGCCTTGAAGGGATCTTAGAAGACTTTACGACATCGAACCAACCGTAAGTGGTATTGGAGGTCACGAAATGAAAGTGGCGCAACACCTGCTCGTCATCGGGACTCTGGCATTCGTGCCGCTCCAGATCGCCGAGGCTCAAGCTTCCCCCCACTGGCAGACCCGGAAGTGGGCGTCGTGGGATTTCTACACGGAGAACGACCTCTACATCCCATCGGACCCGTCGGATCAGTTCTACACCAATGGGCTGCGATTCAGCTGGTTCAGGAACCCGCTGGTCAAGCCGAATCCTGATTGGGTCGAGAATTTTCTGGACTGGTGGTGCGGCGGCGCACTCTGTCCCGACACGCGTCCGGACATCGGCTACGGTCACGCCATCGGACAGAACTTCTACACGCCGACGGACATCACGGTGCCCCAGCTCCTTGCGGACGACCGGCCCTACGCCGCTTGGCTGTACTACTCCTTTCTTGGAGTCGTGCGTAACGATACGCACGCGGAGGCCGACAAGACCCGGCCGGTCCAGAACCTGTTCGAACTACAGGTAGGAATCGTCGGCAAGGAGGCCCTGGGCGAATTCTTTCAGCGCGAGTGGCACGAGATCATCGACTCGAAGACACCCAGAGGCTGGGACAACCAGGTCGGCTTCGAGCCAGGCGTCAACCTCTTGTACTTGTGGCGCAAGAGGATCGGTAACGGGACGATCGACTTCGTACCTCACTGGGGCGCATCGCTCGGCAACATCATGACCTATGCGAACGCCGGCGCCACCGTCCGTCTCGGGCGCAACATCTCCGACTTTCCGGCGCTCACGATCCCGATGTCGGTGGCAGGTCGGGGTATCGACAAACCCGAGCGGTGGGAGTACTACGTCTTCGCCGGCGTGGACGGTCGCGGCGTGGCGCGCAACATCTTCTTGGACGGCAACACCTTCAAGGACAGTCACAGCGTCGACAAAGAGTCTTTCGTGTCCGACGTGAAGCTAGGCGCGAGCGTTCGGTACAAGGCGTTCCAGCTTTCCTACACCTGGGTGCGCAGGAGCAAGGAGTTCACGCCACCGCAGGCCTTCCCGGACGGTGATCACGAGTTCGGCTCACTCGACCTGAGCTATCGAATCTGGCCGCCGCCGTAGCCGCCTACCGGTCGCCGCGGCGGTAGGGCTGGGTGCCGTGATGGTGGCCCTGGGTGTTCTCGTGCCCAGCCTCGTCGGCCGCCGCGCCGCCGGCGCCACGACCGCCGTCATCGATCAGCTCGATCTCCCCGGCCTTGATCATCTCCTGCACGCTCTTGCGATCGACGTCGTTGCCGCTGATCTGGCCCTCTTTGCGCGCACCGAGGTGTAGCACCCTGCCCTGCGACAGATGAACCCGCAGTGGCCGGGTTGTCTTGTTGATGATCTTGCGCACGTGTCTCCCTCCGATTTCAGGCGTCAACTGATTCTATCGGCTTGCGGACCGACCTGCAGGCGAGCCAGCTAGATCGTCTGTGTCTTCCAACTGCCGCGCCGGAAAACCACGACGCCGACAACCGCAAGTAGGATCTGACAGCTCGTGATCGCCAGGAACACGCCGACCGGGCCGTGGCCGAGTCGCACCGCCAGCAGCCAGGCGAGCGGGATCTGCACCACCCAGAAGACCCAGAAGTTGATCCAGGTGGGCGTGGTGGTGTCGCCGGCACCGTTGAACGCGAGCACCGTGATCACGCCGAAACCCCAGGGCACATAGCTGTAGCCGAAGATGTGCAGGCACTGGGCCGCTACCCGGATGACCTCCTCCTCGTTCGTGAAGATGCCGGCAATCTGGCGCGAGAAGAAGATGAAGATCAACGCCACCACGAACAGGAACGCGGTGTTGCAACGAGCCGTGAACCAGACCGACTTCTCGGCACGCTCGGCGTTTCCGGCGCCCAGGTTCTGGCCGACGAGGGTCGCCGCCGCGGTGCCCATGCCCCACGCCGGCAGGAGGATGAAGATGATCACCCGGACCGCAATCGTGTAGCCCGCCAGTGCGGTGTCGCCGAACAGGGCGAGGATGCGCACCATCCCCATGAAGCTGGCGGTCGAGACCAGGTACTGCAGAATGCCGATGCCGCTGACCCGGAGGAGGCGGATCATCACGTCCGGCACCAGCCGGACCTGCCGCCAGGTCAGAACCACGCGGCGGCTACCGTCGCTCAGCTTCCAGAGCTGGTACACCACTCCCAGGCCGCGGCCCAGAGTGGTGGCGATCGCGGCGCCCTCGAGCCCGAGCTCAGGGAAAGGCCCGATGCCGAAGATCAACAACGGGTCGAGCGCGATGTTGATCAGGTTGGCGATCCAGAGCGCCCGCATGGCGATCGCTGGATCGCCGGCGCCTCTGAAAATCGAGTTGATCAGGAACAGCAGCATCACGGTGACGTTGCCGCCCAGCATGATCGCGGTGAACAGACCGCCCCGTTCGGCCAGCTCGACGCTCGCGCCCATGATCTGAAGCGATTCCGCCGCGTAGATCACACCCACTACCGCAATTGGCAGCGACAAGACGACACCGACCGCGATCACCTGAATCGCCGCCACCGCCGCCTCGTTCAGGTTGCCCTCGCCTACCCGGCGCGCGACCATCGCCGTCGCCCCCATGCTCAGTCCAATGGCAACCGCGAAGACCAGCATCAGGATCGAGTCGCACAGTCCGACGATCGCCACGGCGTCCGGACCGAGCCTGCCGACAAAGAACACGTCGACCACCATGAACAGCGACTGCATCGACATCTCGAGCACCATCGGGATCGCCAGCAGAACCACGGCGCGACCGATGCTGCCCTGGGTGTAGTCGCGCGAGACGCCGCGGATCGCGTTGCCGATGTCACGCCAGAGGCCGGCGGGCGCGAGTGCCGCGGGAGGCATGGCCGGCGGCGTCGACATCGGGGAATGGTACCGGAATCGGGGCAACGGACCAGTTAAAGTAGGCTTGGATTGGGAGAACATATGGCTACATCCAAGATCTTCGTCATCACCGTTCTGATCTCTCTGTTCGGGATCGGATTGAGCGCTCAGGAAGAGGCCGACCCGTTCGAGGGATCGTCGCTGCGCGACATCCTCGGCGCGATTCGCGAGTTCGAGTCGAAGAACGACGCCAAGTGCCAGGCGACCGCGACCCGGCTCGAGAACTTCATGTTCGGCACGCCGCTCACCGACGAGGCGCGTTTCGAGAAGGTTCGGCTTCAGAAGGAGCTGATCGCCGGCCTGTGGCGGAGTGCCGCCACGGTCGCCGCGCAGGACGGCCGGACCGAGATCAGCGTCGCCGACGTCGCGCCCCTGACCCGAGCGGCGCTCGCCTACGAGCAGAGCGAATCCGGAGATGTCGAGATCGACCTCGCCGACGGCAGCCGGCTGCTGCTCACCGCCACCGACATCCGCCAGTACTCGTCGGTAGCCTACTCGCTGCGCGCCGTGCTCGCGGTGCAGCAGGATGCGCTGATCTCCGGTTCGTCCGATCTGCCCGCCGCGGACCAGGCGAGCGTCGACGAGATGCGCCGCCTGACCGACCTCCATACCCTGGCTGCGCTTTCACTCGCCGATCGCGAGGCGCGCGAAGAGAACCGGCGAACGATGTCGGGTCCGGCGTTCGTTCGCGCCTGGGAGGCGCTCAGCGTCGGTCGTCGCGCTGCCGGCGACACCTTGGAGCCGCCGACCGTTGTCGCCACCTCCGCCCAGCCGGCGCGGCGCGGCGCCCCGGTGCTCCAGCAGATCATCACCGAGAAGATCGCCGCCTACGAGTCCTACAATCAGCTCGACCGCAAGAACACCGACCGGCTGTTTCTCAGGAACATCGACCGATTCTGGGCCCGCTACCGGATGCCGAGCACCCCGGAGGGGAGCCTGGAGGTGCAGGCGGCCTTCCAGACGGCCATCCTGGTCGAGATCGACCGCCTGATGAACGCGCTCCAATCGGCGGCCGTGGCCGCTGGGGAGCCGTTGGTGCGAGCACCGATCGTCAGTCGAGTCGCCCAGGAGCTCCATCCGCACGAGGTCGACGATCTCGAAGACGTCACCTTCTTTCCGCGCCTGCCGAGGGAACGGCAGTTCCTGCTCGAGTCGTACGACATGGACTCGTTCCGCGACTTCGGTATGCACTGGCGCCTGATCAAGATCGCCCTCGACCGACGCGAGGCACCGCTCGAGCTCGACCTCGACCCATTCGCGGCGGAGCAGCTGGCCGAGATGACAGCTCAGGTCGCGGTGCTCATCTTCCGCATCGCCGGCGAGATCGCGACCGATCAGGCCACCAGCTCGCTGCTCACTGCCGAGGATCTGCTGCGCGCCGGCGCCGCGATTCCCAAGCTGACGGAGCTCAACGCCACCGCTCCGCCGTTGACCCGCTCCCTGCGACTGGCATCGTCGAGCTCCGCGCCGTTGCCGACCGACAGTCCGTTCATGACCGACAGGACCGCGGACGCCGACATTACCTACCGCCACCGGACCTCGGACTGGTTGAGCCGGCTGCGCCGGACGCTGGCGATCACACCACCCACGTTCTCGGGCGGCGGTATCGCGGCGGAGGACTTCGATGGCGACGAGTGGATCGACCTGCTGTACGTCGGCGGTATGGGCAACACGCTCTACCTCAACGACGGACTGGGCGGCTTCCGCGACGTGACCGAGCGCGCCGGGATCGACTACCGGCGCGCCGACGGCTACGCCGGGGAAGCGCGGCAGCC
>JAJCXP010000155.1 GCA_029263375.1 Acidobacteriota bacterium | reverse complement strand
CTCGATGAAGAACGTCGAGGTCTCGACCGATCGGTCGGTCAGCGCCTGAGCCTCGGTCCGGGTCAGAACGAACTGGCCGGCCTGCTCGCGCTCGGCGGTGACCAACAGCAGTTCGAACACCGGTGAGCTCGATGGATCGAGGTCGCGGGCGTGGAGCAGCGCACGCGCCGCCGCCTCCAAGCCGCGAAACACGGCCGCTTCCGAGTTGGTCGTCAGGTCGATCAGGAGCCTGCCGGGCGCAGTCCCCTGGGAGATCGCGACCTGGTCAACGCCCTGCGCGCGGAACACGCGTTGAACCTCGGCTGCCAGCTCGAGGTCGGAGAACGGCGTCCGTGGCAGCTTCAAGAAGTCGATACCGCCGGCCGCCAGCGGCTGCGGGATCTCGGCCTTCGCCACCGGGCGGCGGGCGGGTGGACGGCTGGCGGCGCTCGATCTTCGAGAGCTGATCATGTCGGAGAGCCTTCCCTGCGCGACAGGATCGTCCGCCGGTACCTCGGTGAGCTTGCCCTCCTCGAGCACCAGGGCCGAGCCGTAGGCGGAGTCGGCGTTCGCTTCCTTGGTTCGGGCCTCGTCGATCTCGCCGGCCGCGATCGACGTGCGGGTGCCGTTCTGGAGCGTGATGTACGCGGTGTCGCCGCGAATCTCGTAGGCATCCTTGGCGATCAGGCGCGAGCCGTCCTTCAGATAGATCGTGTAAGCGATCAACGGGGTCGTCGCCAGCGACGCAAGTAGGAGCAAGATCAGTGGTCGGGCAGCTCGGATAGTCATTTCCAGTATTCCAGGGCGATGTTCGTGCGACGACAACCGTGCGCTCCCGCCGTCATAAGACTCTATAATCATACCCCGCCGCCACCCATACGAGAGCGGCGGACGTAACAGGAGGCGCAAAACCGATGTTGGTGGTGATGCGGATGGACGCCGGCGAGAAGGAGATCCGGGGCGCCGTCCGGAAGATAGAATCTCACGGCCTCAAGGCTCACCCGATCCCCGGCGCCCAGCGCACAGCGATCGGCATCACCGGCAATATCGGGGTCGTCGAGCCGGCTCTGTTCGAGACCCTGCCCGGTGTCCTGGAGGTCATTCAGGTCAGCAATCCCTACAAGCTGGTCTCGCGGGAGTTCCGACCCGAGAACACGGTCGTCGACGTCGGCGGAGTGAAGATCGGCGGGCGAGACCTGGTGGTGATCGCCGGGCCCTGCTCGGTCGAGAGCTACGACCAGACCCTGCGCATCGCCAAGGCGGTGAAGGCGGCCGGCGCGCACCTGTTGCGCGGCGGCGCCTACAAGCCGCGGACCAGCCCCTACAGCTTTCAGGGGCTGGGGACCGAGGGGCTCGAGATCCTGGTGCGCGTGCGCGACGAGGTCGGACTGCCCGTGGTCACCGAGGCGCTAGACATCGACGTCCTCGACCAGGTCGCGGCGGCTTCGGACATGGTTCAGATCGGCGCTCGGAACATGCAGAACTACACTCTGCTCAAGCGGGCCGGTCGCTGCGGCAAGCCGGTGCTGCTCAAGCGCGGCATGAGCGCCACGGTGACGGAGCTGCTGCTGGCCGCAGAGTACATCCTGGATCAGGGCAACAGCCAGGTCGTTCTGTGCGAACGGGGCGTGCGCACCTTCGCCGACCACACGCGTAACACTCTCGACGTGGCGTCGATCCCGGCCGTCCAGCGCATCAGCCACCTGCCGATCATTGCCGATCCCAGTCACGCTGCCGGTCGGCGCAACAAGGTCATGCCGCTGTCGCGATCGGCGGTGGCGGTGGGCGCCGACGGCTTGATGGTCGAGGTGCACGACGCACCCGAGGAGGCGTTGTCGGACGGCAACCAGGCGCTCAGCCCGGCGGCCTTCGAGGAGCTGATGGCCGAGATTCGGGCGCTGGCTCCGGTGGTCGACCGAGCCGTTCCCAGCTACGTCGGTTCCTGACTTGCGCCTGACTATCGACAGCTCCCGGCCGAGCGGATCGAGCGATGGTCCGTAGGCCGCGCTCGCCGGCGTTGCTGGTGCTGGAGGACGGCTCGGTCTTCGAGGGCCGGGCCGCCGCGCCCGGCACGCGCTTCGGAGAGGTGGTCTTCAACACCTCGATGACCGGCTATCAGGAGATCCTCACCGATCCCTCCTACTGCGGTCAGATCGTGGTCATGACGCTGCCGCACATCGGCAACTACGGCATCAGCGCCGCGGTCGCCGAATCCGCCCAGCCCTGGGTCGAGGGCTTCGTGGCGCGGCAGTTCACCGAGCTGCCCTCGAGTCACGGCAGTGAGGAGGATCTGCTCGCCTACCTCGGCCGGCATGCGGTACCGGCGCTGGACGGCATCGACACCCGCGCGGTGGTGCGGAGAGTCCGGGAGAAGGGTGCGCTCCGGGGGGTGCTGACCACCGAGCGTTCGGACGTGACGGCCCTGCTCGCCGAGGTCGCGGAGTACCCGAGCATGACCGGCCGGGCGCTGGTGGACAGCGTGACCTGCGCCGAGGCGTTCGACTTCGGGCCGCCCGCGGGGGTCGAGCCGACCTGCCATCTGGCGGTCTATGACTTCGGCGTCAAGACCAACATCCTGCGCTCGCTGGCTGCTCGCGGCGCCCGGCTGACGGTGCTGCCGGCGCGAACGACCGCCGAGGAGTGCCAGGCTCTGCGGGTCGACGGCGTGGTGCTGTCCAACGGTCCGGGAGACCCCGAGCCGCTGGTCGAGATCATCGGCGAGGTGCGCCGGTTGGTCGATTCCGGCCTGCCGATCTTCGGTATCTGCCTCGGCCATCAGCTGCTCGGGCTGGCGATGGGCGGCCGGACCTTCAAACTCAAGTTCGGTCACCACGGCGGCAACCAGCCGGTCCGCGACCTGGCGACCGGCAGGGTGGTCATTACCAGCCAGAACCACGGGTTTGCCGTCGACCGCGATTCGTTGCCCGACAGCTGCGAGGTCACCGAGCTCAATCTGAACGACGGCACGGTCGAAGCCTTCGCCGTCCGCGATCGGCCGGTCTTCTCGGCCCAGTACCACCCGGAAGGGGCGCCCGGGCCGCACGACGCTTCGCCGCTGTTCGACCGCTTCCTCGAGGCCGCCCTCTGAGAGTGGTGCCGGGTAGCTGGGGGTTGGTCGGGTCGGTGGCCTGGCGGTTTCTGCGCGGCCGACGCAGCGAGCTCCTCGACGGCACGGCGCGCTCGGCCCTGGCGGCAGCGACCATCGGCGTGGCGGCGATGGTGATCGCGATGGCGTTGATGAGTGGCTACCGTGAAGATCTGCACCGGAAGCTCCTGCGCGGCAATGCCGCGGTCATCGCCTACCCCCTGAGCAACGAGTGGCTCGACCTGGCGAGCTCGGTGTACGAGCGGTTGCTGGCGCTGCCCAGCGTCGATGCCGTGCGCCGCGTCGCCTACGGCCAGGGCTCTTTGAGCTCGAGCGCCGCGCCGGAATCGATCGAGGTGACGCTGCGCGGCGAGGCGGCCGCCGACGGCCTGCGCGGCCTTGGCGAAATCGCTCTCGAGCCGGCCGCGTTGACCGAGGGCCCAGTGCCAGGCGTGGTGGTGGGCGTCGACCTGGCGCGGGAGCTGGCTGCCGAGCCGGGCGAGGTCCTGCGTCTCATGGTGCTCGGCGCCCGCGGCGGCCGACCCCGCTTCCGCTACCAGAGCGTGCGGGTCGCCGGCACCTTCACCAGTGGTTTCTCGGAGTTCGATCAGGGGTTGGTGGTCCTGGACCGGCCGCTGCTCGAGCGGCTGATGGGCGGCGGAATCGGCGGCGCGTTCTTCGAGTTCGAAGTGCCCGACGGGTACTCGCCTGCCGCGGCGGCGGCGGGCATTCGTGATGTGCTCGGGCCCGATTTCCTGATCCGTGAGTGGAGCGAGCTCAACGCCGAGCTGTTCGCCGCCCTGAAGCTCCAGCAGTTGGCCCTGTTCGTCGGTCTGGGTCTGATCGTGCTGGTCTCGGCGTTCAACGTGGCTTCGAGCCTGGTGGTCATGGTGCGCGAGCGGATGCGGGACATCGGCGTGATGAGCGCTCTGGGTTTGCCGCCCCGTCAGCTGCAGAGCGTCTTCCTGTTGTTCGGGGCGGCGCTGGGACTCGGCGGCACCGGTCTGGGGGTCGCAATCGGAACCCTGGTGTCGGTGGTGCTGACGCGCTACGAGCTGATTCGCTTCGGGCCCGAGGTGGCGGCGGTCTATTTCTTGAGTTCGGTGCCGTTCCGAGTCGAGCTGCTCGACGTGCTCTCGGTGGTTGGCTTCACCCTGGCGGTGATGCTCCTGGCGTGCTGGCTGCCGTCGCGCCGCGCCGGACAGGTACGACCGGCGATCGCGTTGCGCTATGAGTAGAGGCGAGAACGGGGCCGGTAGATCCGGCCCCGTCGCTTCAGGTGGGCTGAGCTGCCGATCGGCGGCTCCGGGGGGGTGATTGGCGGACCGAAATCGGAGACTTCGGCTGTGGGATCCAAGGTCCGGCGACGAGTGCCGCCGATCGGATCCCGGCTGGGTGGCCGGCAAGCCGGCCGTTGCTTCATTTGTGTATACGGAACCGTGGGTAAATAGGTTTGTCCGGGCCGACTCTCGGTGGGGAAGCCGGGCGTGACCGAGAACCGCCGGGAGCGGGAGCTTCTCGCTCGCCTGGGGCCGACTCCCGGGCTGTGCGGCAGCTGCCGCCACCGCCGGCTGCTGGAATCGCCCCGGACTGTTTTCGTGCGTTGCGCGCTGTCCGATGAGGACTCGAGTCTGTCGCGCTACCCGCCGCTGCCGGTACTCCGGTGCCACGGGTACTCGGCCGGCAGCGAGCCATCACCGGATCGCCCCAGCGGAGCCGACTCGGCGCCCGGCAGCGAGTCGACGGGCTAGCCCGAGGCTCTGTGGCGCTCGCTGGGCTCCCGCAAGAGCGATTTGCCGAACGGTTTCACCACCAGGACCGGCAGCTCCGATCTGCGGATGATGTGGTCGCAGGTGCTCCCAAGGACCAGTCTCTCGAGGCCGCTCAGGCCGTGGCTCGCGGCGACGATCAGGTCACAGCCGGTCCGCTGGGCGAAATCGGCGATCTCGCTCGCGGGCTGGCCCTCGACCACCTCCATCGAGTAGCGCAGGCTCGGGTCGCCGTCCCGAGCGACCAGCTTCTCGAGGCCCGCCGTGGCGCGCTGACGGATGCCCTGAATCTGCTCGACCGAGGCTACAGCCGGGACCGGCGCGTAGACATAGGGGTAGACCGGATGCTCGTAGACGTGAAGCAGCGCGACCTCGGCGTGAAATGAGCGCGCCAGCTCGGTGGCGTGGGCGAGCGCCAGCCCCGAAGGGTCCGAGAAGTCGATCGGCACCAGAATCTTCTGGATCGCCTCCAGTGGACGGCCGTCGGGCAGCTCCCGCAGGGTCATGACCGGAGCGCGCGAGGAGCGCACCACTTCGGCGGCGACGCTACCCAGGAACAGGCGCGCCGCACCGCGTCGGCCGTGCGTGCCCATGACGACCAGGTCGACGTCGTGCTCCGCGACGTGCTCGTTGATCAGATCCGCCGCCGAAACCCCGCGTAAGCAAAACTCCTGGATCTCGACCGGCCTTTCACGGTGCAGCTCGACCAGCGCTCCGAGTTGGGAATCTGCGACGTCGAACAACGCCGAAAGGATGTCGCGCGAGCCGGGGAAGTGTCCCTCGGGGTTCGCCGGGTCGCTCTCGTGGAGCACGACGGCGTGGAGCAGATGCAGACGAGCCTGATGGTGCTCGGCGAGCACCAGTGCGTGCGCGAGCGCCTGTTTCGAGCAGCGGGAGAAGTCGGTCGGGAAGAGAATCGTTCGGATGTCCAGCATGACGAACCCCCTTTCCCCTCGTTTCTAGCCGTCCGAGGTCGACATGGCCACGCCCCGCGTGACGGTGGGCCGAGTGCTCGGGGGGTGGGGTCGACCGACCCAGACGGGCGGGTCGACGGGCGGATGACCCGCCTCAGGCGCCGTCGTCGTGCGTGCGCCGGGTCAGGACGACGTAGCGTCCCACCGGACCGATTCGTCGGAAACCGAGCAGGTGGAAGACCTCCAGCGTCAGAAACCTCGCGATCCGCCGGTTGACGATGAAGGCGCCGGCACGCTCCGGATGCCTGCGCACCCCGGGCAGCCAGTTGAGGAACCGCTCGAGCCGGTAACGACGCATCGCGGCCGAGAGTTTGAGCCAGCCCCGTCGTACGCGGCGAACGACGAAGAAGCCGTCATCCCCCTGCTTCTGGTAGAGGGGCATCAGCAGTAGGCCGTCGGTGGGGCTGGTGACCTCGCCGGAGCGGTCGCGGGCCAGCCGGTGCCCACGGCGAACCGGCTGGAAGGTGCGATGGCCCGGGTTCATCGTGAATCGATCGCTGTTCGAGATCGCGTGGCGATAGCGCACTTCGACGATCGGCGGCAGCTCCGCGGTATCCGTCTCCAGCCGCCGGCGGGCCATGGCGACCTCGTCGCAGCCGGCGCTCAAGATTCCGGAGGCTTCGAGAGCTATCCAGAACGCGGCGTCGGCGCGCTCCGCCGAAACCGGCTCGCGATGCTGTCCGGCCTCGAAGCCGATACCGATCACGCCGCGGTCGCAGAGATAGTTGGACATCGTTCCGCCGACCTCCTCCTCGAAGCCGAGCACCATCGGCACCGGGAAGTTCAACCCGAACTGGCGGTTGGCAAGCGTGTCCTCGACGACCGTGAAGGCCGGACCGGGGCCGGACGTCGTGTGCAGGTCGAGCAGGTAGATCGGGCCGCTGCCTTCCAGGAGCGGCTCCACCTCCTCGACCAGCTCGACCAACTCATGATCCTCGTCCGAGAGTGGCGCTCGAGCCTCGCGCAGCGCCTCGATGCGATCCGCGAACCAGGCGCGATTGAGGTCGTGGTCGATGAACCGCAGATCTTCGAGCAACGCCTGGCGATTGCCCACCAGCCCGACCACTCGCCCGTGCAGCGTCTCCTCGAGGGAGCTCAGGCGCGATAGGGCGCGAGCGAGCCCGACGACGCCCATCGGCTCGTTGCCGTGCAGGCCGGCCACGCACACCAGCACCGGGCCGTGTTCCGGTCCGTGGCGACCCAGAACGCGCGGCGGACCCTGCGGGCCGTAGGGGAGGGCTCCGAGGGCGACGACGTCTGGTTGGGCGGGTGTGTTCAGGAGACTCTGGCTCATGGGCGTGTTCGGCGAACGCGGAAGTCTAGCGCGTTGACCGCCCGCGGTCACCACCCTTTCGGCCGGCCTTTGGTACGGACCCGTCAGCCTCCGGCCAGCCGTTCGAGGGTCTCGAACAGCTCGTGGCGCCGGATCGGCTTGGTCAGATAGCCGTCCATGCCGGCCGCCAGGCAGCGTTCCCGGTCGCCCTTCATCGCGTGCGCGGTCATGGCGATGATCGGCAGACGGCCGCTGGAGGCCTGCTGCCGCCGGCGGATCTCGCCGGTGGCCTCGAAGCCGCCCATCTCAGGCATCTGCACGTCCATCAGGACGACGTCGAACCTGGAGGCGTCGACCGCCGAGACCGCCTCGACGCCGTTGTTCGCCACGACCACCCGGTGGCCGCGCTTCTCGAGCAGCTTGACGGCCACTTTCTGGTTGACGATGTTGTCCTCCGCCAGCAGCACCGAGAGTGGTCGGTCCGTCTGCTGGATCGAAGGCTGGAGCGCCGGGCGTTCGTCGGCGGGTCGCGACATGCCACCGGAGAGGATGGCCGCCAGCGCCTCGAGCAGTTCGGCTCGGCGCACCGGTTTGGTCATGTAGGCGTTGATGCCCAACTCGCGGCAGCGGCGGGAATCGCCGCGCTCCCCCGCCGAGGTGAGCATCATCAGGCGGGTCTCGGCGCTTCCCGGCAGCTCGCGAAACCGTTTCACGAGCTCAAAGCCGGTCAGGCCCGGCATGTTGGCGTCGAGCACCAGGAGCTTCGGCAGGTGGTCGCGGGCCGCCGCCCGCTCGAGCATGCGCAGCGCCGTCCGGCTGTCCTGTACCCCGACCGGTTGGCAGCCGCATCTCGAGAGCATCGTCTCCAAGATACGCAGGTTGGTGTCGTTGTCGTCGACGATCAGGATCGGCAGTCCGCGGAGGTCGACGCCAGGTGTCGGCTCGGGTTGGTCCTGGTCGGAGGCCTGCAGATGACAGGTGATGGCAAAGCGGCTGCCGGGGCCGCCGAGAAGGCACCGCCCGGGTCGCTCCGGCGGGCTCTGGAGCGAGATCGAGCCCTCCATCAGAGCCACCAGCTCTGAGGTGATCGCGAGTCCGAGTCCGGTGCCGCCGAACTCGCGCGTGGTGCTCGAGTCACCTTGGGTGAAGGAGTCGAAGATCGCCTGCTGCTTCTCCGGCGAGACGCCGATTCCGGTGTCTTCGACCGCGAACTCGAGGCGCGGTCCTTGCTCGGTTTCGATCCGAGAGACCTGAAGGAAGATTTCGCCCTCACGGGTGAACTTCAGCGCGTTGCCGAGCAGGTTGACGAGGATCTGTCTCAGCCGGCCCGGGTCTCCAACGACCATCCGGGGCACAACGGCGTCCACCATGTGGACCAGCTCGATCTCCTTGCGCGCCGTCGGCACCGCGAATGAGAGCACCGTGTCTTCGACCAGCTCGTAGAGGTCGAAGTCGACGCTCTCTAGCTCCAGCATGCCCGCCTCGATCTTCGAGAAGTCGAGGATGTCGTTGATCAGGCTGAGCAGCGACTCGGCCGAGCCGTGCGCGGTGTGCAGGTACTCGCGCTGCTCCCGGGTGAGCTCGGTCTCGAGCGCCAGCTCGGTCATGCCGATGATGCCGTTCATCGGCGTCCGGATCTCGTGGCTCATGTTGGCCAGGAACTCGCTCTTGGCGACGCTCGCCGACTCAGCTCGGTCCTTGGCCTGGAGCGCGCCCGTCTTGGCCTGCTCGATCTCCACCATCATGCGCATGGCCGTCTGACGCGCCTCGAGCTGCTCGAGAGCGTACTCGCTCAGGTCCTCGTGGGCCTGCTGAAGTGCGACCCGCATGGTGTTGAACGCCCCGGTCAGCCGCCCGAGCTCGTCGCCGCGAGTGACCGGGAGCGGCTGGTCGAGCTTGCCCGCGGCGATCGCGCGGGTAGCCTCGGACAGGGCCTCGATCGGCTCGATCAGGCGCGACGCTTGCCTCCGAGGCACTGTCACGATCATCACCGCCATGCTGCCCGCCAGCGCCAGCAGTAGGCCGACGAGTGCCCCGGCGTCGCGAGAAACCTCGCCCGCCCGCAGCTCCATCGCCTGGGTCTCGCGGTGGACGATGTCGGTCAGGGCGCGCTCGAGCCCCCGTTCGAGCGCCGTCGCCTCGGTGGTCATCCAGGTGATTGCCCGGCTGGCGGGCATCGAAGCCCGGATCTCCAGCAGCTCGTCGCTCAGGGCGTTGTAGCCGGCCACGTGCTCCTCGAGAGCCTCCAGGACCTCGCGCTCGAACCGGTCGAAGGTGCCAGCGATGGCGCGCGTCGCGGTCAGGTTCTCGACCACTGCGCGGCGGTGGTCTCGGAAACGGGCGAGCGGGCGCGGGTCGTTCGAGGTCGCGTACTCGAGCAAGATCGGGTGCGCGGCCGAGAAGTTGGCTCGGGCGTTGGCGAGGTAGCCGCGCGCTTGGTGAGTGCTCGCGGTCGCGCCGCGGTTGCCGAGCTCGGCGATCATCCACGAGAGATTGTGGAAGACCGGCTTCGCGTGAGGCTCGAGCGTTTCGTAGAAGAAGAGCACCGCCGGCTTGTCGCCGGGTGTGTGGGCGATCTCGGCGATCCACCACTGGATCTCGCGCAGCTGCCGGAAGCGAGCCTCGAGGTCGTTGAGCTCCGGTCGGGCTTGCAGCTCCAGCAGCTCCGAGATCGCGGGCTCGATCACCGAGCTCCAGGTCCGGTCGCGGTTCAGGATCAGGTCGTCGCGCCCCAAGAGCACGTAGCCGCGCAGGTCGGAGACGCTGCTTTCCAGTCCGGTTAGGGCGGCGGATGCGGAGCGCACGGTGGGGCCGCTGCGAGTCGCCAGCTCGACGGCGCCTCGCCGCAGCCAGAGGACGCCGGCGAGGCCGACCAGCAGAATCGCCAGGCCCGCCGCGCCGATGTAGAGGAAAGATCGAACCAGCTCCTGACGGATACCCGCGTTGCGGACGCCGTCAGCTCGGTCCTGTTTCAGGGTGTGCTCCACCCGCTTTCAGCTGTCCTTCGGCTGGTTCCTGCGATCAGTGCGAGCAGCTGCTCGATCTGTGTTTCGACGATGCCGACCCTCTGGAAGACGTGCGAGGGGGTCTTGAAACCGGGCTCGAAAGGTTGGATCGGCGGCC
>JAJCXP010000154.1 GCA_029263375.1 Acidobacteriota bacterium | reverse complement strand
AGCGAGCTGAGGGGCCGGCGCTACTCGCCGGTGTCGGCCGACGGCGTCATGGTCAGCGGCTCACCGGCCGCCTGCTCCAGCTTCGCCAACCGCGCTTCGATGCTCATCAGCTTGTGCAGGATGATCACGTGGGTCTTCTTGGCATCGATGCCGACCGGGCTGTCGTCGCTGGCGATCATCGCTTCGATGGCCTCGTAGTCGGCCGGTGGAATCTTGGGGTCCATGCACTGACGATAGCAAGTCGTCGTACCGCCTGCTGCTAGAATCTGCTGCTCCATGCCCATGGAACCCACCGAGCTCCGGCTGACCATCGGTAGCCGGTTCGAGGATCTCGAGCTGGTCGACAGCGTCACCGAGACCATCCTGAAGTACATCGGGATCGCCGAGGACGACCAGGAGCACACTTCGCTCGCCATCCGAGAGGCCGCGGCCAATGCCATCGAGCACGGTAACGGCGTCGGCTCCGACAAGCGAGTCAGCGTGTCGATGAAGCTCCATGCCGATCGACTGACCGTTCGCGTACGCGACGAGGGTGACGGCTTCGACCCCGCCAATGTGCCCGATCCGCTGGCCCCAGAGAACCTGATGAAGCCCCGCGGACGCGGCATCTTCCTCAGCCGGCGGTTCGTGGACGAGGTCGACTACGAGTTCGAGAACGGTACGGTGATGATCCTGCGCAAGCGACTGGCCGTAGCCGCCGAGGCCGACGACAGCTCGGACGAGTAAGCTCTCTCAATCAACCACGCTCATCACGGACATGAGCGATGATTGGTGGTCGCACAGCGCCGAAGATGGCAGAGTAGGGCCCATCATGCGGAAGATGCGAAAACTGCGGAAGCTACGGGTACTCGCCGGCACCACGCTCATTCTGTCGGGCTGTTCTGCCGAGCAACCCGCTCCTCCTCTGGTCGCCGAAGACCTCGCCGCGCGGGCGGTCGAGCTGGCTCACGAGACCCTGGTGGTCGACACCCACGTCGACTACCCCTATGCGCAAGTCGAAACCGCCGTGGACATCAGCCAGCGCACCGAAACGCGCAACTTCGACTACGCGCGCGCCAAGGAGGGCGGGCTCGACGCGCCGTTCATGTCGATCTACATCCCCTCTTCGTATCAGGAGACCGGCGGCGCCAAGGAGCTGGCCGACGAGCTGATCGACATGATCGAGACGCTCGAGTCCGACCATCCGGACAAGTTCGCGATCGCCCGGTCGCCCGACGACATCGAGGCGCAGTTCGCTCAGGGGCTGATCTCCCTGCCGATGGGGATGGAGAACGGCGAGCCGATCGAGGGCGACCTCGCCAATGTCCAGTATTTCCACGATCGCGGCATCCGCTACATAGGTCTGACGCACGGCGCCAACAACCATCTGTCCGACTCGTCCTACGCCCAGGAGCGCCAGTGGAACGGCATCAGCCCGTTCGCGCACGAGGTGATTGCCGAGATGAACCGACTGGGTATCATGATCGATACCTCGCACCTGTCTGACGAGGCGTTCTGGCAGATCGCCGAGATCTCATCAGCACCGCTGATCGCGTCGCACTCTTCGTGCCGCCACTTCACTCCGGGCTTCGAGCGCAACATCTCAGATGAAATGATCCGCAAGCTGGCCGAAGGCGGCGGCGTGCTGCAGATCAACTTCGGTACCGGCTTCCTGACCGAAGCCGCGAACAAGCAGGGCTTCGGGTTCTACCGCGAGCTCCAGGCGACGGGTCTCGAAGGCGAGGAGGCCGCGGCGTGGACCGAGCAGTACTGGCAGGAGCACGAGCGGATCTGGCCCGCGGTGGCTGACGTCGTCGATCACATCGACCACGTGGTCGATCTCGTGGGCGTGGATCACGTCGGCCTCGGCTCGGACTTCGACGGCGTCGGCGAGAACCTGCCGGTGGGGCTCAAGAGCGCCGCTGACCTGCCAAACCTGTTCCACGAGCTGCTCGAGCGCGGCTACACCGACGGTGACATCGCCAAGATCGCGTCCGGCAACATCCTGAGGGTCTGGCGCGAGGTCGAGCGCGTCGCGGCGGACCTCCAAGGGGAGTAGGCGCGAGGCCCTCCCCTACGATTCACATCGAGGCGCGTCCCACCCGTCCAACGCCAGCGCCGCACGAACGTCCATCGGGTCTTCGGGAGCCAGGCTCAGGAGCCTCCCGAAGGACTCCCATGCCGAGTCAGAGTCACCGCTACGCTCGAGACAGCGAGCGTAGCCGTAGAGACAGCGCAGCAAGCCGCGATTGCCCGGCCAGCGCCACGGCAGGAAGCCCTCGAACTCGGGGGCGAGCGAAAGCTCGCCGATCGTGACGCCAACCCGAAAGTGTCGCAGGGCGCGCTCGGTCCAGCGCTGCTCGAGCGGCGCGTTCAGGAAGAAGCCGCCGAGCAGCGCGTGGGCGTCGAGGCATCTCAGATCCCGCGCCAGCAGCTCTCCCGCCAGGAGCTCGGCCAGCTCGGCGTCGCCCGCGGCCCAGAAGGCCGCGATCTCTTCCAGCACCTCCGGCCCGGCGGCCGGAAAGCCCGGAATCTTCGGCACCACGCGCTCGAGCTCGTAGTGAGCGCGCTTGGTCGAGCCACCCGCACCGTTTCCGGAGGACTCCTCGATGCGCGGGTAGAGCGCCAAGGGCGTCAGGCGCAGGACCGATGCCTCCAGGCGCGGGGAGTGAACCGAGCCCTGGAGCAGCCAGAAGCCGTTGTCACGAGTCCGTCGACGGACCGCCAGGGTGAAGAGCTCCCCCTCCACCGGGCGGATCGAGGTGAGGCCCGCTTCGACCAGGACCTTTGCCGCGCTCCGCTCGACCCGAGCGCAGATCGAGCTGCCGCTGCGACCGAGAGCCAGAGCGTCGATGCTCTGCCCCGGCTCGGGGAGCCAATCGAACCATCGCTGCCTCGCGTCGTCTCCGTCTGTCATTTTCTGCGTTCGACAGCATATCGCCGCCCTGCGCCTGCTGTCAATTCGCTGGCACACGTTTATTTCTGCGTTTTGCTGCGCCTCTCTGTCACGGTGCCAAGATTTCAGCCATGGAGCGACCGGTCGGCTTCCGCGAGTGGATCGTCAAGCGTCTGCGCTACCACATCGATCTGCGGGATCAGTCGGTCGCCTCGGTCGAGAAGGCGATGGGCAAGAGCCGTGGCTACCTTGCCGACGCTCTGCGCGGCGAGAAGCGGCTGTCGCTCGAATCGCTGCTCGAGGTTCTGGACCATCTCCAGGTCGACCCGCGCGAGTTCTTCGGCGGTCTGACCGCGGAGGAGCGGCGCTGGGCACGTTACCCGCAGGCCGACGAGGGGGCGGGAGCGGAGGGCGTCGCGGATTCGAGTCCCGACGAAGGCTCCGCCGCGCCGGCCGGGGACACGCGCAGCCTGATCCTCGCTGTCATCCGGGTGCTCGAGGCCAAGGGCGTGCTGGACCAGGACGAGTTGATCTCCGCCCTGGCCCGTCGCGAGCGCTAGCCCGCGCGCTGATTGGCGAGGTTCGCAATCTGCAGCTCGAGCCGCTTGATCTCGCGGGTGAGCGCGTGACGCTGCATCTCCATCCAGTGCCAGATCTTCATCGATGCTACCGCGGTCATCGAGAGGACCATCAGCGCCCCCCAGCGCAGCATCGTCGGGATGTCGTCGGTCGCCAGGAAGCGCGTCAAGCTGTAGACGCTGATCGCCATGAAGACGATCCCCATGACCATGGCGCCGATCGCCAGGTACCTGAGCTTGCCCCGAAACATGCTGGTAACCATCTCGAAGATCGACGGCTCGTCGAACACCCGATCGAAGATCTCGGCCTCCTCCTCGGTTAGCGCTTCGCGGATCATCTCGTCGATCTGATCGCCCTTGAGTCTCATGTGGATTCCTCCAGACCCGCCCGCAGGTGATTGCGAGCGTGGAAAAGGCGGGACTTGACCGTCCCGTCGGGTATCGAAAGAGCTTCGGAAATCTCGCTGACCGTCATCCCTTCGACATAGAACATCGCCAGCAAGGCCTTGCGGTCGGCAGGGAGCTTGATCAAGAGCCCGCGCAGCTGACCGATCTCGGCATCGCCACTCTGTTGTTCGACCTCGATCTCGACCGGCTCGGCAGCGACCCGCTCGTCGAGCCGCCGGCGACGGACCCGCGAGCGAATCCAATCGCTCGCCTTGCGAGTCACGATCCGGTACGCCCAGGCGCGGAATCGCCCGGGATCCTGCAGGCGACGCAGACTGCGAACAATGGCCACCCAGGCCTCCTGCGCGACGTCGGAGCCGCCCTCGCGGTCACCGGTCAGGCGAATCGCGTGCCGCAGGAGCTTCGGGTGCCAGCGCCGAGCGAGCACCTCGAGCGACGCCACGTGGCCACCCTGCAGGCGCAGGACCAGGAGTTCATCGAGGATGTCGTCGCGGGTTCTCATACTCTTCCGGTAACCAGAGTCGCTCGCGCGGACCATACGGTTCACCAGTGTAGGGGCCTCGATTACGTCCTGCCGCGGTTGAAAGCCTTCAATTGCTCCAATAGGATGCCTGCATCCGGCCCACACGCCCGGCATCCACCCCGAAAAGATGAGCAGACCTCCCCGGCGATTCCTGAAGCGCTGTCTGGACTGGTTCTACCGAACCACCGGCGTCCAGATCTATCGCGACGAGCACGGCTTCTACTCGCCGCTGCCCAGCTACGACGAGCTCGAGCGACATCGGGCGCAGTGGCAGAACCCGAGCGAGATGGTCGGGGTCGCGCGCGATCCGGATCCGATGCGCGAACGGCTCGAGCGGCTGGTAGCGACCTACGGCGCCGAGCTCGAGGAGCTCGACGGCTACTACGAGGTCAAGAAGAAGGGGCTCGGCGAGGGCTTCACCATCCTCGACTCGTTCCTGCTCTACTTCATGCTGCGCGATCTCAAGCCGAAGCGCTTCGTCGAGATCGGCTCGGGATTCTGTACCTACTACTCGAGCGCCGCGCTGCGCAAGAACGTCGAGGAGGGCTCGGCGTGCGACCACCAGGTCATCGAGCCGCACCCGTGGCAGGGGCTGCGTGACCTGGTCGGCGACGGCCTGCTGGTCAAGGAAGCGCAGGACGTACCGATGGACTTCTTCACTCGGCTCGAGTCGGGCGACGTGCTGTTCATCGACACCAGCCACGTGCTCAGGGTCGGCGGCGAGGTGGCGTTCCTCTACCTCGAGGTCGTGCCGCGACTGACGCAGGGCGTCGTCGTCCACGCCCACGACATCCACTTCCCCTACACCTTCCCCTACCCCTCCGAGCGCTATCTCGAAAAGCGGCTCTTCCCCTGGGTGTGGACCGAGGCGGCGCTGCTCCAGGGCTTCTTCGCCTTCAACGACAGCTTCGAGATCCTGGTCTCGAACGCCCTGATCCGGCACGACGACCAGTCGAAGGGCGTCGACACCCTGAGCGAGATCCCCGGCGTCAAGCCGCTCGATCCGCACGACTTCGACACCCACTACGGCTCGATCTGGTTCCAGCGCACCCGGTGAACGACCT
>JAJCXP010000153.1 GCA_029263375.1 Acidobacteriota bacterium | reverse complement strand
TGCGAAGTCATCTGTCTGGAGGCACTCAACCGGCACCTCTAAGGAGTCTCAAGATGAAGCGTTCGAGCTTGTGGGTCTGCACGTTTCTGCTCACATTACGTATTGTGTCCCCCGCGGCCCTGGATCTCGCTAGCGGTCGTGGTGATCCCGGTGCTGACGATCGGCGTCCTCAAGATCCGCGCCGCCGGCAAGGGGGCCTGATCTCGTTCGCCCGGCGCGCGTCGCGAGATCGAATTCCGCGGTAACCCCGCCGGCCATGCGAAGTCATCTGTCTGGAGGCACTCAACCGGCACCTCTAAGGAGTCTCAAGATGAAGCGTTCGAGCTTGTGGGTCTGCACGTTTCTGCTCACATTACGTATTGTGTCCCCCGCGGCCGCCGAGACGTTCGCCATGCCCGACCTGATCCGGTGGGGCGCGACCACCGCGGAGCTCGAGCAGGCGCTCGCGGGCAAGTGCGCGAATGGGCTCAGCACGCGCCCCATTGAGCCCCCCTTTCTGCCGGTGGTCGAGTCCAAACAGGTGCAGATCGATTGCGACGGCTTCGAGTTCATGGGCGCGCCGCGCTGGGTCGAGTTCGTGATCGGCGACGACCGGCTGCAGATGGTCTGGCTGATGGTCGAGGACGAGGACCAGGAGATGATCGTCGCGGCGATGACCGCGGCGTACGGCGAGCCGTCGGGCGAGAATGCGAAGTACATCGCCTACGCGCAGAAGCGCGCGGCCTGGCGGTTCGTGCCGGCCGAGGTGCTGTTCTACGCCGAAGAGCTGGACTCTTGGATCGAGCCGTCGTTCGCCCCGGACGAGTAAGCGCCGGGCTAGTCGTGTCCCTCGAATGCCTTCGCGATCGACTCCGTGTAGGGCGCCCGCAGCACCCCGACGTCGGTGATGATCGCGGCGATCAGCTCGTTCGGGGTCACGTCGAAGGCGAAGTTCATAGCCGGCGCGTCGGCGGGTGAGATCTTCGCTTCGAAGACCCGACGCAGCTCGTCGGCGTCGCGCTCCTCGATCGGAATGTCGGAGCCGGTCGGGGTGTCGAGATCGATCGTCGACAGCGGCGCCGCGACGTAGAACGGCACGTCGTGGCGGTTGGCCATGACCGCCACCGTGTAGGTGCCGATCTTATTGGCGACGTCGCCGTTGGCGGCGATCCGGTCGGCGCCCAGGACGACACGATCGACCAGGCCGCGCGACATCAGGGCGCCGACACTCGAGTCGGTCACCAGCTTGTAGGGAATCTCGAGCCGCTCGAGCTCCCAGGCCGTGAGCCGGGCGCCCTGCAGCAGTGGTCGGGTCTCGTCGACCCAGACCTGCGAGATCTTCCCCTGGCCGTGGGACGCGGTGATCACGCCGAGCGCGGTGCCGTAGCCGCCGGTGGCGAGGGCGCCGGTGTTGCAATGGGTCAGGACCCGGTCGTTCGAGCTGAACAGTTCGGCACCGAAGGCGCCCATCTGCCGGCACGACTGGATGTCGGCCGCGTGCACCGCCTTGGCCCACTCGAGCAGCGCCGCGATCACGGCGTCCTCGCCGGCGTCGACGTTGTCGTCGAAGACCTTCTGCCCGCGCTTGATCGCCCAGCGCAGATTCACCGCGGTCGGTCGGGTGCCACCGAGCAGCTCGGCGACCTCGGCGAAGCGAGCTCGAATCTCCTGTCCCGGCGGTTTCGACTGTAGGCCGACGACCAGTCCGTACGCGGCCGAGACTCCGATCGCCGGCGCTCCACGCACCGACAGTCGGTAGAT
Organism: Acidobacteriota bacterium; assembly: GCA_029263375.1. Classification (GTDB taxonomy): domain Bacteria; phylum Acidobacteriota; class Thermoanaerobaculia; order Multivoradales; family JAHEKO01; genus JAHEKO01. The sequence goes on along the minus strand of JAJCXP010000153.1, from coordinate 1,630 downwards.
CGCGGCGGACACGTCCTCCGGCGTGCGGCAGCGCAGCCAGACTTCCTCCCTCGGCAGCTGGGTCTGATCCAGCAGCTCGAGCCCCTTGTCGGTCCAGCGAATCGGCGAGAAGGTCTCTTCGGTCATGGCGCGCATGATACCCGTGCGGGGCACCCTCGGCAGGGACCGACCGCGGATCGCCCAGCCGCCGGGTCCGGCATGCGGCATGCTTCTGGCTGGCAGTGAGAACCGGCATGGATGACATAGAATCCCGCCTCGGCCCGGTCCCGTATTAGAGAGGCCGCCCGACTCAGACTTCGACTCCAGGGAGATTCCTTTTGAAAGGCGATAGCAAGAACCTCGGCTTCTCGACGCGTGCGGTCCACGCCGGCCAGCCCCCCGACCCGACCACCGGCTCGGTCTCAGTGCCGATCTACCAGACCTCGACCTACGCGATGGACGAGCTCGGCAAGCACAAGGGCTTCGAGTACGCACGCGTCCAGAACCCGACCCGCAGCGCCCTCGAAGCCAACGTGGCGTCGCTCGAAGGCGGCGTATCCGGGCACGCCTTCTCCTCCGGCATGGCGGCGATCTCGGCGATCCTCACCCTGGTCAAGGCGGGCGATCACGTCATCGCTTCGCACAACGTCTACGGCGGCACCTACCGCTTCTTCACTCAGATCCTCGAGCGCTACAACCTGTCGTTCTCCTGGGTCGACACGACCGACGTCGCGAATATCGAAGCGGCCATGACCGACAGCACGCGCCTCGTGTTTCTCGAAACGCCGACCAACCCGATGATGGGGGTCTCGGACATCGCCGCCGCCGCCGAGTTGGCCCATGCCCACGACGCCCTGTTGGCGGTCGACAACACCTTCATGTCGCCCTACTTCCAGCGCCCGCTCGCGTTGGGCGCCGACATCGTCATGCACTCGGCGACCAAGTTCCTGAACGGACACAGCGACGCTCTCGGCGGGCTTCTGGTGACCGCTCGCGAGAAGGAGGCCGAGTGGTTCGCGTTCGTGCAGAAATCGGCCGGCGCAGTCCTGGGACCGTTCGACAGCTTCCTGATCCTGCGCGGCATCAAGACTCTCGCGGTGCGCATGGAGCGGCACGAAGCGAGCGGCCGCAAGGTCGCGGAGTTCCTGAACGCCCACGACAAGGTCGTCCGCGTGCTCTACCCTGGCCTGCCCGACCACCCCGGTCGCGAGCTTCAGCAGCGTCAGGCGACCGGTTTCGGCGCTCTCATCTCGTTCGACCTGGGGAGTCATGCCGGGGCCAAGACATTCCTCGATCGGCTGCGGGTCCTGACCCTGGCGGAGAGCCTGGGAGGCGTCGAGACCCTCATTTCACAGCCGGCGACCATGACCCACGCGTCGGTGCCGGCGGACAGGCGCGCCGAGCTCGGGATCACTGACGGGCTGGTGCGGGTGTCGGTAGGACTCGAGGACGTCGACGACCTGATTGCGGATCTGACTCAGGCGCTCGACGCCGTCTAGATCGACCTCGGCGGAACCGGCACGACGTCCTCGCGCTGTGGCTAGCCGGGGGCGTCGGAAGCGTCGATCGGACCTTCGCGGAAGATCACTTCGTCGCGCGGGTCGGGGATGCCGGTGACCGAGTCGGTCACCCAGCTCAGGAAGTGCTTCTC
>JAJCXP010000152.1 GCA_029263375.1 Acidobacteriota bacterium | reverse complement strand
CGCCGCCGATCGCCCCGAGCGGCAGGTCGGGCATGAAGACCGAGACATACACGCCTTCCGGTCCCCGCGCCTCGACGCAGGTGACCCCCATCGCCCCTTCCGCGACCTGCGCCAGATCCTGACCGGTGGCGATGAAGAGTGCCGCCAGCACATTGGCGTAGTGCGCGTTGAAGCCCATCGCCCCGGCGGCGATCGAGCCGAGCATGTTCTTGCGGTACTGCACCTCGACCAGCGAGGCGGCGTTGGTCTTCAGGCAGTTGCGCAGGAGATTGCCGTCGAGCACCACCTCGGCGAACACGCGCTTGCCGCGGCCTTCGAGGAAGTTGATCGCCGACGGCTTCTTGTCGACGCAGAAGTTGCCCGAGAGCGCGACACAGGTGACGCCGGTCTCGGGCTGGATCAGTTCGTGTACGGCTCGATCACAGGCGATGGTCGCCATGTTCATGCCCATCGCGTCGCCGGAGGCGAACTTGAACCGCAGGTAGACCGACGAGCCGAACGCCTGCGGCCGGATGTCGTGGAGCTTGAGAAAGCGGCTGGTGCCCTCGACCACCGCGCGAATCTCATCCTCGTGCTCGGCCACCCAGGAGATGAACCGCTGGGTCTCTTCGATGCCCGTCGTCCGGAAGACCGGCGCCCGCGTCATCCCGACGTCGTCGACACGCACGACCGCGCCCCCCGCCTCGCGCAGCGCTCTGCATCCACGGCTGATGCTCGCGATCAGCGCACCCTCGGTGGTCGCGAGCGGCACGTAGATCTCCTCTTCGCCGTCGACGTGCTCGCCCTGAATCTTGATCGGCCCGGTGATCCCCATCGGCACCTGAGCCACGCCCATGAAGTTCTCGCAGTGGCGGCTCGAAGCGCGCGCGGCATCCAGCGAGTAGCTGCCGATGTGGTCCAGGGACGAGCCCTTGAGGCGCGCGAGCGTCCGCCGGCGCGCGGTCGCCGCGTCTTCGGGCGACAACGAAGTGAGCTCGTGAAAACGGCGGCGGCCGGCGACCAGGTCATCGACCAGCGCGTCCAGGTTGTCGGTGGTGTCGTTCATCGGATCCATCGGCTCATCCTCTCGCTCGCCGGCGCAGCTCGGTTCGCTGCAGGGCGGGTAGATCGATCGCGCCGGCGCAGAACATCGCGATCTTCAACTCTCGGAGTGTGCGGCGGCACTTCTCCACCGTCAGCTCGACGTTCACGTTCGCGGCTTCCAGGAAGGGTTGCGCCAGCCCGACCAGGTCCGCGCCGAGGGCGATCGCCTTGGCCACGTCGAGCCCCGAGCGCACACCGCCGCTACCGATAACGGTCAGGCCGGGAATCTCGCGCAGCTCGCGGATCGAGCGCGGCGTCGCGACTCCCCAGTTGGCGAACAGCTCGCCGATCTCGACGTCGGAGGCGCGGCGCGCTTCGATCCGCGCCCAGCTGGTGCCGCCGAGACCCGCGGTGTCGACAATGTCGATGCCGACGTCCTTGAGTCGCCGGGCGGTCGCGCCGGCGATGCCGCAACCGATCTCCTTGACGATCACCGGCACCTCGAGCTGCTCGGTGATGGCGCCCATCTGGGCGATCAGATTGCGGAAGTCGCACTGCCCCTCGGGCTGGATCGCCTCCTGGAGCGGGTTCAGATGAAAAACCAGCGCATCGGCGTCGATCATCGCCACCGCCGCGCGGCACTCGTCGATGCCGAAGCCGTAGTTGAGCTGTACTGCACCGAGGTTAGCGAGCAGCGGCGCGGTCGGCGCCACGTCGCGCACCTGGAAGCTCGGCACCATGGACGGATCCTCGATCGCCTTGCGCTGGGAGCCTACGCCGATCGCGATGCCGCACTCCTCGGCGGCTGCCGCGAGATTGCGGTTGATCCGCAGCGCGTCCTCGGTGCCGCCGGTCATGCACGAGATCAGCAACGGCGCCTGCAGCCGCTTGCCCAGGAAGTCGACCGAGAGGTCGATCTCGTCGAGGTCGATCTCGGGCAGCGCCTCGTGATCGAAGTAGTACTCCTCGAAAAAGTGGGCGCGCAGCTGGATTCGCTCGTCGAGCGCCAGTTCGATGTGCTCGGCCTTGCGATCGCGTTGTGTCTCGAGCGAACTCACAGCGTCCGTTCCCTCAGGTAGTCGACGACGCCGGCAAGAAAGCTCTTGCCCTCCCGGTCGAGCTCCAGGCGATCGAGGATCTCGGCCGCCTGGCTATGGCGCGTCTCGACCATCTCGGCCACCCGCCGCTCGGCGCCGGTGCGGCGGATCAGCTCGGTTGCACGGCCGATCTCGTCGACGCTCAGGTCGGCATTGCCGAGCGCGGCGCGTAGCCACCGCGCGTCCTCGTCGCCGGCGGCCGCCAGCGCGTAGTGAACCAGCAGAGTGAATTTCCCTTCGATCAGGTCGCCGCCTACCGGCTTGCCGACCGTCGAGACATCGCCGAACACGCCCAGCAGGTCGTCGTGCAGCTGGAACGCCTCGCCGAGCAGCAGACCGAACTCGGAGAGCCCGGTCAGTACGGCGTCGGAGGTCTGAGCCAGCAGCGCACCGAGTTGGATCGGCCGTTCGACGCTGTAGCGACCCGACTTCATTCTCAGGATCTGGAGAAGATCATCGTCGGTCAGGTTCGGCCGCTGGCCGGCGGTGAACTCCAGGTACTGCCCGGTGATCACCTCCTGGCACATCGTCGCGTAGCAGCTGCGCACCCGCGCGGAGGCGCCCGCCGCTCGGGCCTCGAGCAGCGAGGTCGAGTCGCTGAGCAACTCGTCGGCGTAGCAGTGGGCAAGGTCGCCGAGCAGGATCGCCGACGACTCGCCGTGATGCTCCGCGCTGCCGTGCCATCCGCGCTCACGATGCTCGTCGCGAAACACCAGATGAGCGGTCGGCTGGCCGCGGCGGGTGGGCGCGCGGTCCATGATGTCGTCGTGGATCAGCAGATAGGTGTGCAGCAGCTCGACCGCCAGCGCGGCCGGCATCACCAGCTCCCGGTCGCCGCCGCCGCAAGCGCGGTAGGCGTAGTAGAGCAGCGCCGGCCGCAGCCGCTTGCCGCCGCGCTGCACGTACTGGTCGAGCCGCGACACCAGCTCGCGCGAAGCCGGAGCTTCGGCGGTCAGCTCCGCCTGCTTGCCGGAAAGCCAGGCGTGAAGCGCTCCTTCGAGGCCGCCCCGGAAGTCTTCGAGGAGCTCGCGGAAGGCCGGGTTCGACTCGTCCAGGGAAGGGGTCTGCACTGCGCTCCTATCGACCGTCATGACTGGCTACTAGGCTATTGGTCCTCGAGTATCTTATCTTGGCCGACGCGCTC